>NZ_JBEXYD010000064.1:0-43897 GCF_040630735.1 Kitasatospora sp. NPDC005748
GAGTTCAGACGTGTGCTATTACGATCTGGACCCCGGCCGTGCCCGCCCGCGCGTTCTGCTCCCGTGCCCGTCCGGACACCGGTACCGCGCTCGGCGGCACCGGTGGCTCAGCGGCGCCGGTCCTTGCCCGTCGCGGGCGGGTCCTCGGGCAGCTCCGCCTCGATCCGCTCCTTGCGGACCGTGCCGGTCACGGTCTCCTGCTCGACGAGCTCCTCGGTGGTCAGCCGCACCCGTTCCACCGGCACGGCCTCGGTCCGGACCACCGGCCGTTCCTCGTGCAGCACGACCTCGTGCTCGGCCTCGCCGATGGGCTCACCGGCGAGTGCGGCGTCCCGGTTGGCCTCGGTGATCGGCTCGCGTTCGACGCGGACCTCCTCGTGGCGCACCGGTACGGTCCGCTGCTGCTCCTCCTCCACGACGTACTTGCGCAGGCGGGCGCGGCCGGCCTCGTGGCGTTCGGTCCCGACCGTCATCCGTTCCTCGGAGCGGGTCATCGCGTCGTCCTGGTCGGCCGCGGTACCCGCCCGGGTGCCCGTACCCGCGGTGGCGGCGGCAGCGCCTGCCGCGCCGGTGGCCGCGGTCCGGTCCCCGGAGTGGGCCCAGCCGCCGTCGCCGGGCTGGTTGGCCTCGTGCCAGGCGTTGTCCCAGGCGATGCCGTAGTGGTCGTACAGACGGTGCTCCTCCTGGGCGGAGAGGTGGTTGCCGCCGTCGACGTCGACGTTGGGCGCGTCCTTGACGGTGGCCTTCGGGTAGGGCACTTCGAGGTGGTCGTCGACGATCCGGGCATCGCGGATCGGGACGAACGACTCGCTCGTCCCGAACCATCCGGTCTTGACGCTCACCCACTCCGGCTTGCCCGTCATGTCGTCGAGGAACAGGTGGTCGGCCTTGCCGATGCGGTGGCCGTCGGCATCGTGGACCGGGTGGTCGAGGACGGTACGGATCTGCTGTTCGGTGATCATCAGTTACGCCTCCTCCATGGGTCTGAGGAGCGCCTTGCCATCGGGGCCGAGCCGAAACGGCCTCCCGCATGACGTTCGCTCAGCGTCACCGGCGTCGTGAACCCGCTTGCGCCACGGCCCGGATGGGGTTGTGGCCGGGGTGGCGACGGAGTGTTGCCGATGCCGGCGAGCGGGGCCCGGGAACGGGGGGTACCCGTGGTGGCGGCGACACGGTGGGTGGCGGGTGGTCGACGGCGGGAGGGCTTGCGGTTCACCCGTTCGGCCCACCGCCGGGGTCGGTGCCGGTCACCCTCCGGAGCCGGTGGGGAGGACCTGGTCGGGTGGATTCGGGACCGGCCGCCCGAAGGTCTCCGGCCTGCGGCTTCGGCCCGTGACTCCGGCCCGTGATATCGGCCCGTGACTCCGGCCCGTGACTCCGGGCGACCCGTGGGGCACCATCACCGGTGCGTCCGGAGCCACCGCTGCGGACAGCCCGCCCCCGCCGCCGGGTGGCCCGGCCTCCGCGTTTCCCGGACTTCGCCCTCGAACCTCCCGTACAGTGCGGTCCAGAGGGTGGGCCCATCGGTCGACACGAGCCGATCCCGGACATCTTCGCCCCTTCGACGGGGGCGGAACTCCGGACCTTGCTTCGAGACCGGCCCCGGTTCCGGCCGGGACGCCGACGGGGGAGACGACGTGGGGGAACTGGACGGCAAGGCCGCCCTGGTGACGGGCGGCTCGCGCGGGATCGGGCGCGCCGTCGCCCGACGGCTCGCCGCCGAGGGGGCGTTGGTCGCGGTCCACTACGGTGCGAACCGAGCGGCCGCCGCCGAGACGGTGGCGCTCATCGCCGAGGCCGGCGGTGTGGCGTTCGCGGTGCGGGCCGGGTTCGGCGAAAGCGGCGCGGTGGACCGGCTGTTCGAGGCAGTGACCGCCGGGCTGGCCGAGCACGGCGCCGACGGTCTGGACATCCTGGTCAACAACGCGGGTGTCCACTCGGCCAGTTCGATCGGGCAGCTCACCGAGGAGGAGCTGGAACGGCTGCTCGCGGTCAACGTGCGCACGCCGATCTTCGTGATCCAGCGGGCGCTGCCCCTGCTGCGGGACGGCGGCCGGATCGTCAACGTGGGCTCGGCGGCCACCCGGATCGCGAGCCCCCTCCAGATCGGCTACACCGTGACCAAGGCGGCGCTGGCCGCTCTCGGCCCGTCGCTCGCCAACGAGTTCGGCCGGCGCGGGATCACCGTGAACACGGTCGAACCCGGGGTGGTACTGACCGACATGACCGCCGGGTGGACGGGCGCTCCCGAGGCGGTGGCCGGGCTGGAGTCGATCACCGCGCTCGGACGGATCGGCGAACCGGAGGACGTCGCCGATGTGGTGGGCTTCCTGGCGGGGCCGCGGGGCCGCTGGGTGACCGGCCAGACCCTCGACGTCTCCGGCGGCACCTACCTCGGCCCGATCCCTGCGGGGTGATCCGCAACCCCCGACGACCAGCGACGGGTTGACACCGTACCGGCCGGGCGGAACATCCACTGGGCACTCGACCCACTTCACCTACTGAGCGGGGCCCGGCCGGTTCGTCCGCTGCTCGTCGGGTGCGCGCGTGCGGAACGCTCGACCGGGAGATCCCGGTCGAGCGTTCCGCGGTAGCTGACTTGCCGTCAGTTGGCGGCGAGGAGCTGGAGCGTATCGATCACGCGGTTGGAGAAGCCCCACTCGTTGTCGTACCAGGCGACCACCTTGACGTGCCGGCCGTCGACGCGGGTCAGGGCCGAGTCGAAGATGGACGAGGCCGGATTGCCCGTGATGTCGGACGACACGAGCGGGTCGTCCGAGTACTCGAGGATGCCGGCGAGCGGCCCCTGCGCCGCGGCGCGGTACGCGGCGAGGACCTCGTCGCGCGTCACGTCGCGGGTGACGGTGGTGTTGAGTTCGACGATCGAGCCCACCGGCACCGGCACGCGGATCGAGTCGCCCGACAGCTTGCCGTCGAGGTTCGGCAGCACGAGGCCGATCGCCTTGGCGGCGCCGGTCGTGGTCGGCACGATGTTGACGGCGGCGGCACGGGCCCGGCGGGCGTCGCGGTGCGGGCCGTCCTGCAGGTTCTGCTCCTGCGTGTAGGCGTGCACCGTCGTCATGAAGCCGTGCTCGATGCCGGCGAGGTCGTCGAGCACCGCGGCCAGTGGCGCGAGGGCGTTGGTCGTGCAGGAGGCGTTCGAGACGATCGTGTGCGCGGCCGGGTCGTAGGCGTCGGTGTTGACCCCGTACGCCAGCGTCACATCGGCACCGTCCGACGGTGCGCTGACCAGGACCTTCTTCGCGCCGGCGGCGAGGTGGGCGCGGGCGGCCCCGGCCGAGGTGAAGCGACCGGTCGCCTCCAGCACGATGTCCACGCCGAGTTCGGCCCACGGCAGCTGCGCGGGTTCACGCTCGGCGAGCACCGTGATGCGACGGCCGTCGACGACGAGGGCGTTTCCGTCGACGGTCACCGGGCGGCCGAGCCGGCCGGCCGTCGTGTCGTAGGCGAGCAGCCGCGCGAGGATGGCGGGCTCCGTGAGGTCGTTGACCGCGATGATTTCCAGGTCGCTGTCACGTTCCAGCAGCGCACGCAGCACATTGCGTCCGATGCGGCCGAATCCGTTGATGGCGATGCGCGTCATGAGTGGTGTCCCTTCGGTTCACCACCAAATCTCGCGTACGGCGCCCGCTCACGACAGCGGCGTGATTGCCACGGTTCAAAAGGATCACGCCAGCTCACCCGTCCTCGAAGATGATCCGAGCGGGCCCCGGCCGTCGTCCAGGAAGGCGACGAGGCAAGGTCGTGCTCGGCCTCCCCGCCCCCACCGTCGCCGGCTTCGCCCGGGACGGGATCGTCGAAGCGCTCGGCCCCGACCGCTGCCGACTCGTCCTCGGATCCTGGTCCTGGACCGGCCTGGCCGCCGCCCTGGGCAGCTTCGACGCCGACATCGAGGTCGTCGGCCCGCCCGAACGCGGGAGCGCGTTCGCGCACCTCCCCACGCGTTGCGCCAAGGCCGTCGGAGCCTCCGGCCCGCCCCCGGCCGGGACGCCGTAGACCCGGAACACCCCGCGCGGAACGGCCCGGGCTGCTCCTAGGACTGCTGGGCCGTGAAGGTGCGCCGGTACTCGCTCGGCGTCGTGCCGAGGATGCGACGGAAGTGCAGCCGCAGATTGGCACCGGTGCCCAGACCGACGTCGGCGGCGATCTGCTCGATGTGCCGCTCGGAGCGTTCCAGCAGCTCACGGGCCCGGTCCAGGCGGGCCCGCATGACCCACTCCATCGGCGTGTACCCCGTGTCGTCGACGAAGCGCCGCGAGAAGGTGCGCGGCGACACCGCGGCGTGCCGGGCGAGCAGTTCGAGGGTGAGGGGCTCGCCGAGCCGGTGCAGCGCCCACTCGCGGGTGGCGGCGAACCGCTCGCCGAGTGGCTCGGGCACACTGCGCGGCACGTACTGCGCCTGGCCGCCGCTGCGGTAGGGGGCGGCGACCAGCCGACGGGCGGCGTGGTTCGACGCGGCCACCCCGAGGTCGCCGCGCAGGATGTGCAGGCACAGGTCGATGCCCGAGGCCGCGCCGGCGGACGTCAGGACGCTGCCCTCGTCGACGAACAGGACGTTCTCGTCGACCTGGACGAGCGGGTGCTTCGCCGCGAGCGCCCGCGCGTAGTGCCAGTGCGTCGTGGCGCGCTTGCCGTCGAGCAGGCCCGTGGCGGCGAGCGCGAAGGCGCCCGTCGAGATGGCGGCGAGCCGCGCGCCCCGGTGGTGGGCGGCGATCAGCGCGTCCACGACGGCCCGCGGCGGGTCGTCGCGGCCCGGGAACCGGTACCCGGGGACGAAGACGATGTCGGCCCACGCCAGCGCGTCGAGGCCGTGGGCGACGAGGTACGACAGGCCGTCGCCGCCGGTCACCGGACCGGGCGCGGCCCCGCACACCCGCACCTCGTACGGCATGCTCGCGCGGGTCGTGAAGACCTGGGCGGGAATGCCGACATCGAGCGGTTTCGCGCCCTCCAGGACGAGGACGGCGACGCGAAGCAGGCGGGAGTCGGGCACAGGAAGAGGTTACGTGGAGCCGTGACCCCGGTCGGCCCCGGACGCGGGCCGGCCGGCGGCGCACCGGCCGGACGGCCTTCGACGGTGCGCCCGGCGGGTGCGTCAGTTGCCCTGGCCGGCGCTTCCGATCGGGCCGACCTTCACCGGGGAGCCGCCGCCGTCCGTGACGGGCAGGGTGCCGGTGCCCGGCCAGGTGAGGGGGACCGGCTTCGTCTCGTCCGGCGGGGTCACGACCAGCCCGGTGACGCGAACGCCCGAGCCGCGCCCGTCCCGCCACGCACCGTCGCCCCCGGCGCGCGCGGGCGGACCGGCCTCGGCTAGCCTGCCCCCTCGTGGACGATCGACCCGAGCCCTCGACCCTGCGCGTCTTCGTGGCGCTGGCCCCACCCGACGATGCCAAGGACGAACTGGCCCGGGCCCTGCGACCCGCCTACGCCGGGTACCCGCGGCTGCGGTGGAACCGGATCGAGGACTGGCACATCACTCTGGCCTTCCTCGGCGAACTGCCCGCCACGGCGGTGCCGCTGCTGCGGTCGGCGCTTGCCGGCCAGGCCGCGTCGCGCCCGGCTCTGCGCCTGGGCCTGCGGGGCGGCGGCCACTTCGACCAGCGCCTGCTGTGGAGCGGGATCGACGGCGACCTGGACGGACTGCACCTGCTCGCCACCGACGTCCGGAGCGTCATCAGGTCCTGCGGGATCGCGTTCACGGAACGCCCCCTGCGCCCCCATCTGACGCTGGCACGGTCCCGCCGCGACGACCCCACCAGCGTGCCGCAGGCCGCGGCCGGACTCGCCGGGTTCGTGGGCCGGCCCTGGCGGACCGAACGCCTCCACCTCGTCGGCAGCAACATCGGCCGCGGCCCCGGGCCGATCCGCTACCGCGACATCGAGGCATGGCGATTCGCCGCCGCCCGCGCCGGCGGCGAGGACGCTCCCAGCGAGTCGTGACCGACGGCCTCGCGGCCTTGCGGCCTTGCGGCCGCGGTGGGGGCGGCCGGGGGATCAGCCGCCTCCGAGCGGTGCCGGCCGCCGGCCGAGGCGCCGTGCCCGGCGGTGCGTTCGGGGAGGTGACGGGGGGCTGTCGGTGATGACGGCGATCCATCAGTGATCGGTGAGTCGGCCGCTGTGTGATGGGTCAGGTCGGCGCCGCCGTCCGCACACCTCCCCCAGTCGAAGGAGCCACTCGTCATGACCCCCGCACCCCTGAGCCCGCCGTGGGACGTCCACCGGTTGCCGTCCGCCGACGGCAAGTCCTTCCTGGTCACCGGAGGCAACGCCGGAATCGGCTACTTCGTCGCGGAGCAGCTCGCCGCGACCGGGGCCGTCGTGGTGCTCGGCTGCCGGGACCGGGGGAGGGCGGGCGCCGCCATGGCGGCGATCGGGTCGCGTGTTCCCGGCGCCCGGCTGCGCCACCTTCCGCTGGACCTCGCCGACCTGGCGTCCGTGCGCGGTGTCGCGGACGGCCTCGGGCTCGACCGCCTCGACGCGGTGGTCCACAACGCGGGCGTCGCGCTCGACGACCCGCCGCGGCGGACGACGGAGGACGGTCACGAGCTGATGTTCGGGGTCAACCACCTCGGCCACGTCGCGCTGACCCGGGCACTGGCGCCCCTGCTGTCCGCGGCGCCGGCCGCCCGGATCGTCACGGTGGGGAGCTTCGCGGCGCGCTCCGAGCGGCTGGACCCGGACGACCTCCAGTCGCTTCGGGACTACCGCCCCGGGCGCACCTACGGCCGGTCGAAGCTGGCGCAGATGTCCTTCGCCTTCGAGCTGGACCGGCGCCTGCGCGCCCGCGGCAGCACCCTGCTCAGCGTGGTGGCCCACCCCGGCGGCGCCCTGGACTCCCTGACCCCGCCCCGCCCGGGGGTGCACGCGGCGTCCCGGGGCACCCGGCTGCGCGCGCTGCCCGCCGGGCTGCTGCTCCAGGGCAAGGACGCCGGGGCGTGGCCGATCGTCCGGGCGGTCCTGGACCCGCGGGTGCGGGGAGGGCAGCTGTGGGGGCCCAGGGCCTTCGGCCTGCGCGGCGCGCCGCGGCTGGAGCCCGCGCGGGCCCACATGACCGATCCGGCCGTCGCCGGGCGCCTGTGGGACGCCAGCTGCGACGGGGCCGGCGTCGAGGCCCACCTGGGCCTCCTCTAGACGCGGCTCCCGGTGCTCCTTGCCACCGTCGTGGTCGGCGCCGCCCCGGGAGCCGGGACGGTCAGCGGCGGGCGGGTCAGCGCCGGGCGGTGGCGGTCAGCTCCGCGGTGGCGAGGATGTGTCCGCTCATCGCCATCGAGAAGGAGGCCACGGCGGGGGTGCTGGTCGCGGCCAGGCCCAGGCCGGGCACGTCCAGCGCCACCACCCGGAGCACGTAGTGGTGCGCGCGGTCGCCGGCCGGCGGGCAGGGGCCCAGGTAGCCGGTGGCGCCGGTGTCGTTGGGCCCCGCGACCGCGCCGGCCGGTGTGGCGCCGGTGAGGATCGTGACGGTGGCCGGGATGTCCCAGGTCATCGCGTGCCAGAAGCCGCTGCCGGCCCTCTGGTGGGAGGACAGGACAGTGCGCGAGCGGTCCCACGGCAGCAAGCGGATGCGACACCCGGTGGGCGGGGAGCTGGCCCTCTGCTACGACCAGCTCGCCGCCACGGACGGCTCCGACCAGCGGCTGATGGTGCTCACCCCGGCGGACGGGGCGACCGAGCGGGCGCTGCGCCTGTTGATCGCCGGCTACTCGCAGGGCGCCGTGGGCACGTCGGCCCAGGTGCTCGAGGCGGCCCGGACGGCCCGAGTCGCCGGACCGTCCGGGCGGGTCCCGCCCGGGTGCTGGTTCGGCCTGTGACGCTCGTGCCGGTGATCCCCGGTCAGCGGCGGCCGGTGGCCAGGGTGACGAGGAACTGGCCGCCGCCCGGCTCGATGTGGGCGGTCACCGGCAGGTCCGGCACCAGCCGGGAGAACCGGTCCACCAGCCAGTCCGCGGCTTCCTGGGCGTCCTGCCTGGTCGGGCAGCGGCCCACCATCTCGCGGCCGCCCTTGCGCTCCAGCCTCGCGGCCACGGCGATCAGCGGCGCGGGCTCGACCACGTACAGGCGGTCCGGCCAGGCGATGACCACCTTGACCGCGCCCTTGCGGGAGTTGCACCCGCGGTGCGCGAGCCGCTCGGCGACCTTGGCCTTCCGGTCGGCGGTCCGGCTGTCAACGCTGGGCCCGCGCGGGTCGTTCACCGACTTGTCGGGGTCGACCGGTTCGTCGCACACCCAGCACCGCCAGCTGTCGTGCTCGGCCACATCATCGAGGAGACTCACCCGAGTAAACTAGCCTGCCCCGCCGCCGCCCCGCGCAGCAGGGCCTCGGCGATCGGGTGGAGCGGCGCCCGCCCCTCGCGCGGGCGAGGTCGCGCCGGCCGGTCCCCGGTCCTACCGGCGTCCGCCACCCGGGTGCGACGGACGCCCGCGCTCTCCGGGCCGGTCGGAGCCGGTCGGGCCTCGGCCGGAGTCAGCCGGGGCTGAGGAGACAGAACTCGTTGCCTTCCGGGTCGACCAGGATCGTCCAGTGGATCTCGGACTGGTCGACACCGGGGTCGGTGGCGCCCAGGGCGCGCAGCCGGTCCGCCTCCGCCGCGTGGTCGTCACCGCGGTAGGGGCGGAGGTCGAGGTGGACGCGGTTCCACCCGCTCTTGGTGTCGGGGGTGCGGATGAACTCCAGGTAGGGGCCGACGCCTGCGGCGGAGCGCATGGTCGCGTAGTCGTCGGTGACCTCGTGCAGCGTCCAGTCCATCGCCTCGCCCCAGAACCGGGCCATCGCCCGTGGGTCGGCGCAGTCGACCACCACCGCGGCGATCGGCCCGGTGTCCCGGTAGACCGGGCGGGGCTCCAGGACGCAGAACTCGTTGCCCTCCGGGTCGGCCATGACGGTCCAGGGGACGTCGCCCTGACCGACGTCGGCGAGCGTCGCGCCGAGGTCCCGCAGCCGTGCGACGAGCTCCGTCTGATGGGCCGTCGAGGTGGTGGCCAGGTCGAGGTGCACCCGATTCTTGACCGTTTTGGGTTCCGGCCGGGCAATGAGATCGATGCAGACGGCCGTGGGATCGGGGTAGCTGAAGCCGACGGGTTCGAGGTTGGTCACGCCGGGCCCCTCGCTGTCGAGGCCCCAACCGAGCGCCTCCGCCCAGAACCGGCCGAGCGCGGAGTCGTCCCGGGCCTTCATGTTGATCTGCACAAGTCGGGTTGCCATGCCGAAGATCATAGAAGCTGTCGCGGGCCCGCACCCGAGCGCGCGCGGAAGAGCCCGTCTCCCCGGCAACCTCACCGGCCCGCGGCGTGGAGCCCGGCGGTGGCGACGACCGGCCGGACCTTGGTGAGCATCAGGTGCAGGAACTGGTCGGGGTGGCGGAAGGACGCGAAGTGGCCGGCGTCCCTGATCAGGGCGAACTCCTTGACCGGCGCCTGCACGTCGTCGAGGAAGCACCGGGCCCGGTCGGTCGGGTTGAGCACGTCCTGGTCGCCCTGGAAGACGAAGAACGGCAGCTCGAAGCAGGTGCCGTCGGCCCGGTCGTCGAAGCCGGCGGTGTCGGGGAGGATCTGCTCGGAGAGCTTCATCCCCTTGCCGAGGGTGCCGAGTTCGCTCAGCGAGTGCAGCGGGGAGAACCAGAGCGACTTCATGACCACGGACTTCATGGTGCTGAAGGTCAGCGGGTCGGTGGTGGCGGCGATCTTCGCGTAGGTGCCGTACTGCTCGGCGGTCCACGTCCGGCGGTCGCGGTCGATCGCTCCGACGGCGGCGAGCTCCTTGCGCTTGCCCGCGGCGCGCAGCCGGGCCAGCAGGGCGAGGCGGTCGGCGTCGTCACCGTCGGCGTCGTGGATCTTCTGGTCCGTGCCGACGTAGGCGCAATAGCGGTCGGGGTACTGGCGGGCCAGGCGCAGTCCGAAGGCGCTGCCGAAGGAGTTGGCGACCAGGACGACCCGGTCGACGCCGAGCCGGGCGCGCACGAAGTCGGTGACCTCGACGGCGTCCTGGTACATCCGGGCGAAGCCGAGCTCGCCCTGGTGGTCGGCGCCGGAGCGGCCGAGGGTCTTGCCGGTGCCGCGCATGTCCCAGCGGACGATCGTGAAGTGCTTCTCCCAGGCCCGGGTACGGGGCCCGTAGATCGCGTTGGAGGCGCCGGGCCCGCCGTGGATCTCCAGGATCACCGGGTTGGCCAGGTCCTCGCCCCGGATGGAGATCCACTGCTCGATCCCGCCGATGCGGACGAACTCCTGCTCGTCGACGCCGTCGGGGGCGGTGATCCGCATCAGCCGGGCGTTCGCGGCCTGCCTGATCCGGCGGTGGCCGAGGAGGAGGGCGACGGGTGTGGCGGCGACGGCGGTGGCGACGGCGGTGGCGATGAGAACGGTGTCGAGCATGGCTGGCTCCCCTGAACTGTGTATCGAATAAGCAATTGAGTTTATGTTATACACAGTTCTGAGGCGCCGTCAACGAGAAGCGGTGGCCGCCGACGAGAGGGAGCGGCCGGTCGACCGGTCGCACGCAGTGAGGAGCCCGCATGGCCGCCGGCAGGGAGAAGAAGCGCGACCCGAAGGTGAGCCTGGCGCTGCTGTGGGGCGAGCAGGACCAGCCCCGGCGCGGGCCGAAGCCGTCACTGACCGCCGGGCGGATCGTGGCCGGTGCCATCGAGGTCGCCGACGCCGAAGGCCTGGACGCGGTCTCCATGCAGCGTGTCGCCGCCGAACTCGGCGTCACCACCATGGCGTTGTACCGGTACTTCCCCGGCAAGGCCGAACTGGTCGACCTGATGGTGGACTCCGCCCTCGGCGTACCGTCCGAGGCCGTCGCCGGGTCCGCCGGCTGGCGCCCCGGGCTCACCGAGTGGGCCCGCCAGTGCTGGGCGCTCTACCGCCGCCATCCCTGGGTCCTGACCGCCACCGCCATGCGCCGCCAGCTCATGGGCCCCAACCAACTGGCCTGGCTCGACGCCGCCCTGGCCGTGCTGGCCCCGACCGGACTGTCCGCCGCCCAGCAGCACGACACCGTCCTCCTGGTCATCGGCCACATCCGCAACCTCGCCCAGCAACTCGTCGACCGTGACGAGGAGGGGGAGCAGGAGTGGAACCGCCTCGCCGCCGACACCCTCGACCGCCACGCCCACCGCTACCCCGCCCTCGCCGCCGCCATCGCGGCCGGAGCCTTCGCCCCCCGGGCCGAGGACCCGCTGGACTTCGGCCTGAACCGCATCCTCGACGGAACCGCCCTCCTCGTCGACCGGGCCTGACCGCCGCGCCGGCCCACCCGACGGTGGTGGGGTGGGCGACGTCGGGCGTGGGTGCCGCTGTCCGCTGTCCGCTGTCCGCTGTCCGCTGTCCGTTGTCCGTTGTCCGTTGTCCGTTGTCCGTGGGAGGGCCGACGAGAGTGGGAACGAAGGGGGCCGGGCGGTACCCGGACGACACGGCGTGCGGCCCGGGCCCCGACCCGGCAGGGGCCGGACTGTCGTACCCGCCGTCTAGCCTCGCGGGGAGAGCCGACCGCTGCACGGAGGGACTACGGATGAGTGGCCTGAGCTGGATGTACGGCACGGACCTGCCGCTGCTGAGCGTCACCTTCGCCCGTGGCCTCACTGCGCGCGGGCTCCTGGAGCGGATGGGCGCGGACCCCGACACGCTCGCCGAGCGCACCCAGGAGGAGTTCAGGGACGAGTTCGACGACCTCCTCTACGAGGACGACGCCTATGTGGTGACCGCCGGCCGGTACGGGGCGTGGGCGTGGGTCTGGGAGCACGGCAGTTGGCTGTGCGTCGAGGACGACGGACTGCTCGGTGAGCTCTCGACGGGGACGGCGGCGCTGTCCCTGCACGCCAACGAGAAGCCCCTGGTGGACTTCCGCTACGCCGAGGACGGGCAGGTGGTGACCGGTCTGCACACCCTCCTGGGCATCGAGCCCCGGCACCGCACCGGCCGGGACCCCCACCGCTTCGACGCCGAACTGCGGGCGCTGGGCGCCTGCCCGGACACCGGGGAGACCGGACCGCTGGGCATGCGCGGCCTCTTCTACCGTCTCGCCGAGGGGCTCGGCGCGGGTGTCGACCCCGCCGATCTCTCCGGTGGGGCTGTGCTCAGCGCCCGGCTCCGGCCGCGTCCCGACCGGGTCGGGTGATCCGCCGGGTCCGGCCGCCCGGCACAGGCTTCTCCGCCGCTCCCGGCGCGCGGGCGATCCGCCGCCGAGGTACGGGTTCCCGAGAGTGATCATTTAGCGTGTGCTCCCATGGAGAAGGCTCAGGAGTTCGAGGCGCACCGGCCTCGCTTGTTCTCGTTGGCGTACCGGATGCTCGGATCGGCGGCGGAGGCCGAGGACGCCGTGCAGGACGCCTACCTGAGGTGGCACGGGGCCGAGCGGGAGCGGATCGCCGCGCCGGGGCCGTGGCTGGCCAAGGTGACCACCAACCTGTGCCTGAACCGGCTGACGTCGGCGCGGGCCCGACGCGAGGAGTACGTCGGACCGTGGCTGCCGGAGCCGGTCCGGACCGACGGCGGGGCGCTCGGGCCGATGGAGACGGCGGAGCAGCGGGACGCGGTGTCGCTGGCCGTCCTGGTGATGATGGAGCGGTTGACCCCGCCCGAGCGGGCGGCGATGGTGCTCCGCGACGCCTTCGACTACAGCCACCGTGACGTCGCAGACGTGCTCGACTGCTCGGAGGCGAACGCGCGGCAGCTCTACCGCAGGGCCAAGCAGCATCTGGGCGACGAGCGGCCGAGGTTCGTCTCCTCCCAGGGGGAGAGCGGCGAGTTGGTGCTGCGGTTCCTGGAGGCCGCCGCGCACGGCGAGCTGGCGCAGCTGGAGGAACTGCTCGCCGGACAGGTGGTCGCCTGGTCGGACGGCGGCGGCAAGGTGGGCGCGGCGCGGCGGCCGGTCGTCGGCCGGGAGAACGTGGCCCGGTTCCTGGCGGGTCTGTTCGCCCGGTGGGCGACCGGGGTGCGGATCGAGGTCGTCGAGGCGAACGGCACCGCGGTGGTGCTGGGCTGGGAGGGTGGTGCACTGACGTCCTGCGGTGCGCTGGAGCTCGGTGGTGCCGGAATCACCGGCGTGCGGCTCATCAGGAACCCGGACAAACTGGCCTTCCTGGCGCACCAGTGCTCCGGGTTGTCACAGAACACGTGAGTCGTCGGTTCCTCATCGGTAACGGCAGAACGAGAAGGGCTGTGGCTGATGAAGAACGACGCGATCATGGTGACCGGCGCAACGGGCGTGCTCGGCCGGGAGGTACTGGACCGGGCGCGCCGCACCGGGCTGCCGGTGCGGGCCCTCACCCGCAGGCCAGTGCTCCCGGACGACCTGGGGGTGGCCTGGTTCACCGGTGACCTGGCCGCCGGCACCGGGCTGGACGAGGCGTTCGCCGGGGTCCGCACGGTCATCCACTGCGCGACCGACATCCGGCACTTCAAGAACGACATTCCGGCCTTCGAGCACCTGCTGGAGGCCGCGGCGCGCGCCGGAGTCGAGCACATCGTCAACATCTCGATCATCGGTGTCGACCGGATCCCGTACCCCTACTACCGGATCAAGTGGGAGGGCGAGCGGTTGCTCGCGGCCTCGGGGATCGGCTGGACCAATCTGCGCGCCAGTCAGTTCCCCGAGCTGCTGAACACGGCCTTCGGGTTCCTGTCCAGGCTGCCGGTGGTCGTCGTGCCGTCCGGCACCCGCTGCCAGCCCGTCGACCAGGGCGAGGTGGCGGACCGCCTGGTCGAGCTGGCCCTGGGCGATCCGGCCACCGGTGCGCCCCCGGCCGAGGGCTGGGGACGGGTGCCGGACCTGGCCGGCCCCACCGTGTACCCGGCCGACCGCCTGGCCAGGGACTGGCTGCGAGCGGCGGGCAAGCGCCGTCCCGTCCTGCCGGTCTTCATCCCGGGGAGGATCGGCGCCGCCTTCCGCTCCGGCGCCCTGACCGCGCCCGACCGACCGGCGGGCAGGCGGACCTGGGAGGCGTACCTGGCCGACAAGGTCGCCCGCTGACTCCGACGCGACCGTACGCGGTGATGCCGGTCGGGGCGGGCCGGCCGTGCGGCCGGCCCGCCCCGTCGGTGCGCGCTGCGGTCGTCGTGGGCGGCGTGGGACGTGGGCGCCTGCCGACCACCCGCTACACGGACGATCCGGCCGGCGCCCCGGACCTCGCGGCACTGGTCACCGTGCTGGTCCGCGCCACCCGGCGTCGGGCGACCGTGCGGCGGGAGACGTCGTCGCTTCTCCGGGCGGGTGAACGTCCGGTAGTGGGCGGCCGAGGGCTGTGCGGCCCGGCGTGATCGCCGTCGTCGGACCCGGCCGTCCGGCTCGTCCCGGTCTCTCCGTCGTCGGAGCGGGGTCCGGGTGGCCGGTGTGCGGCTTCCTCAGGTGGGCCGTCGGCGGTGGCGCTGTGGCGGTGACCTGTGGAAGTGGCCGGCGGAGGCGGGCGCCTCGTGCGGTCGCTGCCGCGCGGGGCGCCCGGGTGGTGCGGGTGGGTCGTGCCTCAGCGGAACGCGGCGATGTTGCGGGTGACCCACTCGGTGAAGGGGTGCGGGGCGCGGCCGAGAACTCGTTCCACGTCCGGGCTGATCCGCAGTTCGGCCGGGTTCGGGGCGGAGATGATGTCCAGGGTGTCGTCGGCGAGTTCCACCGGCACGAACCGGGTCATCGTGGCCCTGGCCTCCTCGCGGGTGAGTTCGTGGAACCGCAGGGGGGAGCCGAGCACGGCGGCGAGCGCCTCCGCCTGCAGTCGGGGCGTGATCACCTCCGGTCCGGTCAGCTCGTACACCCGGCCGGTGTGCCGGTCGTCCAGCAGGCAGGCCGCCGCGACCCCGGCGATGTCCACCGGGTCGACGACCGGCACCCCCACATCGCCGAAGGGTGCGGCGACCGTCCCCTCCGTGCGGACGGACTGCGCCCAGGCCAGGGCGTTTGAGGCGAAGCCGCCCGGACGCAGGACGGCCCAGTCCAGGCCGGACTCCCGCAAGGCGTCCTCCACCGCGCGCATCGCCACCCGTGACGGATCGAGCGGCCTGGTCGCCACACCCTGCGAGGAGAGCAGAACGACCCGGCGGACCCCGGCGGCCGCGGCCAGGCCGATGAGGTCGGCGGGCCTGGCCCCGGCGGCGTGCAGGTCGCCGGACAGCAGCAGGAAGAGCGCCTTCGCCCCGTCCAGCACGGGTACGAGGCCTGTCGGCTCGGCCAGGTCGGCCACCACGTGCCGGACTCCGGCCGGCACCGCCGCCGCACGCCGCGACACCGCCGTCACCTGCTCGCCCACCTCGGCCAGCGCCTGCGTCAGAGGACGGCCCACGTTCCCGGTAGCCCCGGTCACCACGATCATGTTCAGCTCCTGGTTCGTTGTGTACTGCGGCAACTGACGCTAGGAGAGGGGCTTACTTCTCGTAAGGACGTACCCGGAGGTAAGCTCCGGACATGAGGGAAGGTGCGCAGCTGAGGCAAGCTGGGGCGGGCCGTCGGTATGAGGTGTTTCACACCGACTGCCCCGCGCGAGACGTGGTCGACCACGTGACCAGCCGGTGGGGCGTCTGGGTGCTGATCTCCCTGCGGAGCAATGACCTTCGGTTCTACGAGCTGCGCGACAGCATCCAGGGCATCAGCGAGAAGATGCTCGCCCAGACCCTGCGCGCCCTGGTCCAGGACGGCCTGATCCGGCGGGAGGTGGAGCCGACGACGCCGCCTCAGGTCACCTACGGGCTCACCGAGTTCGGCCGGGACGTCAGCGAGCCGCTCACGGACCTGTTCGACCGGATCACCGAACGGCTGCCGCCGCGCGGCGCGCAATAGCGCCCGGTCCCGTCACCTGCCCGACCCCGTCGCCGCGTTGCGGTGACCGTTGCCGTGGACGGGTGACCGTCTCGTCGCGCCTGACGGTTCGTGGGGCCACCGTCCGGCCCGGTGTCGGTGCCGGCTGGGATGCTGGCGGCATGGACGACGAGGCACTGCTGCGCGGCCGCGTGTACGGAGCCGACCACGACGACCCGGACCCCGGGCCGCGCCCCGGGCACGAGTACCGGGAACTGGTCGGCGGCCCGCTCGACGGCCTGCTCCTGGACGTCACCGGCTGGGACGCCGAGCGGCTCGACCACGGCGCGGTGCTGGCCACCGAGCTCGGCGCGTTCGGTGCCGGCGGCCGCGCTCACTACCGGCAGCGACCCTCGGACCGGCGCCGCTGGGACTGGCAGGGCGACAGCCCCTGACGTCGCCGGTCCGGTGCGTCCGCCGGGCTGTCCGCCGTCCTCTGAATTCCGGCGAGAAGCATTCCGGACAGCGGCGGAAGGGCCCGGTCAGCGCTTGCCGGGCGGTGGCGTCGGCGAAGCGGCGCCCCTCACGCCGCGCGCAGGACTCCGGCGGTCCACTACTGCTGCCGGGGCGCGTCCATGTGCAGGCGGACGGTGGTTCCCCCGGCGCGGCTGGAGCGGATCTCGACGAGGTCGCAGAGCTGGTGGGCGAGCCACAGGCCGCGGCCGCCGATCTGTTCCGCGGTGGGGCGGCTGCGGCCGGCCATCACGTCGGAGATGTAGCCGGAGTCACGGAATTCGCAGAGGAACGTCGCGTCCTGGGCCCAGGTGCGCAGGGTGCCGTGGCCGCCCCCGTGGCGGATGCTGTTCGTCGCGATCTCCGTGACGGCGACGGCCAGTTTCGGCAACCGGTCCCGCAGGACACCCGCGTCGGTCGCGCACTGCGTCACCTTCGCGCGGATCGCGGCCATATCACCCTCTGTGTAGCTCAGTTCCTGGAAGGGATCGCACGGGTCGGCCAGCTCCTCGAAGGGGTACTCCTCGGCGCTCAGATACTCCTCGTTGGCCGCATCCCGGTCGGCCCGGCGGATCAGCGGATGGCAGCGCGACAGCGATCGCAGGGCGTCCTCGTCGTCGTCGGCGGCGTCGTAGGGGCACAGCATCGACCAGGTGGCGCTGCGCGCGAAGGCCCGGTTCAGCAGCCACTCGTGGTACCGCAGCTCCGAGAGGTGCGCTGTGCTGCGCGCATGGCGCCAGGCGGTCTCACCGATGGCCCGGACCGGCCTGCCGCCTTCACCCCGCTCGGTCATCCAGGCCGACCAGGCCGCGATGTGCCGACCGGGATTGGACCCGGCCGTCGTCGTGTCGACGAAGGTGACTGCGGGCTCGTCGACGAGTTCGCCGCGCAGCAGCGAGGTCTTGTCCGAGGGGACCGCGACGACCACCGCCTCGTCGGCCTCCAAGGCCTCGTGGATGAATCCCAGGGTCCCGGACAGGAACTGCGCGTCCCCGCGATAGGGGTACAGCTCGTGGCGGAACGGGCTCTCGCCCCGGTCGGACGGCGGGGGTACGGTCGCGGTCATGTCGCCATCACCACCGGCAGGTCGGCGGCCGCGAAACCCGCCAGCTCCCAGCAGAGGAGCACGGTCTCGTTGGCGCCTTCCACGACGATCCGGCGGCCCGGCAGGTGACGGGCCGCTTCGACCAGAGCCTGCATGCCGGCAGCGTCGATGAGCTCAAGATCGTGGAACCCCAGCTTCACCATCGACGACTTCCTGACCGCGGCGCGGACCGCGGCATTGAACGCGGCCGCGCCCTCAAAGTCGACCACTCCGTCCACGCTCCACCTGTCGGCGCCCGTGCTGAACATCCGAAAGGACGGACGCGCAGCACGTGTGCCCACCTCGTGAGGATGCATGCACGCCACACCGTCCAGGGTAGTCCGGTCCCACCGCGACGGCCGGAACGCGCACACCACCATGGCGCCGCTCTCCGAAGCGAACTCGTCGAGTTTGAGCTCCCCGGCCAGTAGTTCCTCCGCCCCGGAGGCTGCCGTCGGGGGCATCCGCTCGGTGAGGACCCGTACGGACCGGAAACCCTCGCGGGTCGCGGTGTGGACTTCCCTGCGCACCGCAGCCAGCATCATGTCCATGTCCAGAACGTCCGGCAGGTCGAGAACCACCGAGGTGGAGGGACTGCCGTCACGTTCGATCCCGGCGGTGCCGAGGGAACCGATGACCACGACCTTGTCCCCGTACAGGGCTCCGTCCGCCAGATAGGCCCGCGCGTCGGCGAACGTGGCAGCGGGGCCCATCCGCCAGCAGACGTGGTCACCGAGACCGACCTCGTCCAGGGTCGCCAAAGCCCGCGCCGCTCTCACCCCGCCCCCTTCCCAGGTCACCCCCGCCAGCAGTGATAGGAGAATAACGGTTCCCGGCAGATGCCCGGCTGTTCCGGGCGGCCGGAGTGCGGTCTACGCCTGCCCACCAGGGGGAACGCCAACCCTCCCACGTCGGGGCCCGGCCTGCGGGGAGGACCGCCCTTCCGTGATGGAGGGCACGGGTGACTCACCGCGGTCGAGGCCGGTCAACGCGAAACCGGGCGGTGGCGCGGACGCGACGGCGGCCTGTTCGTCGTCCGGACCCTCACAGGTCATGGGGAGGGTCGCGCCGTGAGAGCCGAGCCGGCTTTCGAGCCTGGTGCGTTCGTCGGCGTTCAGGGGCGGCGAAGGGCGGTTCTCCCGCGACCCCGGCCGGCAGAAGCCGGGGTCGGCCCTGTCCTGGTCGGGAGTTCCGGCGCGTGAACGAGGCCGCTGCTCGGCCCGGAGAAGCTGTTCGCGGAGGCCGTGGGGAAACCCGTTTGGTGGACGAGGGGTGCGCTGCTACATTCCCGGTGACCGTGCGAGAGATCGAGGAGGTGGTACCCGTGAACGCAGTATCGACATGGGTGCTCCCCTCCGGGGTCACGGTCGGGCGATAGGCAGGTCGTCCGGGAGCGCCGTTCAGTGCACTCCCGAAAGGCACGACCATGCGCTTCACCTCCGAGCAGCGCCTCGACGAAGGCGTCCTCGAACGCGAATTCACCCTCGGTGAGATTCCGGGCATCCTGTGGACGCCCGCCGCCGTATCCGCACCGCTGCCGCTGATCCTGCTGGGCCACCCGCCCCTCGGACTGCGGAAGATGTACCCCCGGCTGGTGGACCGGGCCCGGCACTCCGCGGCGGAGGGCTTCGCCACGGCCACGATCGAGCTCCCCGGAAGCGGTGACCGGCCCCGTCTGGCCGCCGTCGATCAGGTCCGCGCGAACCTGCGCCGGGCGATGGAGGCGGGTGAGCCGGTCAGCGACGAGATCGTCGACGCCCTCGTCCTCCCGCTGGTCGAAAAGGCGGTCCCGGAGTGGCAGGCCGCCCTGGACGCCCTCCTTGCGCTGCCCGGGATCGGCGGCCCGGTCGGGTACTCGGGGGGTGTGATCTCGATCGGCATCCGGCTCGCCGTGGTCGAGCCGCGCATCGTGGCCGCCGGGCTCTTCGCCGGGAGTCTCGTGCCTCGCGCCATGTTCGAGGAGGCCCGGCAGATCACCATCCCGCTGCACGTCCTGCTGCAGTGGGACGACGAAGGGAACGACCGGCAGGCGGCTCTGGACCTCTTCGACGCCTTCGGCTCCCAGGAGAAGTCCCTGCACGCCAACATGGGCGGGCACACCGGCGTCCCGCAGTTCGCGGGAGACGTCGCGGCCCAGTTCTTCGCCCGTCACCTGAGGAAGTGAGGTCGGCGTCGGGCCGGTGACAGAGGGTCGCTGAGGTCGGCCGGCGTGCCGCTCGGACGGAGGCCGGCCCTCCACGGCGGTCCGAACCGTGGACCCCCGCTGAACTCCGGCGGGGGTCCACGTCGGCGCCGCCGCATCGAGCCGGCCATGAACGGCGAGCGCTTTGTCGGTGGGAGCAGCCACCACCAACCGGTGGGGGCATGCCGTGTCTCCTGACCGTCATGACGTCGTCGAGGGCGCCTCGGCCGAGGAGCGGGCGTACCGGCGGTAGGTGGCAAGGCTGCACGATCCCCTTCCTCCGCGGGTGGGACGGGCCGGTCCGCCTGAGTTCGGTGCGAGGATGCGGCGGCGCTCTCTGGGCAGATCGATGCCGGTCACGCGACCGCCGGCGTGGTGGGAGACAGTGCTCCGGGGCGGGCTCGCCCTTGGCGGGCGCACGCTCGGCTCCCCCGGGTGATCCTCGATCGGATCACCGTCCGGCGCCGCCACCACCGCGCGGGCAGGGTGGTCGTGACCACTCCCGCGCCCGCTGTGCTCCGGTCCGTCGATGTGGTCGGGGACCCCCGAGCGGTGCTCGGGCCCGTCGGCCCGTCAACCGGTGGGTGTGCCGGTCCGGTCGCCTTCAACGACGGAACGCAGGTCCGCGAGAGCCTGCGCGGCGGCCGGGAGCGGGGACGCCCTGAGCGCGTCCGGGATCAGCTCGGCCAACCGTTCCGGCCGGTGGGGCGCGGCCCACAGGCGCCGGGCGGCGGCGACCTCCGAGCGCCGGACGGCCGGTCTCCGGGTGCGCGTCCAGGAGCCCCACCAGTCGGGGGCGAGCGGCAGGGCGGCGCGGGCGGTCGGCTGGTCCGGGTGCAGACCCAGCGGGCGTAGCGCACCGGCTCGGACCGACACGGTCACGAAGCCCCGCCATCGGCCCGACTCGCGGTCGGGCCCGCAGGTCAGGTCGCAGCGGATGTCCTGCTCGTCGACCGGCGACCAGTCGATGCCGTGGTCGCGCAGTCAAACGGCGAGGGCCAGTCCGGGGTGCGGCATGCCGGTCGCGTTCTCGACGGTGAAGATCCTCACCCAGTCCTCGTCAGCCATCCGTTCAGGCTGTCACACGGGCTGCCGCGCCGTCGCCTCGGTTTCGCGGCGCCGGCCGGGTCGCGGCCCGGGGCTGGAGGGCGGCCCGGTCGTCGTTCGGCTCCGGGCTGACGGCTGCCCGGGGGCTGTCGCGGCAGGAGGTCTACGACGTGGGCCTCCGAGACGAGGGAGGAACCGTGGGCGCCGGCCGGGACACCCACTCCCGGGGTGCCAACCGCCACCGACCGCGCGCCGTCAGCACCCACTCGTTCACGGCAGACCCGACGGCGAGCCCGAGTAAGGGGCGTTCGCGTCTTCAACGGAGCCTTCACGACCCAGAGCAGGCCGTCGTACCGGCTCACTTCGGAAGCCATTCGGCGGACCGCACCTCATGCGCGCCCGCCAGATAGTTCGTGCTCTGCGGAAGAACGCGGTGCACCGCGCTGAGATCGCCCGGGGAACATCTGGCGCGAGTCCGATCGCCGGACAACCGACGGATGCGTCCCGTCAACCGGCGGGGGAGGTGCCACCGTTGTGCTGGATGCGCGGGCACGACCACGGCGCCTTGGGGACCGGCCGGTCGGTGTTGCGACCGACCGGCCGGTCCGGAGGGGGTCAGCCCATCGTGCAGGCGAGCTGGGCCTTCACAGCGTCGCGGAGGTTCTCCTGGGCGCTGCAGTCGGCGCTGAATACGTCCTGCCACTGGGGGCTGATGAAGTGGACGTTCACGATCTCGGTGACGATGTCGACGTTCTGGGCCTTGATGGTGTTCTTGGCGATCAGCACCTGCGGTGTCGGAGCGGTCTGGGCGCCGATGACGCCGCCTTCACCGTAGAACAGGTTGGTGATCTTGGTGTAGACGGTGACCCTCTTCCCCTTGATGTCGTTGCCGACGATGGCGACCGTCCAGTCCTTGTAGTTGCGCTGCCAGCCGAAGCTGGTCGCCCGGTTCAGGGCGGACACGGTGCCGTACTGGGCCTTGATGATCCAGTGGTGCCTGAGCAGCGGGCGACCGCTCGGGTGGTCCCGGGGGTGCGCCGGTTCCCCCGCCTGCACGGCGTCGCGCAGGTCCTGGTTCCCGGCGAACGGACGGTCCGCCGCCGAACCCGCTGGGAGCGTCGCCGCTCCGGCCGGTGCGGCGACGCCGCCGGCGACGGCGAGCGCCGCTGCCCCGGTGACCACGACCGTCCTCCACCGTGCGACGGACCGCTGACTGGTTGCCATCCTGGTACTCCTCGTTCACGTGCGTCGACGGGCCTCGCGGCACGCCCGCGCGCCCGCCACCGGGAAGTACCCGGTGCCCTCGACCCTGGCGGACCCGAGCGCGGTGCACATCAGTCGTTTGACTGACGGAGCAGAAGACCCGTCAGTGACCGACGACGGCGGTCACTGCGGAGGCCGCTCGGAGGGCAGCGGGTGGCGGAGCGCCGGACGCCCCGCTCAGTGCCAGCCGGAGTTCCAGTCCTGGTTCGCCGGTCCGGCGTCACCGCCCAAGGAGGAGAGGAGGCCGACCAAGAAGAGGACCACCACGATCAGCCCGAGCAGTACCAACCAGAAGGTGTCCTCAAATCCGTTCTGGTACGGGCCTTTTGGTCGATCCGGTCGATCCGGTCGATCCGGCTGGTCACCGTCGCCCTCGTCGCTCCGGCGCTCGTCGCTCCGGCCCTCGGCATCGCTGCCCTCGTCGGCCACCGTGTGCCCCCTCCGTCCGGACTCATGGCACCGCGTCGCACGGTCGGCGTCAAGTCTTTCGGCGGTGGCGCAGCCGCGTGGGACCGCTCAGCTCCCGGCCTTGCGGGGGCCACACCAGCCGGTGGTGGCCACCATCGCCCAGCCGCGCGCCGTCGGACGGCGACGTCCTCGGTACGCGAGCCGAGGGCGTCGGCCCCGTAGAGCGCCCACGCCGTCGGGACGGCGGTGATCGCCGCAACGGTGAGTTGCGCCCGGTACGTGGGAACAGAGCTCCCGGGGGGCGGCGGAGTTCACGGCGCCCGGCCGCGCGCACCGGAGGCACCCGCGTGACGAACACCCGACGCCGAAGGGCCGGGTCGGTGCGGCCGTGGTCCCGGGTCAGGGCGCGGCGAGGAGGGCGGTCAGGCCGGAGGTGCCCAGGCGGGTGCCGTCGGACAGGATCACGAGGGCCTCGATGCCGCTGCGTAGCTCGGCCCAGTGCAGGGCGGCGGCTGGCCCCATGGCGAAGGCGGCCGTCGCCAACGCGTCGGTGAGCGCGATGTCCTGGCCGATCAGGGTGACCGAGAGCGCGCCGTGCGGCGGGAGCCCGGTGTGCGGATCCAGGATGTGCTGGCCGCGTTCTGCCGTACCGGATCCGGCGACCGCGAGGCGGTCGCGCGCCTCGACGACGGCGGCCAGCCGGCCGGGGGCCGCCGGGTCGGCGATGCCGACGCGCCACGAGCGGCCGGGCGCCGGGGCTCCGGCCGTCTGGACGTCTCCGCCACCGGTCAGACTGTGGTGCGGGAACCCGGCAGCCGTCAGCAGGTGGGAGGCGCGTTCGATCGCCCAGCCCTTGACCCAGCCCGACGGGTCGAGGGAGCCGCCGGCCCGTACGGAGAAGTAGCCGGCGGTCTCCCGTGCCACGGCGGCGCAGTGGTCGAGGGCCTCGGTCACCAGCGGATCGCACTGGGCGAGGGTCAGCTCGCCGCGGGCGAGACGGCTGATCTGACTCAGCGGCTGGTAGGTGGAGAAGAGCCGGTCGAGCCGGTGGAGTTCGGCGAGGGCCGGGGCGAGGTCGGCGGGCGCGGCGTCGCGGACGGCGAAGGAGAAGACCGTCCCCATGGCGTGCTCGGTGTGTCCGAGCATCAGACGCCCGCCTGGTCGAGGGCGCTCTGCAACGACCGCCGGTAGCCCTCGCTGGTGTAGGTGGCGCCGGCGACGGCGTCGACGCGCGCGCTCTGCGCGGAGACGGCCTCCTGATTGAGCCGGGGCAGCGCGAACTGGTTGATCTCCAGGTCGCGCCTGCTCTCCGACGGGTACCGCACCACCTCGGCCTTGGTGATCCGGCCGCCGCTGAGGGTGATCCGCACCTGGACCGGTCCGTAGCGGGTGTCGACGGCGTTGCCGGTGACGACCCGGGTGCCGGAAGCGTTACCCGCTCCTGCGGCGGCCGAGGGCGACGAACCCCCGGACGATGGCTCCCCGGCCGACGACCCCCCGGGCGTCGCCGGGGCGGCGGACGCGGTGCCGCCCGGATCGGAACCGATGACGGGGGCGGCCCCGGGGGAGGCGGAGCCGTGCGGCTTGAGGGAGAGCAGCAGGACGACGCCGGCTGCGGTGACGGTGCTGGCCAGAACGGCGCGGCGCATGGCGGGCTCCTTCAGAGGTCGAACGACTCGTGGTGGATGCGGTGGGCGGGGACGCCGGCGGCACGCAGCTCGTGCGTGACCGCCCCGGTCATGGCCGCCGGCCCGCACAGGAACACGTCGTGCCGCGCCAGGCCCGGCACCAGCCGGCCGAGCGCGGCGGCGGAGAGCGGGTCGCCCGTCACGTCACGACGGCCGACGAGGTAGGACAGGCGGGCCGAGCGCGTCCCGGCGATCCGCTCCAGTTCCTGCCGGAACAGCAGGTCCTCGCCGTCCCGGGCCCGGTAGAGCAGGGTCAGCTCACCGGGCCCGGCCGGCAGGGTCTCGAACAGGGTCCGCAGCGGGGTGATGCCGACGCCGCCGGCGATCAGCAGGACACGCCGCTGGGTCCGCCGGCGGGCGGTGAAGGCCCCGTACGGGCCCTCGGCGCGCACCCGGGTGCCCGGGTGGAGGCCGGCGAGGGCGGCGCTGTGGCCGCCGAGCCCCTTGACGGTGAAGCGCAGGAACCGGTCGGTGGGCGGTGCGGAGAGCGAGTACGGGTTGGCGGCCCACCGCAACCCGGGGGCGAGGAACTGGAGCCGGAAGAACTGGCCCGGTTCGGCGCGCAGTTCGGCCAGCCGCTCACCGGCCAGGAAGACGGACACCACCCCGGGGCCCTCGGGACGGACCTCCGCGACGTGCAGCCGGTGGCGGCGGTCGCGGAGGAACGGGACGGCGAGCCGGTACCAGCCCAGCACGGCGAAGGTGCCGAGGTAGAGCACGTACCAGCCGGCGTGGGCGGGCCCTCGGCCGAGGTCGGCGCCGTTGGTGAGCTGGTGGGCGAAGCCGAGGGCGACCGCGAGATAGGTCGCCAGGTGCAGGTAGTACCAGGTCTCGTAGCCCAGCCTGCGTCGGGCCGCCCGGGCCGAGACGGCGCCGGTGCCGAGGAGGAGCAGGGTGGCCGCGGTGGCCTTGAGCATGTCCGGGTCGTGGAGCACCATCCGCACGGTTTCGCCGACGACGGCCCGGTGCGCGGTGAGCGCGGACCCCCAGACGACGGTGAGGACGTGGACGGTGACCAGACCGACCAGGTAGCGCCCGCCGATCGCGTGCCAGCACGCCAGCCGGTCCGCGCCGACGTCCCGTTCCAGGGCGGGTATCCGGGCCATCAGCAGGAGCAGCACCGGCGCGGCGTACCCGGCGAGCAGGCCGGTGATCCGGCCCGCCCCGGTGAGCCACTGGTCGGCACCGGTCACCGCGTAGGTGTCCTGCCACCACAGGGCGAGCACGGCGCCCGCTCCGGTGGCCACGGCCGGCGGGACGAGCCGGGCGAGCAGCCAGGGCGGGAGCACCGGCCGCTGCGAGGTGCGCTGGTGCCGAGGGTGGCCGGCGGGCGCGGCGCGACGCGGTCGCCGGACTGCGGTACCCATGGTCCTGTTCCTCTCTGCGCGGCTCCGACGTCCTGCGCGCGGCCCGGCAGGGTGCGCGGACGACCGTGATCCGGAGACCGGCCCACCGTGTCAGCCGTACCTCTCAGTTCCCTCTGAGTTCCGCCGCCACGGACCCTCCCGCAGAGAGTTCTGCCAGCTCAGGGCCATGATCGACGGTTCGCGGTCTCAGCGGATTCTCACCCTGGCACGGCACAATGGCGCGGAGAGCTACCGCATGCCCCCTGCGACCGGGAGCGCCGACCGGATTGGATGCCATGCCCGTGCCCACCCCGCGTGTCCTGGTCGTCGACGACGAACCCGACCTGGTCGAGGTTCTGTGCGCCGCCCTGCGCCACGAGGGCTGGGAGTCGCGCGGGGCGGCCTCGGGGGAGGAGGCGGTGCTGGAGTGCCGCGGCTGGGAGCCCGACGCCGTCGTGCTGGACATGATGCTCCCCGGCCTGGACGGCATGGCGGTGCTGGCACGCATCCACGCCGAGCAGCCCCAGGTACGGGTGCTGTTCCTGACCGCCCGCGACGCCGTCGAGGACCGGATCGCCGGGATCGAAGCCGGCGGCGACGACTACGTCACCAAGCCCTTCAGCCTGCAGGAGGTCGTGGTCAGGCTGCGGCGGCTGCTGCGGCGGGCCCAGGCGGCGGACACCTCCGCGGCCGCAGTGCCGGCGGGCGCCCTCGTGCTGGGTGACCTCGTCCTGGTGGAGCAGTCCAGGGAGGTGCTCCGGGGCGGCATCCCGGTCGAGCTGTCCCCGACCGAGTTCCAGCTGCTCCGCTACCTGATGCAGCACCCGCGCCAGGTGCTGAGCAAGGCCCAGATCCTGGATGCCGTCTGGTCCTACGACTTCGGCGGGCAGGCCCATGTCGTGGAGCTCTACATCAGTTATCTGCGCAAGAAGGTCGACGCGGGCCGGCCGGCGATGATCCACACCGTCCGGGGCGCCGGCTACCTGATCAAAGCACCGGTCACGTGAAGGCCGCTCGGTGAAGGGCTGCCCCCTGAAGGATCGCTCGGTGAAGGGCAGCTCTGTGAAGGGCCGGCTGGTGGACAGCCGCCTCGTGCCGCGCACCATCCGCAGCAGGCTGGTCGCAGGCCTGCTGGCCCTGCTGGCCGTCACCTTCGCCGGTGTCGGCCTAGCCGTCACCACCGCGCTCGACCACTACCTGGTGAACCAGCTCGACCAGCGCCTCGCCGACGCGGGCGGACGGTACGCCGCCAGCCTGGAACACGGCGGCGCCGGCCCGGGACCACGCGGCGACACCCGCGCCCAGAGCCCCGGCACCTTCGGCGCCCGCCTGGTGAACGGCCAGGTCACCAACGCGGGCGTGGTCGACGGCGACGCGGACGACGACGGGGTCGCCGAGGGCACTCTCCCGGCCGACACCGACGACACCGTCGCCCTCACCCAGCGGGACCGGCAGAACCTCGCCCGGCTCCCGGTGGGCGGAACACCCGGCTCGGTGCGCCTCTCCGGCCTGGGCCCCTACCGCCTCCGCGCCGTCGCCGGGCGCGACGGCGACGTCCTGATCACCGGCCTCCCCCTGCACCAGGTCCACGAGACCGAGAACCGCGTCGTCGCACTGGAGCTGGTCTCCTTCGCGATCGCCCTCGGCATCACCGGCGTGGCCGGCACCCTCTGGGTGAGGCTCTCGCTGCGCCCGATGAACCGCATCGCCGACACCGCGGAACGGATCGGCGCCCTCCCGCTCGCGGCGGGCGAGGTCGTCCTCGACGACCGGGTACCGGGGGCGGACCCGAGGACCGAGACCGGCCGGGTCGCCCTCGCCTTCAACCGGATGCTGGGCCACGTCGAGCACTCCCTCGCCCAGCGCCACGCGTCCGAGAACCGGCTGCGCGCTTTCGCCGCCGACGCGGGCCACGAACTGCGGACGCCGCTCGCCACCATCCGGGGCCACGCCGAACTCGCCCTCGGCCACCCGGGAGGCACTCCGGCCGAGGTGACGCACTCCCTGCGCCGCATCGATGCCGAGTCCGTCCGGATGGGAGCCATCGTCGAGGACCTGCTGCTGCTCGCCCGGCTCGACGCGGGGCGGCCGCTCGCCCGCGAGGAGGTCGACCTCACCCGCATCGCCCTCGACTGCACCCAGGACGCGCGGGTCGCGGCGCCCGGCCACCACTGGCGGCTCGAACTGCCGCCCGAGCCGGTGGTCGTGACGGGGGACGAGCACCGGCTGCGCCAGGTCGTCACGAACCTGCTGTCGAACGCCCACCGCCACACTCCCGACGGCACGACCGTCGTCCTGCGGGTCGAAGCCCGCCGCGTCATGGTCTCCGACGACGGCCCGGGGATCCCTCCCGAGCTCGCCCCGCACGTCTTCGAGCGGTTCGTCCGGGGCGACAGCTCGCGCTCGCGCACGAGCGGCGGCACCGGACTCGGCCTCGCGATCGTCGAGGCGGTCGCCACCGCCCACGGCGGCACGGTGACCCTGTCCCCGCGCCCGGGCGGCGGCACCGTCGTCACGGTGACTCTCGGCTGCCCCGATGCCCGGGCGGCGGCACCGTCGTCACCATGACTCCCGGCCG
Organism: Kitasatospora sp. NPDC005748; assembly: GCF_040630735.1. Taxonomy (NCBI): domain Bacteria; kingdom Bacillati; phylum Actinomycetota; class Actinomycetes; order Kitasatosporales; family Streptomycetaceae; genus Kitasatospora; species Kitasatospora sp. NPDC005748. The sequence goes on from NZ_JBEXYD010000064.1 coordinate 27,849, forward strand.
GCCGGCGTCCGGCCGGCCCGCGCGTCCCGGCCGTCGGTGCGACGGTCGGCCACCGAGGCGTGTTCAGCCCCGGCGAAGCAGCCCGCGCGCGCCGTAGACGGTGGCGCCCAGCGCGATCACGGCGGCGCCCCACAGCACCGAGGCGGCCGGCAGGGCGGCGGCCAGGACGAGGCAGCCCGTCGCGCCGACCACCGGCACGACCCGGGGTGGGCGTCCCTCCGCGGGCGTGAGGGTCCAGGCGCAGGCGTTGGCGACGGCGTAGTAGGCGAGTACGCCGAAGGAGGAGAAGCCGATCGCGCCGCGCACGTCCGCGGTGGCCGCCAGGACGGCGACCACCGCGCCGACGGCCAGCTCCGCGCGGTGCGGCACGCCGAAACGCGGGTGGACGGCGGACAGCCGGTGCGGCAGGTGGTGGTCGCGGGCCATCGCCAGGGTGGTGCGTGAGACCCCGAGGATCAGTGCGAGCAGCGAGCCGAGCGCCGCCACGGCCGCACCCGCGCGCACCACCGGGGCCAGGCCCGGGGCGCCGGCGGCCCGGACGGCGTCGACCAGCGGCGCCGCCGAGTGGGCCAGAGCGGCCGGGCCGAGTACGGCGAGTACGGCGAGCGCGACGAGGGCGTACACCACCAGGGTGATGCCGAGGGCGAGCGAGACCGCCCGGGGGATGGTGCGTCGGGGATCGCGCACCTCCTCCCCGAGCGTGGCGATCCTCGCGTACCCGGCGAACGCGAAGAACAGCAGGCCGCCCGCCTGCAGGACGCCGTGGAAGCCGGCGTCCGCGCCGACCGCCCAGTGGCCGGCGTCGGCCGTCGAGCCGGTCAGGCAGGCGGTGACCACCGCGGCCAGGACGGCCAGGACGGCGGCGACGATCGCACGTGTCAGCCAGGCGGCTTTCTGGACCCCGACGTAGTTGACGGCGGTCAGCGCCACCACTGCCGCGACCGCGACGGCGTGCGCCTGGGCGGGCCACACGTAGGAGCCCACGGTGAGTGCCATCGCCGCGCACGAGGCCGTCTTGCCGACCACGAAGGCCCATCCGGCCAGGTAGCCCCAGAAGTCGCCGAGGCGCTCGCGGCCGTAGACGTAGGTGCCCCCGGACCGCGGGTATCGCGCGGCCAGCCGGGCCGACGAGGTGGCGTTGCAGTACGCCACCACGGCCGCCAAGGCCAGGCCGACCAGCAGCCCGGAGCCGGCCGCCGAAGCGGCGGGCGCGAGCGCCGCGAAGACTCCCGCGCCGATCATCGACCCGAGCCCGATCACCACGGCGTCGAACAGGCCCAGATGCCGTCCCAACGTCTCCGGAGCGGCTGGTGACGCCGACGTGTTCATGGACTGCCCTTCGCGGATTCCGATGTCGGCGCACGATACGCGAACGAGGTGGCGGGTACCTGAACGGGCCCGCCGGCCGGTTGCGGCGGACCTCGGTAGTCTCGGCCGGATCCTTCGGGAGCCGGGGGCCGCGCCGGTCCGGGTGTCCGGCGCGGCGGCGGTCTCCCGCCAGCGGGCAGCGTGACACCGGCCGCGTCTCGCCCGGTCCCCAGGCGGCGCCCGGCACCATCACCCCGGGGAAACCGGTGTCGGTATCGGGGGCGAACGCCATCCCGGCTCCCGCGAGGTCGGGGCGGACCGTCAGCTGGGCGCCGGCCGACAGCGCCGGGAAGGGGCGGTCGACGCCCATCCGCTCGCGCGGAAGTCGATCGCCTGGTCCGTGAACAGCGACGCGAGGCAGCGCCGGCAGGCGTCGATCACCGCGTCCGCGCCCCGCACATCGAGAGACGTCTCCCGCTGGCCCGCAGCCGACTCAGACCAGCCCGGCGCCCCAGGCCCGTGCCCGCTCGATCTCGCCCTGCCGCAGGGGGCCGTCGGTCTCCTCGACGACGAAGCCCTCGGGGTCGGTGACGACGTCGTAGCGGTGGCGGGTGAGCCGTTGGGCGATGCCGTCCGCGGCTCCGCCGCTCATTCGCGTGCCGGCGCGGGTGTCGAAGGCCGCGGCGTGAGTGCCGGGTTCGGTCTTGGGGAGCGAGTGGAACCAGGAGCGCAGACCCGGACCCCTGGCGGTCTCGTGCGCCTCGTGGGCGGCGTCCTCGTTGCCCTCCTTCTTCGCCTCGCCCACGGCGGCCATCCGGCGGCTGACGCCGGAGGACATCCCGTGCATGTGGGTGGGGCCGCCGACGACCAGCAGGTCCGCCGTGCGGGCCACCTCGGCGTCGGCCCGCGACACCGGGAGGCAGTCGACGGATGCCTCCGGGTCGGCCCGGTGAACGCCCTCGGCGATGGCTTCGGCGATCTCGCGGGTGTTGCCGTACATGCTCTCGTACACGACGACTGTGTGCATCGTTCTCACCTCTAGGCACCAGCCTGCGTCGTCACCCGGGCTGTCAGAGGGGGCCGTTCGGCCCCGATGGGCGAGCCGGACGGCCTTCCGCGGGTTCAGTCGTAGGAGACGACCGCGACCGGGCAGTGGACGTGGTGGATCGCGGCGTGCGCCACCGGCCCGAGGTGCGCACCGAGCGTCGCGCGCCTGACCCGGCGGCCGACCACGAGGAGCCCGGCACCGGCGGCGGCCTCGACGAGTCCGACCGCCGCGTGGCCGCGGACCAGGTCCGTCGCGACGGTCACCGTGGGGAAGCGGGAGCCCCAGGGGCCCATCGCGTCCGAGAGCTGCTGCCGCTCGGAGGCCGACAGTTCCGCGTCCATGGCACCGATGGCGGCGAACGCCATGTACTCGCTGCCGGCGGGCGGGTCCCAGGTGTGGACGACCCGAAGGGGCACGGAACGCAGCCGGGCCGCTTCGAAGGCGAAGGCGATCACGTCGTCGCAGGGGCGGCGGAGGTCCAGGCCCAGGAGGACCTCGCCGTCCGCCGCCGCGTCGTCGGCGGCGTCCTCCGCCTGAGCCGGCTTCCTACCGGCTTCCTCCGCCCGGACCAGGACCACCGGGCAGGTCGCCCTGCGCAGGACCTCCTGGCTCACGGAACCGACGAGGAAGCCCCGCAGGGTGCTCAGGCCCCGTGAGCCGAGCACCAGCATGGTGGCGCCCCGGCCGGCCGCCTCCAGGGCCTCCGCCGGGTCCTCGGGGACGTGGGCCGAGGTGACCTCGGCACCGGAGGCGAGGACGGCCCGTAGCTCCGCCTCCTTGGCGGCCAGCCGCTGTCGGCTCCAGGCGATCGCCTGGTCGGTGCCGAGGACGTCGGTCTTCGGCCACGGCCACGCTTCGACGAGTTCCAGGGGCAGTCCGCGGAGCAGCGCCTCGCGGGCTGCCCAGCCGGTCGCGGTCACGCTCTCGGGTGAGCCGTCGAAGCCCACCACGATCGGTCCGTTCATGATGTCCTCCGATGTCGGGACGGGGGTCTTGGGGGTCGGTCAGCAGGTCCGGCGGCAGGACACCGGGGCTGGCCCCGTTTCCACAGCCGACGGCCCACGGTGACGGCCCTCCGACGTCCGGCCCACCCTCGTGCCGACGGCGGGCTCATCGTGCCGGTAGTGAGGGACCCGGGTGTCCGTCGCCGAGATCGACCCCGCGCCGGCCGCGCCGGCCGCGGCGGCCGCCGCCGCACCGCGCTGCTCCCGGACGGGTGCCTCGGACGGCGATCCGGTCTCCCCGTGCGGCTCCCACGGCGTGCTCCCGGCTCGATCCGGCCGGCTTGTCCTTCCATGGCACCACGGTCGGCGGGTCACGGCAGGGGCCGGACGGCCCCCGATCGGGGCTGTCCGGCCCGCTGTTCCGGGGACGGGAGGGCCGCGCGGCCGATCCGGCGGACCCTGTGCCGTCCCGGTCGCCGCGGGAAGACTGATTGCAGGGCCGGCGGGGGACCGGTCCGACACTGAGGAGGCGCGTCATGTCCGGTGCAGTCACCACTCATGGACACCCGGCCATGCACACCCGCCTGGGGCAGCACCTCCGCCGCGCCGTGGGGCACGACCGCAACCCGCTCTGCCGCAGGGTCGACCGGGCGTACAGCCGCCTTGTGACGGCACTGGCACTGGCCCTCGTCGCCGCGCTGGCGGGCGCCGCCGGCGTGGGCCTGCTGCTGTTCCGGGCCGGGGCGCACGACGCCCACGAGATCGCCCGGCACCGGCACACCGTCACCGCGGTCACCTCGGGGCCCGCCCAGCCGGACGACCTCCGGGCGGGCGGCGCCCGCTCCCACGCGCAGGCCGGGTGGACCTATCCGGCCGGTCCCGGAACTGGGCTGATCGCGGTTCCGGCCGGGGCCGGTGCGGGCACGGCGGTCGTGATCCAGGTCGACGACGGCGGCCTCCCGGCGGCTCCCGCCCCGTCCAGCGGTACGGTCCTCTCGAACGCCGCGGTCATCGGCGCCGGTGCGTGGATCGCGCTCTCCCTGCCGGTCGTCGGCGGGTACGTGATGCGGCGGTGCCGGCTGGAGCGCGGGGCCGATCTCGAGTGGGAGTCCGCCTGGGAGCAGGTGGAGCCGCTCTGGTCCGGCCGGCGGTGACCGCGGCGGTGCTCGTCGGCGTCAGAGCGGCAGGACGCGCGTCTCGCCGGGTGCGACGCTGGTCGTCGTCCCCCGGAGGCGGATCCGGACGGGGTCCTGCGGGCCGTCGCGCAGGCTCACCGTCACCGCCCCGTGGTCGACGGCGAGGAGCACGCCCCAGTGGCCGCGGTAGCGGAGCTCCAGAGTCAGGCAGCCGAGGGCGGACGGCAGGTGCGGATCGAGCCAGAGGGCGTCCTCACGGATCTCCAGCCCGGTGTAGCAGCGCTGGAGCAGGTCCACGGCGCCCGCCATGGCACCGAGGTGGATGCCCTCCGCCGTGGTCCCGCCCTGGCCGTCCCGGAGGTCGGCGACCAGGGCGTCGCGGAAGTACCGCCAGGAGGCCCGGCGATCGGAGCGGGTGAGCACCCAGGCGTGCACCACCGAACTGAGCGTCGAGCCGTGGACGGTGCGCCTCAGGTAGTACGCGGTGGTGCGGCGCTGCAGCTCGTGCCGGGCCGGGTAGCCGAGCTGGCGCAGCAGGTCCCGGACCTCGCGGGCGGAGAACAGGTACCAGAGCATCAGCGCGTCCGCCTGCTTGGAAACCCGGTACCGGTTGACCGTGTCGCCCTCGGCCTCCAGGATCCGGTCGAGTCGACGCAGGTCGGTGTAGCGGCCGCGGTAGGCCGCCCAGTCGAGTTCGGTGAGCCGCTCGTAGCCGTCGAACTGGCTGAGTACTCCGTCGTGGAAGGGGACGTACAGGCGCCGGCTCACCTCGCGCCAGCGGTCGAGTTCGCCGGCGTCGAGCCTCAGGCGTTCCACCAGTTCGTCGTGACGGTAGCCGGGCAGGAGGCGCAGCGTGTCGAGGGCGCGGGTGAGTACCCAGGAGGCGAGGACGTTGGTGTAGGCGTTGTCGTCCAGACCCGGCCCCTCTGCCCAGGGGTAGGCGTCGTGGTACTCGTCCGGGCCGAGCACGCCGCGGATCGACCAGCGGTCCCGGGCCGGGTGGTAGCCGGCGGCGGAGGACCAGAACCGGGCGATCTCCAGCAGCATCTCGGCGCCGGGGCCGGCGAGGAAGTCCATGTCACCGGTGGCCTGGTAGTACTGCCAGATGTTGTAGGCGACCGCCGACCCGACGTGCCGCTGGAGGTGGCTGTGGTCCGGCAGCCAGCGCCCCGAGAGCGGGTTCAGGTGCAGGAGCTGCGACTCCTCCCGGCCGTCGCTCGCGCTCTGCCACGGGTACATCGCGCCGCGGAGCCCCGACTCGTGGGCAGCCTGCCGGGCGGCGTCCAGACGGCGGTGGCGGTAGCGCAGCACGGCGCGGGCCAGCTCCGGGAACCGCAGGTTGAGCAGCTGGAGGACGAACAGCTCGTCCCAGAAGACGTGGCCGCGGTAGGCCTCGCCGTGCAGCCCGCGCGCGGGTACGCCGACATCGAGGTCGACGGAGTGCTCGGAGTAGGTCTGCAGTACGTGGAACAGGTTGAGGTGCAACGGACCGGCGCCCCCGAAATCCGCCTCGATCCGGCACCTGTGCCACAGCTCGGTCCAGCGGAGGGCGTGTTCGGCCAGCAGTCGGTCGAATCCGGGAGCCCGGGCGGCCAGCAGCCGGGAGGCGTGCAGGGGCGTCTCGATCGCCGGGTCGTGGGAGGTGTGGACCGCCACGGTCTTCTCGACCGTCACGGGCCGGCCCCGTTCGCCGTCCACCGTGAGGATCTGTGCCACCCGGCCCTCCCCGGGGTTGTCGGCCGACCGCAGGCGCTCGTCGCAGCCGCGGATCGAGGTTCGGGCGGCAAGGGCGATGCGCAGCGGCGAACCGGCGGCCGTGGCCTCCAGCCAGAGCACGCCGTTCTCGTCCGTGCCGTGGCCGGCCGGTTCGAGGTGGCGGTCGGTGAGGCCCCGGTAGCGGGCCACGCCGGTATTGGCGACGGCACCGTCCAGGGCCGAGCGGATCTCCAGCGGCCCGGACCAGTTCTCGGGGGTGAAAGTGCTCTCCAGGGCGACGAGGTGGGGCCGTGCCTGGCTGGCCAGACGGCGTTGCACGAGCCGGGTCCGTCGCCCTGCGGAGTCGACGACGAGGGCGTGCCGGGTGAGCACGCCCCGTCTCAGGTCCAGTTCCACGCTCTGTTCGGCCGGTGGGCCGGTGAACCAGGGGCCGCCGGCGGGGCGAAAGGTCAGCGGGAGCCAGTTGGGGCAGTTGACCAGGTCCTCGTTGGTGACCACCCGGCCCGCGACCGTCGAGGCGGCGCGGTCGTAGCAGCCGGCCAGGTAGGTGCCCGGATAGTGCACGCCGTCGGCCACCGCCTCGGGGGCCGCGCCGCGCGTCACCAGGTAACCGTTGCCCACCGCGCAGAGCACCTCGCGCAGGCCCTCCTCGGCAGGCTCGAAGCCCTCGTAACGGAGGGTCCACGGGTCCGGCATCGCCGGGTACGCGGGCCCGGTACCGGTGGATGTGTCCGCTGCCACGAGGCGACCTCCGCGCTGCCGGCCTGCTCCCAGTGTGCGCACGGGCCCGCCGCGCCGCTCACCGGGCGGCGTCCCCCGGAGCCCGATCACCCGACTCGTCCTCGGTCCGGATGATCCGGCCGGTCACCGCGGTGGGGTGCAGACGGATCCACACGTCACGCTGTCCGCCGGCCCACGGGTCCGGGTCGCCGCGCCGGCCGAGCCGTTCGATCGCCTCGGGTTCGTCGAAGGCGGCGGCCCAGCCGGTGACCAGAACGCTCCAACCGCTGCGCAGTGCCTCGTCGACCCGGTCGACCTCGAAGGCGATCCGGGTACCCGGGGCGGCGGCGAGGGTGCTGCGGGCGGCGGTTCGCAAGAGCAGGGTGCCGTCGAGCACCCGGTAGTTGACCGGGAGCACGACCGGGCCGTCCGCGGTGCTCAGTGCCACCCGCCCGACGCCGCCGGGCACCAGCCTGTCCCAGCACGCGGTGACCGGCAGCTCCGCCAGCACGGGACGGGCCGCGGCGGCCCCCCAGCCGGGCGGGAGGTCGACCTCGCCGCCGAGCAGCCGGGTGACGGTGGTGCCGAGCGCGTCGGCCAGCCTGATGAGCGGCCCCGCCTCGGCGGTGGACGGAGAGGACTCCAGGTAGTCGAGGAATCCCTCGGCCATCCCCGCCCGGGCGGCCGCCTCGGCCCGGCTGAGCCCGAGCTCCCGGCGGCGCTGTGCGATACGACGGCCCAGGTCACCGGGGTGCGCCGGCTCACGCGAGGCCGCCGGGCGGGGCCCGGCGGCCTCGCCGTCTGAAAGCTTCATGAACACGGGGTGCTCCTCTGCTCCGCGAGCCCTCACGGGCACGGTCCCGGTGCCGCCGGACGGTCGGCTCGGTTCCCAGGATGGGCCGGTGGCGTTCCTGCCGGAAAGGGCCGCCCGGGCCCCGCCGGCACCGCCGCGCGGCCCCCTGCGCTGCCGTCCGGAGGGCCGGTCGGCCCTTTTCGGGACGGGCGCCACGGACCAGGCTGGAAGCGCGCACAGGTCGACGGGCCGAGGAGGGCCGCCATGTCCATCGCCCACCCTTCACAGGCCACCGCCGAGGCACTGCTCACGGACGGTACGACCGTCGTGATCCGCCCGCTCGGCCCACAGGACCGCCAGGCGGTCCTGGACCTGCACAGCGACCGGATGTCGGCCGAGAGCCGGCGACTGCGGTTCTTCGGTGTCAGCCGCAACGCGCCGCGGCTCGTGGCCGACCGGCTCTGCGGGGAGCCGAGGGCAGGCCTCCTCTCCCTCGGCGCGTGGGTGGGCGACGAGCTCATCGGCGAGGCCGACTGCGAGATCCTCGACAACCGTCCGGAGACCGCCGAACTGGCCCTGGCCGTCGCCGACCGATGGCACCGACGGGGTACCGCGACATTGCTGCTGGAGCACTTGACCCACGCCGCACGGCGGCGAGGTGTCCGGGTCTTCGAGGCCGACACCCTGGCCGGGAACCGTGGCGTCCACAGGGTCTTCGCCGACCTCGGGCTGCCCGTCCACCGGCGTCTCGACCAGGGCGAGATCAGGGTGCGGGTGCCGCTCGACGAGTCGGACGAGCACTACCGCGCGGCGGTCGACGAACGCGGCCGCCGCGCGGACGTCGCCAGCCTCGGAGCCATGCTCCGGCCGGGCTCGGTCGCGGTGGTCGGCGTCTCGCGCCGACCGGGTTCGGTCGGGCGGACCGTGCTCGCGAAGATTCGCCAGGGTGGGTTCACCGGGCCGGTCTGGGCGGTCAACCCGCGGGCCGAGGAGATCGACGGCCGGCCTGTCCTGCCGTCGGTGGGTGCCCTGCCCGCCGTCCCGGATCTCGCCGTGCTGGCGGTGCCGGCGGCATCCGTGGCAGAGGCGGCGGAGGAGTGCGGCCGGGCCGGTGTCCGCGCGCTGGTGGTCCTGGCCTCGGGACTCTCGGCCGCCGAAGCCCGGCGTCTGATGGGCAGCTGCCGCCGGTACAGCATGCGGCTGACCGGACCGAACAGCCTCGGCCTCGCGCAGACCGATCCCGCCGTCCGGCTGGACGCCGAGTTCGGCGCCGCCCTCCCGCTGCCCGGGACGGCCGGGGTTGCGGTGCAGAGCGGCGGCGTCGGGATCGCCCTGCTGAAGCGGCTGGCCTGGCTGGGCATCGGAGTGTCGAGCTTCGTGTCGCTCGGCGACAAGTACGACGTCAGCGGCAACGACCTGCTGCAGTGGTGGGAGAGTGACGGCCGTACGGACCTCGCCCTGCTGCACCTGGAATCCTTCGGAAGCCCCCGCGCCTTCGGCCGTACCGCCCGCCGCGTCACCCGGAAGCTGCCCGTACTGACCGTCGACGCCGGGCGCTCACCCGCCGGGCGCCGCGGCGCCGCCTCGCACACCGCGGCGGCAGCCACTCCCACCGTGATCCGCGAGGCGCTGTTCCGCCAGGCCGGGATCACCGCGACCCGCAGCGTCGGCGAACTCGTCGAGACGGCGGCGCTGTTGCACGTCCAGCCGCTTCCGGCACCGCGGGGCGCGGTCGCGGTGGTGTCCAACGCCGGTGGGATCGGCATCCTGGCCGCCGACGCCTGCGCCGACGCCGGACTCCTGTTGCCCGACCTCTCCGCCGAACTGCGGGAGCTGCTCCCGGCGGGCGCCTCCTCCCGGAACCCCGTCGACACCACGGCTGCCGTCGGCCCGGCCGAACTGGCCAGGTGCCTAGACGCGTTGGAGCACAGCCGGGCGGTGGACGCGCTCCTGGTCTGCCTGGTGCCGACGGCACTCGCCACCGACCCGGCCCACGACCCCGTCCGGGCGCTGTTCGACGGTCCGGCCCGGCGCCGCCTCCCGGTCGCGGCCGTCCTGCTCGACCAGGAGGTCCCCGTGCGCTACCTGACCTGCGCCGACGACAACCAGTTGCCGGTGTACTCGGACACGGTCGCCGCGGCCCGGGCCTTCGCCCACGCCCGCGACCGCGCCCGTTGGCTGGCCGAACCGACCAGCGCCGAGGTCGACGCTCCGGACTGCGACCCGAAGACCGCGCGCGGCCTGGTGAGCGGCTTCCTCGTGGCCGATCCCCAAGGCGGTTGGCTCGATCCGGTGAGCACCGCCGATCTCCTGGAGAGCTACGGCCTGCCACTGACCACCTCGGTCTGGGCGCGGGACGAGCACTCCGCCGTCGTCGCCGCCGGAGCGCTGCGGCGGCTCGGCCATCAGGGCAAGGTCGCGCTGAAGGCCTACTGGCCCGGCCAGGTCCACAAGAGCGCCGCGGGCGCGGTTCGCACCGGCCTCGGAGCCGACCACGAAGTCCGTTCCGCCTACCGGGAGTTCGCCGAATCCTTCGGTCCGACGCTGGTGGGCGCGGTGGTCCAGCCGATGGCCGCCCCCGGAGTGGAACTGCTGGCCGGTGTCGTTCAGGACCGCGTCTTCGGCCCGCTCGTGGTCCTCGGCATGGGCGGCACCGCCGCCGACGTGCTGGACGACCGGGCCACCCGCCTCGCCCCGCTCACCGAACGGGATCTCAGCACCATGGTCACCGAGCTGCGCGGTGCGCCGTTGTTGTTGGGACAGCAGGGCGCACCACTGGTCGACCTGCCTGCGGTGCGTTCGGTGCTGGCCCGGCTCTCCCGGCTCGCCGCCGATCACCCGGAACTCGCCGAAGCCGATCTGAATCCCGTCATCGCCCGGTCCGACGGCGCCGTCTGCGTCGATGCCAGGGTCAGGCTGGAGCCCCGCCCCTCCTTCGACCCCTACCTGCGGCGGCTCCGTCGTCCGGCGGCCGCCGAGGAGGTGTGACCACCCGTGGCACGTCCGCAGGGCCCGCGGGTCTCGCGCGCGGTGCCGGAGCGGACCACCGGGGGAGAGGAGGTCGTCGGCGTCGGCACTCGCGAGGTCGCCGACGACTTGCGCACCCCCAAGCGGTCCGCGGCGCGGGCCGCTCACGTCGTCCGCCGCCGGCGCCGTGCCCGTCGCGGTCGTTCCGCACGGCTGAACCCTCTGATGCGCCGGGGCGGCCGGGCGCGCAGAATCATTGGGGAGACCACGTACCCCCCCAGGGAGCACGCGATGGACGCGACCGAGTCCACCCGGCCCGTGCAGGTGTTCCTGCTGGACGACCACGAGGTGGTCCGGCGCGGGGTACGCGACCTGCTGGAGGCGGAGCCGGACATCGAGGTCGTCGGCGAGGCCGGCACCTGCGCGCAGGCGCTGGCGCGGGTCCCGGCGCTTCGGCCCGATGTCGCCGTCCTCGACGTACGACTGCCGGACGGGGACGGCGTCACCGTCTGCCGGGAGCTGCGCGACGGGATGCCTGACCTGGCGTGCCTCATGCTGACCTCCTTCGACGACGACGACGCCCTCCTGGACGCGATCATGGCGGGTGCGGCCGGGTACGTGCTGAAGCAGGTCAAGGGCGCCGACCTGGTCGGGGCGGTGCGGACGGTGGCTTCCGGACAGTCCATGCTCGACCCGGCGACCACCCGCAAGCTGATGGAGAGCCTGCGTCACCACGAGGAGAGTGACACCGACGCCGCGCTGGCCCAATTGAGCCCGCGCGAACGGGAGATCCTCGCGCTGGTGGGGGAGGGGAAGACCAACCGGCAGATCGGCCGGGAACTCTTCCTCGCCGAGAAGACCGTCAAGAACCACGTCTCCCGGATGCTCGCCAAACTCGGCGTGGAACGCCGCCTGCAGGCCGCCGTCATCGCCGCGCACGCGGATACCGACCAGCAGCACCCGCGCCCGCACTGACCGGCCGCACCGAGACCGGACGGCCCGGGTGATTGAGCCGGTCGGCCCAAGCGCCGGGGCGCTTCCCGGTCGCACGCTGGAACGGAAGCACCGACCCTGTCCCGTCCGGCCGAACTCCGCACCGTCGGTCGTCCGCCTCCGGCCGCCCGCACACCCCGGGGAGCCCGTCATGCCCACCCTCGCCCTCGACGCCGCCGCACTGGAGAAGCTCGTCTCCGCCGCGGTCGCCGCGCCGTCGATCCACAACAGCCAGCCCTGGCACTTCCGGCTCCAGCCGGAGACCTCGCTCCTGGAGGTCCGCGCCGTGCGGGAACGCGCCGTTCCCGCCGCCGACCCGCAGGGGCGCGCGATGCACGTCTCCGTCGGCGCGGCAGTGCTCAATCTGCGGGTCGCCGCCCGGTACCTCGGGTGGGCCCCGAAGGTAAGCCTGCTGCCCGACCCGGGTGAACCGGACCTGTTCGCGACCGTCCGGTTGGACGAGTCGTCCCCGGTGGACCTCCCCGGTACGGACGAGCTGTACGAGGCGATCTGGCACCGCCACTCCATCCGCACGCCGTTCACCGGGGATCCGGTCCCGGCGGGCGTTCTCGACGAACTCGTCGCAGTCGCACGGGCGGAGGACGCGGTGCTCCACCTCCCGGGCCATGACGAGACGGCCAGGCTGCTGGAGCTCACGGCCGAGGCCGAGCGCCGCAACACCACCGACGAGGCCGCGCGGACCGAGAGCCGCCAGTGGATCCGCACCGGGGAGCTGCCGGCCGTCGGCATCCCGGTCCGCGCCCTCGGTCCGCAGGACCGCGCCGGCCGGCTGCCGATGCGTGACTTCGCCGCCCTCCGGGCCGGCGAGCACCAGGCACCCGCCACGTTCGAGCGGGAGCCTCTGATCGCGGTACTCGCCACCCGGGGCGACCACCCCGAGGACTGGCTGCGCGCCGGGCTGGCCCTGGAGCACGTCCTTCTCACCGCCACCGTGCACGGCGTCCGGGCCTCGCTGCTGCACCAGGCGATGGAGTGGCCGAACCTGCGGTGGGAGGCCCGGGAGCCGCATGAGCGGCCCGGCCACGTCCAGATGCTGATCCGGCTCGGTTACGGACCGGAGGGCGCCCCCACACCGAGGCTGCCGGCCGAGGACGTCCTGGATCCGGAGACCGAGGACGTCCTGGACCCGGAGACCTAGGCCAGCGGGACCCGCCACACCAGGTCGGTGCCGCCGCCGGGCCGGCCGCGGGCGGTGAAGCTGCCGCCCAGGGCGGCAGCCCGTTCGGCGAGGTTGGCCAGTCCGCTGCGCCGACCGCCCTCGGGCAGGCCGATGCCGTCGTCCGTCACGGTGAGTGCCAGCTCGGTCCCGGCGGTGATCGTGACGTCGACGGTGCTCGCGTCGGCGTGCCGGGCGGCGTTGGACAGGGCTTCCTCCAGCACGGCGATCACGCCGTCCGCTGCCTCGGTCGGTACGGTGACGTCGAGCAGACCGGTCATCCGCAGGCCCGGGGTGAAGCCAAGGATCCGCGCCGCCCGTTCGACCGTCGCGACCACACGGGAGCGCAGCCCGGCGGCCGCCGGGCCGCTCTCGCGGGCGCGGAGGCCGAAGATGGTGGCCCGGATGGTCTTCGCGGTGTCGTCCAGGTCGTCGATCGCGCGCAGGACGCGGTCGGTCGCCTCCGGATGCTCGATGAAGCGGGTGGCGCCCTGGAGGGTCATGCCGGTGGCGAAGAGGCGCTGGATCGCCAGATCGTGCAGGTCGCGGGCGATCCGGTCCCGCTCCTGGAGCAGGGCGATCTGCTCGGACTCCCGGCGCCGTTCGGCCAGCTCCATCGCGACGGCCGCCTGGGCAGCGAAGCCGAGCAGCGGGCCGGACTCGTCCGGCCCGAACGGGGCAGCCCCGGTCGCCCGCGCCAGCACGAGCACGCCGCGCACCCCGTGCTCGGGGGTGCCGATGGGCACCGCCACGGCGGGACCCAGCCCCTCCCAGCGCGGCGGCCCGGCAGTGATCCTCGGGTCCTTGCTCACGTCCGGGCTGACCACGAGGCCACCGGTCCGGGCAGCCGCACCGACGAACGACCCCTCCCTGGGCAGGACCAGCCCGCGGTGCCGCTTCTCACCCAGGCCCACCGCGAACCGGACCTCCAGCTCGCCGGTGTCCGCGAGGGGAAGGGCGACGACAGCGAGGTCCGCGCCGGAGATCTGGGCGGCCCGGCCGACCAGCAGGTCGAGCACCCGCTCCTCCGGGCTGCCGGACAGCAGACTGCTGGTGACCTCCGCGCTGGCCGCCAGCCACCGCTCGCGCAGCCTGGCCTGCGCGTACAGGCGGGCGTTGTCGATCGCGACCCCGGCCGCCACGGCGAGGGTGGCCAGTACCGACTCGTCCTCCGCGTCGAACTCACCGCCGCCCCGTTTCTCGGTCAGGTAGAGGTTGCCGAAGACCTTGTCGCGGATGCGGATCGGCACGCCGAGGAAGCTGTGCATCGGCGGGTGCCCGGCCGGGAAGCCGTACGAGGCGGGGTGATCGGAGATCCTGGCCAGGCGCAGCGGCTCGGGGTGGCGGATCAGTTCGCCCAGGACCCCGTGGCCGGAGGGCAGGTGTCCGATTCGTTCGACCTGCTCGTCCGTGAGGCCCACCGGGATGAACCGGGAGAGTTTTCGGCCCTCGCCGACGACCCCGAGCGCGCCGTACTCGGCGTCCACCAGGACGATCGCCGCCTCCACGATGTGCCGCAGCGCCTGGTCCAGCTCCAGATCGCGGCCCACCGACAGGACGGCCTCCAGCAGGCTGTGTATCCGGTCGCGGGTGCCGCGTGCCGCGTCCAGCCGGGTCTGGAGCTCGTCCAGCAGGTCGTCCAGACGCAGCTGCGGCAGGGGAGCGGGACGCTCCGGTGTACTGCCCAACGGATTCCTCCGACTCCTGCGAAACTCGCCGGATGCCACTGACCAGCGTAGGCGCGCACCTCCCGAGGCGCCGGGCGGGCCTACCGGAGACCGGGGCCCAACGGCCCCACGTGTCGACCCACCCGCCCCATGGCGGCCACCGGTCACAGGCGCAACGCTGGAAGGGAAGGCGAGGCGGTGAGCCGCCGCCCGGCGCACACGCCCGACGGCGACCCGTCACCCCCGCACGCACCCGCCCGACAGGGGTGATCAGGACATGAAGGCGCTGACCTACCACGGACCGGGACGCCGCACCTGGGGCGAGGTCCCCGACCCGGCCGTCCGTGATCCGGAGGACGCGGTCGTCCGGGTCGACGCGGTGACCATCTGCGGCACCGACCTGCATATCCTCAAGGGCGACGTGCCCGAGGTCACCGAGGGCCGCGTCCTCGGCCACGAAGCCGTCGGCACCGTCGTCGAGACCGGACCAGGCGTCCACACCGTCAAGCCCGGCGACCGTGTGCTCGTCTCCTGCATCTCCGCCTGCGGCCGCTGCGCATACTGCCGGGAGGCGAGCTACGGTCAGTGCACGGGAGGCGGGGGCTGGATCCTCGGGCACCTGGTCGACGGTGCCCAGGCCGAGTACGTCCGTACCCCCTTCGCGGACAACTCCCTCCACCGCCTCCCCGACGGGGTCGGTGACGAGCAGGCCCTGCTGTTCGCCGACATCCTGCCCACCTCCTACGAGGTCGGCGTCCAGAACGGCCGGGTCGGCCCCGGCGACACCGTCGCGGTGGTCGGTGCGGGCCCGATCGGGCTGGCCGCGATCATCACCGCCCGGCTCTACAGCCCCGCCCGCGTCATCGCGATCGACCTCGCCACCAGCCGCCTGGAAGCCGCCGAGCGGGCCGGCGCGGACACCACCCTGACCGTCGCCGACGCCACCCCCGAGGCGGTCCGCGCACTGGGCCGCGACGGACTCGGCGTGGACGTGGCGATCGAGGCGGTCGGCGTCCCCGAATCCTTCGAACTGTGCACCCGGGTGGTGCGCCCGGGTGGGCGGGTCGCCAACGTCGGCGTGCACGGCAATCCCGCGGTCCTGCACCTGGAGGAGCTCTGGATCCGCGACGTCACCATCACCACCGGTCTGGTCGACACCCACAGCACCCCGCTGTTGCTCGACATGGTGGCCGCCGGCCGGCTCGACGTCTCCGGGCTGGTCACCCACCGCTTCGGCCTCGACGAGATGCAGGACGCCTACGACGTCTTCGCGGACGCGGGCGACAACGGCGCCCTCAAGGTCGCGCTCTTCCGGACCTGAGCCCCTGGCACCGAGGAGTCGACGTGAACCAGAACCCCGGACCTGACGCCGCCCAGGGGGTGGATCCGGCCGTCGTCGCCCGGCGGATCGATGACCGCCGTCGACAGCTCGGGCTGACCGAGGAGGCGCTGGCCCGGCAGACCGCGATGGCGCCCCGCTACCTCCGGCACCTGATGGAGGCCGGCCCCGCCTTCGACCCGGCCGCCTTCGTCAGGATCGCCGCCGTGCTGCGGACCACCTACGGCGAGCTGCTGTCCGG
>NZ_JBEXYD010000065.1:0-42888 GCF_040630735.1 Kitasatospora sp. NPDC005748
CCTCGACGCCGCGAAGTAGCGAGCAGCGGATAGTCGTCGACCGGGGGAGGAGCGGCGAACGGGGTGGCAGCCCTCAGCGCCGCCACCACCCCCGTGTGGCGTTCCCCGACGCGAGTCGCTCAGGGCCGCGGCTCGCCCCGCTCGCCCCTCAGCGGCGGGGCCGCGGCGGCCCAGTACGCGCGGTCCGTCGTGCTGCGCCGGTGCCTGAGGTCCTCCCGGACCTCCTTGGCGAGCTTGCGGGTGTCACGCCGGTTGACGGTGGCGCCGATGCCTGCCCCCACCAGCAGGGGGATCAGCGAGGGCAGGCGGCGCAGCGTACTGCGGGTGAGCCGTTTGCGGACCTGCTGACGGACCTCGGAGCCGAGCGCCATCGCGGCGAACCCGGCCGGCTTCACCAGCAGCGTCGCGTCGATGCCCCGGCGGTTGGCCCAGGCCGCCACGTAGGCGGAGGCCCGCTGGGTGGCCGTGCCCTGGGCCGCGAGGCCGTACACCTCGTGCAGTTCGGCGATCAGCTTGATCTCGACGGCCGCCACGGCGAGCGTCTCGGCGGCGATCTCCAGCGCCATCGCCGGTGGCACGGGCAGCATCGCCGCGGCCCCGACGCCCGCGCCGAGCGCGCCTGAGGCGCGGCTGGCGCCGCTGACCAGCAGGTCGGCCAGCCGCTCGGGGTCGGCCGCGTCCGGGTGCTGGGCGCGCAGGGTGGTCAGGCTCCGGACCGGGATGCGCGGCGCGGCCTGCATCAGCTGGTCGGCGAGGGCCCGGCCGCCGTAGGCGGCACCCTTCGCGGCGGCCAGGCCGCCGCTGCCGAGCCGCCGGGAGACGGACCCGAGCAGGGCCGTGGCCCGGCGCTTGTCGCGCTCCGCGCGGTACTCGGCGAGTTGCCCGGCGGGCCCGCCCTCGACGCCGGGGGCGGGCCGTTCCAGCTGTTCGACGAGGTCCGCCAGTTCCTCGGCGACCTGTTCGGGGGCGGGCTCCGGCTGCCGGGAGCGTCCCGGTCTCCTGAAGATTGCCATGCTCTGCGGTTACCCGGTGAACCGCGGAGGTACGCGCTATTCGGTGATCTCCACCCCGCGCCAGAAGGCCACCCGGCCGCGGACGTGCTCGGCGTCCGGCAGCGGGTCGCGGTAGTACCAGGCCGCGTCGGGATTGAGCTGGCCGCCGATGTCCAGCGTGTAGTACTCGGCGGTGCCCTTCCAGCCGCAGACGGTGGTGGTGTCGGACGGGCGCAGGTACTCCGCGCGCACGGATTCGGCCGGGAAGTAGTGGTTGCCCTCGACCACGGTGGTGTCGTCGCTCTCGGCGACGACCGTGCCCTGCCAACTCGCTGTAGTCATGAGCCGATTCTGCCCGAGGCCGCGAGCGGACAACCGGCCGGGCGTGACCCGGCCCGCCGCCGGCGCGGTCCGGTGGGCCGCGCCGGCGGCGGAGGGCTGCCCGCTACGGCAGTGGTTCGGCGTGCACCGGGAAGTGCGGGGACTGGTGCCCCCCGCTGGCGAGCATCCGGACCTCGCCCGAGTCGCTGATCTCGGCCCGGACGATGCCGGTGGCGTCCTCGTAGACGGGGTGGCCGCCGGGACCGGTCGTACTGGTGCGGGAGACCACGACGACGTCCTGCGGGGCCTGGGTGCCGGGCGTGCCCGGGAAGGTCAGTACGTAACGGTTCGCGGGGTTCATCGCCGATCTCCTCGGTCCACCTGGTCCCAGCTGTCCCTGGTGCCCATGCTGCCCCTACAGGTCTGCGCCGGGCCGGCCGGCGGCTTCCCGCCGTCGGATCAGGCGGCGGCCCCCGTGGTCCGGGCGGGAGCGCCGCGGACCTCCAACTCGTCGAGCAATCGGGCGGTGGCCTCGGCGACGGCTTCCACGGCGCGGTCGAAGGCCTCCTGGTTGTGCGCCGCCGGGGCGCGGAACCCCGACACCTTCCGCACGTACTGGAGGGCGGCCGCGTGGAAGTCCTCATCGGAGGCGTCCGGCGTCACGGGCGGTGTCAACGTCTTGATACTGCGGCACATGACCCCAGTCTCGCGCGCGGGGGCGCCGCTGGCGACCCCCATGTGTCACCGTCCGGCCATGGGCGGCACCTGGTGGGGTCATCCGATCGGATTAGGATTTCGCCCAGACGAATTGCCCGTCATCCCCGCGCCGCCCCGCTCCCCCACCGGGTCGCCCCGCCCGGTCACCTGTCTGCACCGGCCCGACGACCGTGCCGGACCCCCTGCCCGGCTCCCGCCCGGGCGTCACCCCGGAGTCCCCCTTGCCACTCGCGCTGGTCGCCCTGGCCGTCACCGCGTTCGCCATCGGCACCACCGAATTCGCCGCCATGGGGTTGCTGCCCCAGGTCGCCGAGAACCTCCACGTCTCCATCCCCCAGGCGGGGTGGCTGATCTCCGCCTACGCCATCGGCGTGGTGATCGGCGCACCGCTGCTCACCGCGCTCGCCGCCGGACGGCCTCGCAAGCCCGTGCTGGTCGCGCTGGCCGGCCTCTTCGCGACCGGCAACCTGCTCTGCGCGATCGCGCCGGACTTCTGGTCGCTGGCGGCGGCCCGGTTGATCACCGGGCTGCCGCACGGGGCGTTCTTCGGCGCCGGGGCGGTCGCGGCCGCCGAACTGGTCGCCCCGCACCGGCGGGCCCGGGCGGTCGCCGTGATGTTCTCGGGCCTGACCGTCGCCAACATCATCGGGGTCCCGGCCGCGACCCTGCTCGGCCAGCACCTCGGCTGGCGGGCCACCATGCTGGTGGTGGTCGCGATCGGCGCGCTCGGCACCGTCGCCATCGCGCGGCTGGTGCCCCAGCTGCCCACGCCCGCGCAGTCCGGCCTCCGGCACGAGCTGGGGGCGTTCCGCAGCGGACAGCTCTGGCTGGCCCTCGGCACGGTGGTGTTCGGCTGCGGGGGCTTCTTCGCCTGCTACAGCTACATCACCCCCCTGCTCACCGAGGTCTCCGGCTACGCCACCGGATCGGTGACGCTGGTGCTGGCGCTGTTCGGGGTGGGCATGACGATCGGCAACGTGCTGGGCGGCATCGCCGCCGACCGCGCGCTGCGGCCGACCGTCTGCGCCGCCTTCCTGCTGCTCGCCGCCACCCTGGCGCTCTTCGGGGTGACCGCCCGCACCGAGTGGTCGGCCGCCGTCACGGTGGTGCTGGTCGGGCTCTTCGGCTTCGCGATCGTCCCGGCCGTGCAGACCCTGGTGCTGCAGAAGGCCCGCAACGCCCCGACCCTCGCCTCGGCGACCGTGCAGGGCGCGTTCAACCTGGCCAACGCCCAGGGCGCGTACTTCGGCGGCCTGGCCCTGGACGCCGGGCTCGGCTGGACGTCGCCGACCCTGGTCGGCTCGGGCCTCGCCGCCTCGGGTGCGGTGATCGCGGTGATCGCCTGGGCCACCGACCGCCGTCGCCCCGGGACGGCCGCCCCGGTACCGGTCCCGGCCCTCGGTCACCCCCTGCCCACCGCCGAGGCAGGCGCCCGCACCTGACCGGCCGGGCGGGGGCGCGCCGGGCGGGGCGCCCCCGCCCGATGGCCTCGCCCCGTTCGACCGCCTACGCCGTCCGACGCTCCACCGGCTCGATCTTCCGGTGGGCGTCGGCCAGGAGGCGGTAGCCCTCGCCGTTGAAGGTGACGCCCGCCCGCTCCTCCTCGGTCAGCTCGCGCCGGATCCTGGCCGGCACCCCGGCGACCAGGGAGCCCGCCGGCACCTCCATGCCCTGCGGGACCACGGCCCCGGCCGCGACCAGCGAACCGGCCCCGATCCGGGCGCCGTTCAGCACCGTGGAGTTCATCCCGACCAGCACGTCGTCCTCGATCACGCAGCCGTGCAGGACGGCGTTGTGGCCGACCGAGATCCGCTCGCCGATCACCAGCGGGAAGCCCAGGTCCGCGTGCAGCGTGCAGTTGTCCTGGATGTTGCTGCCCGCGCCGACCGTGATCGCCTCGGCGTCGCCGCGGATCACCGCGCCGTACCAGACGCTCGCCCCGGCGCCGACCGTGACCGACCCGACCACGACCGCGTTGGGTGCGACGAAGGCGGTCGGGTCGATGTCGGGCACCCGGCCCCCGACTGCGGCGATCAGCGGCTCTGCCATGTCTCGTCCTCCTGGCGACAATCGACCGTCATGTGCCGGTCATGATGGCACCCCGGTCGTGGACCGCCCCCAGCACCCCGGTGATCGCGCCGGGGAGGTCACCGGACCACGCCGGTGGCCGCGAGGGTGCCGGTCGCCGTGGGCGGGGTGGCCGCGGTGGCCGGGTGGGTGTCGCAGAGGGCGGTGGCGACCAGGGCTTCGACGGTGGCGTTGGCCGCCGGGAGGTCGGAGAGGTCGTACGGGTTGACGGAGGCCGTGAACTGTCGCCGGCCGTCCGGGGCCCCGTACATCAGGGTGGTGTAGCCCGGGATTCCGCCGCTGTGGCCCCAGTACTCGCCGCAGGCCGTCGACGTCCGCTGGAGGCCGAGGCCGTACTCGGCGGGACCGCTCTGCGGGGTGGTCCGCTTCATCTCGGCGAGCTGGGCCGGGGCGAGCAGCCGCCCGCCGAGCAGGGCGGAGACGAACCGGGCGAGGTCGGTGGTGGTGGAGATCCCGGCCCCCGACGCACCGGCCATGCTCGGGTCGAGCAGGGTGACGTCCGCCGGTCCGGAGGCGAGCTTGTAGTAGCCCTGGGCGTGCGGGCCGGGGACGAAGGGCGAGTTGAGCGGCATCGAGGTACCGATCAGGCCGAGCGGGCGGATGATCCGGCGCTGGACCTCGTCGGCCCAGCCGCGGCCGGTGAGGCGCTCGATCAGCATCCCGATCACCACGTAGTTGGTGTTGGAGTAGTGCCAGCCCTGCCCGGGGGCGAAGTACGGGGGGTGCTGGGCGGCGAGGCCGACGAGCTCCCCCGGCGCGTACGGGCGCCAGCGGCCGACGTCGAGCCACTGCTGCAGGGCGGCGGGGTCCTCGTCGAAGGAGAAGGACGGGTCCTCGGTGTAGTTGAACAGGCCGCTGGTGTGGTTCAGCAGTTGGCGGACGGTGATCTGCCCGCCGTTCGGCACCACGCCGGGCAGGCGGCTCTCCACCGGGTCGTCCAGGCCGACCCGGTGCTCCGCCACGAGCTGCAGGACCACCGTCGCCACGAAGGTCTTGGTGACGCTGCCGATCCGGAACCGGCCGTCGGCGGTGGCCGGGGCGCCGGTGGCGAAGTCGGCCGTCCCGGCCGCGCCCTTCCAGACCGTGCGCCCGCGCTCGGCGACCAGCCCCAGTGCGGCGGAGGCGCCGCCCTGGGCCACCGGCCCGCGCACGGCCGCGTCCAGCGCCGCCCGGTCGACCCGGTCGGCGCCGCCGTCGGCCACCGGCCGGCCGGACCCGGGCGCGGCGCCCTGGGCACCCGCGACGGGGGCGAGGGCACCCACCAGACCGGCGCCGGCCAGCGCGACCGCCACCGCCCGTACGGCCAGCCCCCGCCGTCGCCGCCCCCGGTCCCGCCCGCCTTCCGGGCCCGTCCACTCCGCCCGGCCCGCCCGATCCCTCGTCGTTCCCGTCATGCCGCCGCCCTCCGGTGTCCGAACGGGCGGACTTTCCACAACGTCCGCCCCGGTCCTGTCGACTGACACTCTGACAGCGGGGGGCGACGTACACGTCCGACCCAGGTCCCGAGCCTCTCCACCGCTGGTCCGATCTTCCGTCGGCGTGTCGCTCCACCCACCGGCGGACCGGGACCCTGACGGACCCGGGGGCACCCCTCCGCCCCAGGGCGGAGGGGTGCCCCCGGGCCCGTCAGGGTCAGGCCAGCGGGGCCTTGACCCGGAGGACCTCGATGAAGGCGCGGATCCAGGCGGGGTGGTCGGGCCAGGCGCGGGCCGAGACGACCACGCCGTCGACGACCGACTCGCCGTCGACGTACTCGGCGCCCGCGGCGGCCACGTCGGGCTCCAGGGCCGGGTAGGCGGCGCTGCGGCGGCCGGAGAGCACGCCGGCGGCCGCCGTGATCAGCGGGCCGTGGCAGATCTGCGCCACCGGCTTGTCGGCGTCGAAGAAGTGCCGGACGATCCGCTGCACGTCGGCGTTGTTCCGCAGGTACTCGGGGGCACGGCCGCCGGGGATGACCAGGGCGACGTACTCGGCCGGGTCCACGTCCGCGACGGCGAGGTCGGCGGGCCAGGTGTAGCCGGGCTTCTCCGTGTAGGTGTCGTAGCCGTCGACGAAGTCGTGGACCACGAACTGGAGCCGCTTCTTCGTCGGCGCCGCGACGTCGACCTCGTAGCCCTCCTCCAGCAGCCGCTGGTAGGGGTAGAACACCTCCAGCGACTCCGCGGCATCACCGGTGACGAGCAGGACCTTCGATGTCATCGCCGACATCCCTCCATGTGATCGGTCGTCAGACACGGTGCTGGCCCGCGCCGGTGGCGGCCGGGGCGGGCCGGGAACAACCTCCCGCACCCGGCCGCGCCGACGCAACGGGGCACACCGCTCGCACACCCGGCGCGTGATGCGTGGCACGCGCCATGGGCGAGCCGTGTGCGCCGTCGCCAGGGCCTACGCGCCCCTTCCCGGGCGGCCCCTAGACTCCCTGGTGCCCAGGTCAGCCCCCGAAGGGAGTCCGCACGATGTCGGACCGCACCAGCTACCTCGTCCTGCCCGGCTACCAGGGTTCCGGGCCCGCCCACTGGCAGACCCGGTGGGAGGAGGCCGACCCGGCGGCCTTCCGGCGCGTCCAGCAGGAGGACTGGGACTTCCCGGAGCCGGACGCCTGGGTGGCCGCCCTCGATGCCGCGATCGCCACCGCGGCAGCCGACGGGCCGGTCGTCCTGGTGGCACACAGCCTCGGGTGCGTCGCGGTGGCCCGCTGGGCGGCCTCGGCCGCCGCCGGACGGACCGCCGCCGTCCGGGGTGCGTTGCTGGTCGCACCCGCCGACATCGACAACGCCGACGTCCCGGCGCTCGCGGGCTTCCGCCCGGTGACCCTGGAGCGCCTGCCCTTCCCCTCGCTGGTGGTCTCCAGCACCGACGACCCCTGGGTCACGCCGGAGCGTGCCCGCGCCTTCGCCGAGGCGTGGGGCGCCCGGTACGTGGAGCCCGGCGCCCACGGACATCTCAACGCCGACTCCGGGCTCGGTGACTGGCCGGACGGCCGGAAGCTGCTCGCCGAGCTCTGAACAAGGACTGAGGGGCGGGAGGCGGGGGGAGCCGGGCGCTCCCCCCACCGTTCTGGGATAGGACCGTGATCACCCTCCGGAGCAGAATCGGGGCACACCGACTCCTCTGGAAGGACACTCAGTTGATGAACCGCCTGTCCCGCCCGCTCGCAGTCGCCGCGCTCGCCGTCGCCGCCGTTCTGGCCGGCGGGGCCGGGGCCGCCCAGGCCGCCGGCGTCGACCTCTCGGCCCACGGTCCGCTGACGGTGGCCGACCAGCCCGACAGCCAGCTGTCCGCCGCCAACCGGTGTGACGTCGAGTACACCGTCGCGTACTACAGCTACCGCACCCAGGGCTACCCGGAACTCGAGTCGATGCTGCACGCGGAGAAGTCCTACGCCCTCTGCCAGGTCAACGGCTGACTCGGCCCCCGCTCCGTCCGAGGCGCACCCGGCCCGCACCGGGTGCGCCTCGGGTGCGTTCCTGACGGGTGCACGGCGGATCTTCGCCCGCAGTTCGCCCGAACGCCACCCGGCCGGGCGCCGCTGCTCCTAGTCTGCGGGCGACGACCATCAGCGTCCCGCCCCCAGTGCGAGCCAGGAGTTTCAATGACGAACCGTCCGCTCGACGGCAGCAGCTCGACAGATTCCTCCGCACCCGGCACGGCCTCCTCGCGCCGCCGGTTCCTGCGTGCGACCGGTGCCGCAGGCCTCGGTGCGGCCGCGTTCGCGGCGACCGCGGGCGAGGCGTTCGCGGCCCCGGCCGACGAGCAGCCGGACGCCGCCGAGGGGCGCGCGGACGCCGGGGCGGCGGCCGGCACCCGCTCCCCGGTCCGCACCGGTACCGGCCTGGACCGGCTGCCGCACCCGCTGGTCATCGGCCACCGCGGCGCGCCCGGCTACCGCCCCGAGGAGACCCTCGGCTCCTACGAGCTCGCCCTGGAGCTCGGTGCGGACGTCATCGAGCCGGACCTCGTCCCCACCAAGGACGGCCACCTGGTGATCCGGCACGAGAACAACATCGTGGAGACGACGGACGTCGCCGACCACCCCGAGTTCGCGGGCCGGAAGACCACCAAGACCATCGACGGCCTGCCGCAGACCGGCTGGTTCACCGAGGACTTCACGCTCGCCGAGCTGCGCACCCTGCGCGCCAAGGAGCGCCTCCCGCAGCAGCGCCAGCGCAACACCCTGTACGACGGCCGGTGGCCGGTGCTCACCTTCCGCGAGCTGGCGGACTTCGCCAGGAAGCGCGGACGCGAGCTCGGCCGCGAGGTCTGGCTCTACCCGGAGACCAAGCACCCGAGCTACTTCCGCTCGATCGGTCTGCCCCTGGAGGAGCGGCTCGCCGACGAGCTGCGCCGCGCGGGCCTGGCCGGCCGGCGCGGGCGGGCGATCCTGCAGTCCTTCGAGCCGAGCAGCCTTCAGCGGCTGGCCAAGCTGGTCGACAACCCGCGGATCCAGCTGCTGGGCGCCGCGGCCACCCAGCCGTACGACTTCGTGCTGTCCGGGGACCGGCGCACGGTGGCCGACCTGGTGACCCCGGCGGGGCTGCGCTGGATGGCCGGCTTCGCCCACGGCATCGGCCCGACCACCCAGCTGATCGCACCGGTGGACGAGAGCGGCAAGCTCCTGCCGCCGACCACGCTGGTCCGCGACGCGCACGCGGCCAACCTGCTGCTGCACCCGTACACCGTCCGCAACGAGAACGCCTTCCTCCCGCTGGACTACCGCCGCGGCACCGACCCGAACGCCTACGGCGACGCCATCGGGTGGGCGCGCCACCTCTACGAGCTGGGCGTGGACGGCTTCTTCACCGACCAGACCGACACCAGCGTGCTGGCCCGGCAGGACTTCTGGGCCGCGAACGGCGTCCACTGACCGACCGCCCCCGAACCCGGCGGTGCCCCGGACCGTAGGGCGGTCCGGGGCACCGCCGTCGGCCGGTCCGGTCAGCCGTCGTTCTGCGAGCCGTCCGGCCGGTCGGCGTCGCCCCGGCCGGTCTGCTCGGTGTGCTGCTCGGTCTGCTGGTCGGTGTGCTGCTCGGCGGGCTGGGTCGGCTGGGTCGAGCGCGGCCGCCCCGGGTCCGCCGTCCGCCCCGGGTCCGCCGTCCGGCCGCCGGGCGCGCCCGCACCGGTCGGGGCGGTGCCCGGCGAGGCCGTGCCGGAGCCGCTCGGGCTCCCGCTCGGGTTCGGATCACGCTTGGGCGGGTCCGGGATGTACACGGTGTCGAAGGTGTCCCGCGGCATGCCCTTCAGCGCCTGGTTCATCGCCAGCTGCCAGATCGGGCCCGGGCCGGTGGCTCCGAAGATCTCCTGGTAGTACTTGCCCCCGATCCGGATGTTCTTCATCGGCACGCCCTTGGCCGGGCCGCCGAGCCAGACCGAGGCCGCCAGGTTGGCGGTGTAGCCGCTGAACCAGGCCGACTTCTTCTCGTCGGTGGTACCGGTCTTGCCCGCGATCTGCCGGTCGCCGTCCAGCCCGAGCTCGCGCGCGGTGCCCTTCTCCGTCACCCCGAGCAGCACGGTGTTGATGACGTCGGCGGTGTCCTCGGACATCACCCGCTCGCACTTGGCGGGGACGACCGGGACGTCCTTGCCGTCCACCGTGGTGATCCGGTTGATCGCGAGCGGCGCGCAGTAGGTGCCCTCGGCGGCGAAGGTCGCGTAGACGTTGGCCATCACCAGCGGGCTCACCTCCTGGGTGCCGAGCCCCAGCGCGGGCAGTTCCTGGAGCGGATCGCCGCTGGCCTTGGTCGCCACGCCCAGCTTGTTGGCCATCTGCTTGACCGCGCAGAGGCCGATCTCCTGCTCCATCTGGACGAAGTAGGTGTTGACCGAGAGCGCCATCGCCTGCTTCAGGTCGTACGGGCCGGACTCCTTCTCGGACTCGTTGGGGATCGATCCGCCCTTCTTGCCCTTCTCCAGGTTCTTCCAGGTGCCGTCGCAGGTCTTCATCGTCGGCCAGTCCATCCGGTTCGGCGCCGGGTAGATCTGGGTGGCCGGCAGGCCGGCCTCCAGCGCCGCGGCGGCGACGATCGGCTTGAAGTTGGAGCCCGGCTGGAAGCCGTTGCCGCCGCCCATCCCCGCGTCCGCGTTGTAGTTGACGACGGTCTGGTTCTTGTCCGGGTCCAGGCCGTAGGGGCGGGTCTGGGCCATCGCCAGGATCTTGCCGCTGCCCGGTTCGACCATGGTGATCGCCGCCGAGACCGGGTCCGTCACGTAGACCTTCTTGGTGACGGCGTTCTGGGCGGCGGCCTGCTTGTCCGGGTCGAGGGTGGTGAAGATGTTCAGGCCGCCCTGGTCCCACAGCTTCTTGCGCTCGGCGGCGCTCTTGCCGAACACCGGGTCCTGCTTGACCACGTGCCGGACGTAGTCGCAGAAGAAGCCCATCCCGGCGTTGGCGGTGATGCAGCCGTTCTGCGGGTCCTTGTACTTCAGCCCCAGCGGGGTCGCCTTGGCGTCCCGGGCCTGCGCGGCGGTGAGGTGCTTGTTCTCCACCATCTTGTCGATGACGGTGTCGCGGCGCTTCTGGGCGGCGACGGGGTGCAGCTTGGGGTCGTACTGGGACGGGTTCTGCACCAGACCCGCGAGCATCGCGGCCTCGGGGACGGTGAGGTCCTTGGCGTCCTTGCTGAAGTACCGCTGCGAGGCCGCCTGGATGCCGTACGCCTGGTGGCCGTAGAAGGTGATGTTCAGGTAGTTGGTGAGGATCTGGTCCTTGGTCAGGTCCTCCTCCAGCTTGATGGCGTACTTGAGTTCCTGGATCTTGCGGCCGAGGGTCTTGCGCTGGGCCTCCAGGACGGCGGCCTGATCGTCGCCGGCCTTCTCGACGTTGACGTTCTTCACGTACTGCTGGGTCAGCGTCGAGGCGCCCTGGACGGTGGTGCCGCTCTCGGCGTTCTTGGTGGCGGCCCGGAGCACACCCTTGAGGTCGACCGCGCCGTGCTCGTAGAAGCGCGCGTCCTCGATGTCCACCTGGGCCTGCCGTATCAGCGGTGACATCTGGTCGGCGGGTATGACGGTGCGGTCGCGCTCGTACACCTTGGCGATCAGGCCACCCTTCGCGTCGAAGATCTGCGAAGCCTGGCTGAGCGGCGGGGTCTTGAAGTCGTCCGGGATGCTGTCGAAGTTGTCCGCGGTGTTCTTGGCGGTCAGCCCGAGCGCGCCGGCCGCCGGCAGGGCCACGCCCGCCAGCAGGACGCCGGCCAGCGTGCTGTAGCCGAGGAACTTCACCGCGTGACCCGCCATGGCGAGCGGACTCTCGCGGCGCCGGGTGCGCGGGACCCAGGTGTCGCCCGGGTCGGGGGAGGAGATACGGCGACTCTTCCGTGACATAGGCGGAACACTACGTCCACGAAAACCCTGCATGGGACGGGTGTTGGCCAAGCTTTGTCACAAATCGGCGACAGATTCACCCCGTCGGGGCCGGTCGGCCACCCGGCCCCGGCGGCGCCCCGAAACCCGAAGGACCGTTCGTCCACGGTGGTTCCGTCTCGCCGGCCGCACCCGGGGCCCGGACCCGGACCGGGACACACCCGCCGGCTCCGCCCGTCAGCCGCCGCGGCGCTTCTTCCGCAGGCCGAACACGGCCCCCACCACGGCGAGGAGGAACAGGACGCCGAGCGTCCGGTCCGACGGCCCCTCGGACGGGGAGGACGAGGAGGACGAGGACGACGACCCGTCGGCCCCGCCCGCGGCCGCCGACCCGGACGGCGGCGCGGCCGCACCGGAGGAGGGCGCGGCCGAGGGCAGCGGCTGGACGGTGTCCGGGAGTTGGTCGTCGTCGAGCGGCGAGCGCCAGACCGGACTGTCCTTGCCCTCGGTGCCGTAGAGCAGCGCCCGGCCGTCCGGCGTGAAGGTGACCGACTCGCCCTGGCGCTGGAAGGGCGTGGAGAGCGGGCCGAGCTTGACGGGCGCGCCGTCCTTCCAGCGGTAGAGGGTGGCGTCGAAGTAGCCGCGCAGGACGAGCCGGGTGCCGTCCGGGGAGAACGCCCCGTCGGTGATCCAGGGGACGTCGACCATCCTCCGGAAGGTGTTCACCCCGGCGGTGGAGAGCTTCTCGGGCCCCTGGTAGAGGCCGCCGCCGCCCTGCTTCTTGCTGGCGATGTAGGCCCGGCCGGTGACCGGATGGACCATCAGCGCCTCGGCGTCGCGCGGGCCGTCCTCGTAGCGCACCCGGTAGCGGACCGTCTCCACGGTCTGGTCGCGCAGTTCGGCGGGCTCGGCGAAGGCGTAGATCCAGACCTCGGGCCATTTGCCGCCGAGGTTGTCGCCGATGTCCCCGACGTAGATCCGGCCGTCCGGGCCGATCGAGATCGCCTCCACGTCACGCGGCTCGATGCCGCGCAGCGTGACGGTGGCGACGGTGCGCCCCTGCGAGTCCACCGCGTAGACGTAGGGGCCGTCGTCGCTGTCGTTGTGCGTCCAGTAGACGCCGGGGTGGCCGTGGCTGGCGGCGAGGCCGCTGGACTCGGTGATGCGCGGGTCGGAGATGGTGAACGCCTGCCCGGGCCGGTCGGCCGCGCGGGCGGGCGGTGCGGCGACCACGGCGGTCCCGAGGGCGGCGGCGGTCACCAGGGCGGTCGCGAGCAGCGCCGCCGCGGCGCGGGCCGCCCCCCGGCCCGGACCCCGCCGCGTTTTCGTTCGCGTCCTCAGCACCCGGCGATCCTCCCACGACAGTCGGGCCAGGCGCCTTCCCTTCTTTTCGTCATCTTGACGAGATCAACCGCCGCCGAATATCGTCGGAATGACGAAAAGGGGAAAGGAACCTCCCATGGCCGACATCACCAAGCGCTTCGGACTGCGCCACCTGCGCGCCGTCCCCACCGCCCACATCCGGCACCTGAACCGCGGCAAGGTCGTCCACGACGGCCCGGGCCTGGCGTTCTGGTTCCGGCCGCTCACCGCCGCCCTCTCCGAGGTACCGGTGGACGACCGCGAGCTGGCCATGCTGTTCCACGCCCGGACCTCCGACTTCCAGGACGTCACCGTCCAGGCCACCCTCACCTACCGGATCACCGAACCCGCCGTCGCCGCCGCCCGCGTCGACTTCGGCCTCGACCCCGACAGCGGCGCCTGGCGCGCCGCCCCGCTCGACCAGCTCGCCACCCTGCTCACCGAGACCGCCCAGCAGCACGCGCTCGGCCTGCTCGCCCGCACCCCGCTCGCGGCCGCGCTGGCCGACGGCGTCAGCGCCGTCCGCGACCGGATGGCCGAGGGGCTCGCCGCCGAACCGCGGATCACCGAGACCGGGCTCGCCGTGATCGCCGTCCGGGTGGTCGCGCTGCGCCCCGAGCCCGAGGTGGAGCGCGCGCTGCGCACCCCCGCCCGTGAACTCGTCCAGCAGGAGGCCGACCGGGCCACCTTCGAACGGCGCGCGGTCGCCGTCGAGCACGAGCGCGGCATCGCCGAGAACGAGCTGGCCAACCGAATCGAACTGGCCCGGCGGGAGAAGCAGTTGCTGACCCAGCAGGGCGCGAACCGGCGCCTCCAGGCCGAGGACGAGGCGGTCGCCGACCGGGTCCGCGCCGAGGCCGAGGCGGAGCGCCGGACCAGGCTCGCCACCGCCGAGGCGGACGCCGCCCGGGCGCTGGGCGAGGCCCGGGCCGCCGCCGAGGCCGCCTGGCTCACCGCCCACCAGCAGGCCGACCCGGCCGTGCTGCGGGCACTCGCCCTGATGCGGCTGGCCGAGCACCTGCCCCGGATCGAGAACATGACCGTCACACCGGACCTGCTCACCGGGCTGCTCAGCCGGCTCTCCCAGAGCGCGGGCGACCAGTGACCCTCGCCCCCCGGGCCGTCCTGGTGCACCGCCGCACCGAGTACGAGGAGCTCCTGGCCCACCACGGCACACCCGGCCAGGCCTCGTTCTTCCTGGCCGCCCGCGGCCGGTCGATGGCCGAGGCCGAGGAGCGCCACCGCCGGCAGGCCGACGCGCTCGCACGGGCGGCGGCCGCGGTGCCGCTGGAGTGGCGGCGCAGCCGGGTCGAGCGGGCGGACCTGCCGCGCTTCCTGTTCGAGCCCGAGGACGTGGTGGTCGTGGTCGGCCAGGACGGGCTGGTCGCCAACGTCGCCAAGTACCTGGACGGCCAGCCGGTGATCGGCGTGGACGCCGACCCCGGCCGCAACCCCGGCGTCCTGGTCCGCCACCGCGCCGACGCGCTGCCCGCCCTGCTGCCGGCCGCCGTCGCCCGCTCGGGCGCCCGGCACCTGGAGGAGCGCACCATGGTCGAGGCGGTCGCGGACGACACCCAGCGGCTGCTGGCCCTCAACGAGGTGTACGTCGGACAGCCCGGGCACCAGACGGCGCGGTACCGGCTGGCGGTCGAGGGCGAGCCGGGCGGGGGTGGGCCGGGCGAGGGCCAGCCGGGCGGAGGCGGGGGCCGGGATACGACCGGCCGGAGTTCGAGCCGGTCCGTCCCGTCGAGCACGGCCGACCGCCCGCGGTCCGCCCCGCCCGAGCCGCAGGCCTCCTCGGGCGTGCTGGTCGGCACCGGTACGGGCGCCACCGGCTGGTGCCGCTCCGCCTGGCTGGAGCGCGGCGGCCCGCTGACCCTGCCGGAGGCCGCCGCGCCCGCGCTGGCCTGGTTCGTCCGGGAGGCCTGGCCCTCCCCCGCCACCGGCACCAGCCGGGTGCACGGGGTGCTCGACGGCGGCCGGCAGCTGGTGCTGACCGTCGAGTCGGACCGGCTGGTCGCCTTCGGCGACGGCATCGAGACGGACGCGCTGGAGCTGACCTGGGGGCAGAGCATCCGGCTCGGTGTGGCCGCGACCCGCCTACGGCTGCTCGGCTGAGCGGGGCGTGGCGACGACGGCCCCGGGAGGGTGCTACGGCAGGGTCAGGATGCGCGGTCCCTCCTCGGTGATCGCCACGGTGTGCTCGAAGTGCGCGGCCCGGCTGCCGTCGGTGGTCCGCAGGGTCCAGCCGTCCTCGTCGGTCAGGTAGTCGGACCGGCCGCCGCCGGTCAGCATCGGTTCGATGGCGAGCACCAGCCCCGGCTTGAGCGGGTAACCCCGGCCCTGGCGGCCCTCGTTGGGCACCGACGGCTCCTCGTGCATCCGGCGCCCGATGCCGTGCCCGCCGAACCCCTCCGGCACCCCCCGGCGGGCCCGCCGCGCGACCGCGGCGATCGCGTGCCCGATGTCACCGGTCCGGTTGCCGACCACGGCAGCGGCGATCCCGGCTTCGAGCGCCCGCCGGGTGGCGTCGATCAGCGCGGCGTCCTCCGTGCGGGGCGTCCCGACGACGAAGCTGACGGCGGCGTCGCCCGCCCAGCCGTCCAGCACCGCCCCACAGTCGATGCTGACCAGGTCACCGTCGCGCAGCCGGTAGCCGTCCGGGATGCCGTGCACCACGGCGTCGTTGACGGAGGCGCAGATCACCGCCGGGAACGGCACCGGCGCGAAGGACGGCCGGTACCCGAGGAACGGCGACACCGCGCCCGCCCCGCTCAGCACCCCGCGGGCCACCTCGTCCAGCTCCAGCAGGCTCACCCCCACCGCGGCCGCC
Organism: Kitasatospora sp. NPDC005748; assembly: GCF_040630735.1. NCBI lineage: Bacteria > Bacillati > Actinomycetota > Actinomycetes > Kitasatosporales > Streptomycetaceae > Kitasatospora > Kitasatospora sp. NPDC005748. Next base: position 15,613 of record NZ_JBEXYD010000065.1, read on the forward strand.
CGCTCGACGGCGGCCAGCGCCTCGCCGACCACCCGCCCGGCCTCCCGCATCGCCGCCAGCGCCGTGTCGTTCTTGAGTTCCACCATGGCCGTGCCCTCCCGCATCTCTACCCAATTCTTATACCGGTATATCTATCACGGTCCAGTCGGGTCTAGGATCGGCGCATGGTGAGGACTCCGCTGACCCCCTGGGAACGCGAACGCGGCGAGCGCTTCGGCGCCCTGCTGCGCGCGGCCCGCGGCACGCGCAGCATGGTCGAGATCGCGGCGGTGGCGGGGATCTCCTCGGAGACCCTCCGCAAGATCGAGACCGGCCGTGCCCCCACGCCGGCCTTCTTCACGGTCGTGGCACTGGCCTACGCGCTCGACCTCTCCCTCGACGACCTGGCCGCCGCCTGCGCCCTCCCGCACGACGGCGAAGCCCTGTCCGCCTAGGACGGCACACCGGGCGGGGCCGGACGGACGTGAACGGCCGACCGGTAACCGGTCGGCCGTTCACGGGGGGCGAGCAACAGGGCGGGGCGGGTGTCAGGCGGTGATGCCACCGTCGAGGACGAGGTCGGCGCCGACGGTGTAGGCGGACTCGGGCGAGGCGAGGTGGAGGACGGCGGCGGCGATCTCCTCGACGGCGCCCGCCCGGCCGACCGGGACGTCCGACTTCATCCGGTCCGCCTTGTCGGCGGCGCTCTCGCCCGGGCGGCTGGACATCGGGGTCTCCACCGGCCCGGGGCTGACCGAGTTGATCCGCACGCCCTCGGCTATGTGGTCGCGGGCCGCGCTGCGGGTCAGGGCGCTGACGGCGGCCTTGGTGACCGCGTAGGCGCCGAGGCCCGGGAGCCGCATGTGGACGCCGAGGTTGGAGGCGATGTTGACGATGGCCCCGCCGCCCTGGGTCCGCATGTGGGCGATCTCGTGCTTCATGGCGAGCCAGGTGCCGGTCAGGTTGGTGTCGACGACCCGCTGCCAGTCCTCCTCGGCGAGGTCCGCGATCGGTGCCACCGCACCCAGGATGCCGGCGTTGTTGACGGCGATGTCCAGGGCGCCGAGCCGGGCGACGGTCTCCCGGACGAGCCGGGCGGCGTCGGCGGCGTCCGCGACGTCGCCGACGAGGGCGACGGCCTTGCCGCCCTCCTCCTCGATCAGCCGGACGGTCTCGGCCAGCGGGCCCTCGGTGCGGCCGGCGACCGCGACGCGGGCCCCCTCCCGGGCGAACGCGAGGGCGATGCCCCGGCCGATGCCGGTGCCGCCGCCGGTGACCAGGACGGACTTGTCGGCGAAGCGCGTGGTCATGCTGAGTACTCCTCGGTGTGGGTGAACGGGGGTCGTGCGGGTCGGGAGCGGGCCAGCAGGGTGACCGCCGCGGCGGTCAGCGCGAGGCCCGCGGCGGCCGCCGCGAAGGCGGCGGCGTAGCCGCCGACGGCGGTGGGACGGGTGGCGGCGAGCGCCATCAGGGCGGCGACGCCGGCGGTGGGGCCCAGCTCCATCGCGGTGTTCAGGACGCCCGCGGCGAGACCGGCGCGCCCGGGCCGGACGCCCCCGGTGGCGAGGACGGCCGAGCCGGCGAAGGCGGGGCCGGCCCCGGCGGGCAGCAGGAGCAGACCGGGCAGCAGTCCGGTGGCGAAGGGAGTGGCGGGGCCGACGCCGGCCAGCAGCGCCAGGCCTCCGGCGGCCACCGCCAGGCCCCCGGCGGTGACGGCGGCCGGTCCGTGGCGGGCGATCAGCGGCCCGGCCAGCCGGCCGGCGGCCAGCAGGACCGCCGCGTACGGGAGGAAGGCCGCCGAGGTGGCCAGCACGCCCCAGCCGCGGACCTGTTGGAGGTAGAGCGGGAGGATCAGGAAGACCAGCGCGGTGCCCGCGGCGGTCGCCATGACGGCGACCAGGGCGGCGGCCCGGCGGCGGTCGGCGAGGAAGCCGGGCGGCAGCAGCGGGTCGGCGGTGCGCCGTTCGGCGGCGGCGAAGGCGAGCAGCAGGGCGGCGCCGAGCACCAGCGGAAGGAGCACCACGGGTTCGCCCCAAGTGTGCTCCCCGGACCCGACCAGGCCGTAACTGACCGCGGAGACACCGGCGGTGGCGAGCGCCGCACCCCGCAGGTCGAGCGCCGGGGGTGCGCCGGGGGCCGGCTCGGCAGCAGGGAGCAGGCGACCGGAGAGGACGAGCCCGGCCACCGCCACCAGGACCGGCACGGCGAACATCCAGCGCCAGGAGACCCAGGCGGCGACCACCCCGGAGAGCAGGCTGCCACCGGTGGCACCGAGCGCCGAGAGGCCGCCCCAGGTGGCCATCGCCCGGCCGTAGTCGGCGGACCGGGGGAAGAGCGACCGCACCACCGCGACCGCCGCCGGAGCGGCGAGTGCGGCGCCGACGCCCTGGGCGAAGCGCGTCACCAGCAGGACGGCGAAGGTGGGGGCGAGCGCGCCGGCCACCGAGGCGACGGCCAGCAGGACGAGGCTGAACCGCAGCATCCGGCGGCCGCCGTGCCGGTCGGCGAGCCTGCCGCCGAGCAGCAGCAGGGAGCTGAAGGAGAGTCCGTACGCGGCGCTGAGCAGCAGGATGCCGGACGGGCCGAGGCCGAACTCCCGGCCCACCAGGGGCAGCGGGACGGAGAGGATCATGATCGTGAAGATCAGCGTCGCCTGCACGGCACCGAGCAGGGCGAACCCCGACCGCGGTGACGCCGGCGACGGGGCCGACGGAGCCGGCCGCGAAGGCGCCCGCGCGGTGGTGCGGGCGGGCGCGGGCCGAGAAACCGGCGAGTCCACCCGTGCGGGTGTCGAAACCCCCTGTGCCATCGAATCCCCCTAGTTGATAATGACCGTTCGGTCCAGAATTTGGACAGCACAGTGCGCCGGTCGCGAGGCCGTCGGAAGCCCCCGGGCCGGGCCGTGGCGCCGGCCCGGGCGGCGCGCTCAGTCCAGCAGGCCGAGCGCCTGCTCGGCGGCGGCCCGCAGACGGGCCTCGCCGTCACCGGCCTTGCCGATCACCCGCATGCCCTGCATCAGTACCAGCAGCATCCGCGCCAGCGCCACGGGGTCGCGCCCCTCGGGCAGTTCCCGCTGCGCCCCGGCCCGGACCAGCGCGGCCGTGAGCACCGTCTCCAGGTGGTCGAGGCTGGCGGACACCCGCCGGGCCGCGTCCGGGTCGTGCGGAGCGAGCTCGACGGCGGTGTTGGTGACGAAACAGCCGCGCCTGGGGCCGCCCGCGCCGTCCTCGCCGGCCTCCCGCGCGAAGCGCCGGACCAGGCCGCGGACGGCCGGCAGCACCGGACCGGGCTGCGAGAGCTCGGCCAGCAGCACCGGATTGTGCTGCTCGCCGTAGCGCTCCAGCGCCCGCAGGTAGAGCTCGTGCTTACTGCCGAAGGTGGCGTAGATGCTGGCACGGGCGATCCCGAGCTCCTCGACCAGCTCCGCCATCGAGGTGGCCTCGTAGCCGCGCCGCCAGAACAGCTCCAGAGCCGCCTGGAGCGCCGCGTCGGGGTCGAATTCCTTGGTCCGTGCCATGCCTGAACCCTAGTCATATTCAGACCGATCGGTCAAGAAAGAGGAGGGCGACCGCCACGGCGAGTACCGGATACCGGGCACACCGAGCCCAAGGGCGGGCCGACAGCGGACGGTTGACATGCGAACCACGGACGGTGAACAAATTCGAACACGGTGGACTTGACAGAGTGTTGTCAGGCGATTCCAGATAAGGGTACCCTTACCGCCGCCCGTCCCCCACCCCCTCCCCCCAGGAGACGTCCATGCCGGCTACTCCCCAGCAAGCGGTCGACACCGTCCGCCCCCTCGTCCTGACGGTCTTTCGCATCGTCGTCGGGCTGCTCTTCGCCTGCCACGGCGCCGCCTCGCTGTTCGGCGTCTTCGGCGGCGCCAAGGGCGGCGGCTCCGTCCCGGTCGGCCAGTGGCCCGGCTGGTGGGCCGCACTGATCCAGCTCGTCGGCGGTGTCCTGGTCCTGGCCGGACTCGGCACCCGGACCGCCGCCCTGCTCTGCTCCGGCTCGATGGCCTACGCGTACTTCACCGTCCACCAGGAGCACGCCCTGCTGCCGCTGCAGAACGGCGGCGAGGCCTCGGTGCTGTTCTGCTGGGCGTTCCTCGCGATAGCCGCGCTCGGCTCCGGACCGTTCGCGGTGGACCGGCTGCTCCCCCGGTGGACGGCCGATCGGGCCTACGGCTCCGCGCCGGCGGAGCAGAGCACCCAGCCCACCGCGGCACGCTGACCGAAGCCCGGCCCGCCGGCCCGCTCGGGTCGGCGGGCCGGGCCTCACCGCAGGGCCGGCCGGGGCTCACCCCTCGGCGAGGTGGCGTTCCACCGAGGCCACCTTGGCGGTGAGCCCGTCCGTGACCCCGGCCCGGTCATCGATCTTGATGACGGTGCTGACCCGTCCGCTGTAGGCCTTCACGGCCTCGATCGCCGCCCGGATCACCGGCATCACCTCGTCCCACTCCCCCTCGACGCTGGTGAACATCGCGTCCGTGCGGTTCGGCAGCCCGCTCGCGCGGACCACCCGGACGGCGGCGGCGACCGCCTCCCCCACCTCCTCGCCGACCCCCAGCGGGGTGACCGAAAACGCTGCGATCACGGCTCTGCTCCTCCTCCGGCTCGGCGCTGTCCCGGTGCCCGGTCCGTCGGGCGCCCCGGCGCCGCGACCAGGCTAGCCGCCCGGCCCGGCCGGACCGGCCGACGACCCGGCACCCTGCCGAGCCGGTCTGCCCGGCGGGTCGGACGTCCCGTCAGGCCGGACGCCCCGTCAGGCCACCGTCGGCAGCGGCGGTTCCACCGCCAGCGGCGCGGAGCTACGGGCCCGGTGCTGCTCGGCCCAGGTGGTGAGCGCCACCGTGCAGGCGTGGTCCAGGTGGCGCAGCCCCGACCAGTCCAGCTCGACCGGGCGGTCCGCCGGCAGCCGCTCCAGGGCGTCCAGCAGCCGGGGCAGCCGCAGGAAGGTCGCGTTGCCGCTCAGGCGGACCCGCAGCGGTGCCCGGGTGAGCGCCGGGCCGGCGGCCCCGCCGGCGGCGGCAACGGGCTCCGGGGCCTCCGGGGGCGGCAGTTCCTCCACCGCGATCTGCAGGTGCGAGGTCTGCCAGGCCGACTTGACCACGGCCAGGCCGATCCCGATCAGCACGCCCTCGAACAGGTCGGTGGTGATGATCGAGACCGCCGTCACCGCGAGCACCACCGCCTCGCCGCGGTGTTCGCGGCAGAGCCCGACGATCCGCCGGACCGGGACGAGCTTGGCGCCCGCGTGCACCAGCACGGCGGCCAGCGCGGTGAGCGGGACCAGGCCGAGCACCCCCGGCAGCAGCGCGGTGAACAGCAGCAGCCAGAGCCCGTGCAGGACGCGGGAGGCCTTGGTGCGGGCGCCGGCCTGGACGTTCGTCGCGCTGCGGACGATCACCGCCGTCATCGGGAGCGCCCCGAGCAGGCCGCAGAGCGTGTTGCCGACGCCCTGCGCGGTCAGCTCACGGTCGTAGTCGGTCCGCGGGCCGTGGTGCATCCGGTCCACCGCGGCGGCGCTGAACAGCGTCTCGGCCGAGGCGATCAGGGTGAAGGCGAGGACGGTACCGACGCCCGCCGTGCTCGCCAGCCCGCCCAGCGCGTCGCGCTCCGGCAGCCGGACCACGTCCAGCAGGCCGGAGACCCGGATCCGGGCGACCGGCAGGTCGGCGGAGGCCGTGACGGCGGCCGCGAGGCCGACGGCGGCGAGCGGTGCGGGCACCGTCCGGGCCACCCGGGCGGGCAGGTACTTCCAGAAGGCCAGCACCAGCAGGGTGGCGACGCCGAGGGCGACCGCGGCCGGCGTCGCCGCACCGGTGACGGCGTCGCGCAGCAGCGCCGGCAGGCCGGCGATCTTCTCGGGCCCGGTCGAGGGCGCCCTGCGGTCGGCGAGCGCGTAGAGCTGGCCGAACAGCAGGGTCAGGCCGATGCCCGCCAGCATGCCGTGGACCACGGACGCGGACATCGCACGGAACCAGCGGCCCAGCCGCAGGGCGCCCATGGCCAGTTGGAGCAGGCCGGTGGCGAGCACCAGGAGGCCCAGCGCGCCGGCGCCGTACTCCTGGACGGCCTCGTAGACCAGGACGGTGAGCCCGGCGGCCGGGCCGCTGACCTGGAGGCTGCTGCCCGGCAGCGCACCGACCACCAGGCCGCCGACGATCCCGGTGACCAGGCCGAGCTCGGCGGGCACCCCGGAGGCGACGGCCACGCCGACGCAGAGCGGCAGGGCGACCAGGAAGACCACCAGGGAGGCCGGCAGGTCGAAGCGCCAGGGCACGGCGCGCACGGCACGGACGGGACCGCGCCGGGCCCGGCCCGGCGGGGCGCCCTCGCCGGAACGGCCCGGCGGACTCCCGGACCGACCGGACGGGGCGCTCATCGGGTCACCGCCGCAGCGGTGCCGGGGCGGACGGGGGGACAGCAGGCGGGTCGGAGCACGGGTACGTCCCTTCCGCGCACCCGCCGACGGGCGGACGCGCTGCTAGGTGCGTCCGGACGGGCGGACGCCGGGGCGGGCGGGCCGGGCGGGCCGGGCGGGCGGTCGGACGCCGGAGCGGGCGGACCTGGCGGGCGAACGGCGAGGACGGACCTGGCGGACCTGGCGGAATTGGCGGACCTGGCGGGCGAACGGGTCGCGCGCCGGTGGACGCACACCGCGTCGGCGCACCGGGCGCGACCTCGGCGGGGCACCCGGCGGCCTCCACGGCGCGTACGGCGCGGGCGGCGTCGGTACGGGCGGCCGTCCGGGCGGGCCGGGCGGCCGTGGCGGGCGGCGGCGATGGGTGTCGGGGCGGAGCGGGTGCGGTCGGGGGGCGGCGCCTCGGTCGGCTGCGCGCGGACCGGGCGGGCCCGGTCCGGGAACGGGACCCGCCGGCCGGAGCTCCCCCCGCTCCCCGGTCGATCCCAAATCCCCCTGCCGCGGCCCGAGTTGAACATGGCAACCATGACGGGTCCGGCGTGCCACCGACGGTACCCAGAGCCCCGCGCGGGGCCGACCTCGCCCACCGAATCTTCACACGAGCCGCACACCGGCGCCGCTTTCCGTGCCGACTCGGGGCTCCGGTCGGGTACGCGCGTTCGGCCCGTGGACTGGCACACGAACGAGACCGGTGCCGGAAGCGCGCGCTTTGCGCGAAGGGACGACCGCCGGGCCCGCCCAGGCCCGGTGGACTGGAGGAACGGGCGATGGTCCGGTCGCGCCCGCCGTGACAGCCTGGCCGGACGGCCGGCCCACCCCCTCCCCGCGCCCGCCACCTGCGGTTTCCCACCATCCCCGCGGCGCGACCCACTTCCACATTCTGTTGAAAGCCCCCTTGACGCCCCGACGGGCCCCGCCTTACTTTGTTTCCGCATACAGAAACCGTTCTTCCGTATGGTGGAATTCTGGAGATGAGCCCTCCGACCCACTGCGGGCCGATGCAGGAGATACCCGATGCCACGTATGACAGCCGCCCGCGCGGCAGTGGAGATCCTCAAGCTCGAAGGCGTGGAGGTCGCGTTCGGCGTGCCGGGCGCAGCGATCAACCCGTTCTACCGGGCCCTCAAGGAGGGCGGCGGCATCCGGCACACGCTGGCCCGGCACGTCGAGGGCGCCTCCCACATGGCGGAGGGCTACACGCGCGCCAAGGCCGGCAACATCGGAGTCTGCATCGGCACCTCCGGCCCGGCCGGCACCGACATGATCACCGGCCTCTACTCGGCGATCGCCGACTCGATCCCGATCCTGTGCATCACCGGCCAGGCGCCGGTCTCCAAGCTGCACAAGGAGGACTTCCAGGCCGTCGACATCTCCTCGATCGCCAAGCCGGTCACCAAGAAGGCCACCACCGTGCTGGAGGCCGCCCAGGTCCCGGGCGTCTTCCAGGAGGCCTTCCACCTGATGCGCTCCGGCCGTCCGGGCCCGGTCCTCATCGACCTGCCGATCGACGTCCAGCTGACCGAGATCGAGTTCGACCCCGAGACCTACCAGCCGCTGCCGGTCTACCAGCCGCGGGCCAGCCGCGCCCAGGCCGAGAAGGCGATCCGCTTCCTGCTGGAGTCCGAGCGCCCGCTGATCGTCGCCGGCGGCGGCATCATCAACGCCGACGCCTGCGACCTGCTGGTCGAGTTCGCCGAGCTGACCGGCGTCCCGGTCATCTCCACCCTGATGGGCTGGGGCACCATCCCCGACGACCACCCGCTGAGCGCCGGCATGGTCGGCGTCCAGACCTCGCACCGCTACGGGAACGCGACCTTCCTGGAATCGGACTTCGTCCTCGGCATCGGCAACCGCTGGGCCAACCGCCACACCGGGTACAACCTGGAGGCGTACACCAAGGGCCGCACGTTCGTCCACGTCGACATCGAGCCCACCCAGATCGGCAAGATCTTCGCCCCGGACTACGGCATCGCCTCCGACGCCAAGGCCGCGCTGGAGCTCTTCGTCGAGGTCGCCAAGGAGCTCAAGGCCGAGGGCCGGCTGCCCGACTTCACCGCGTGGGCCGGGTCCGCCCAGGAGCGCAAGGCCACCCTCCAGCGCCGCACCCACTTCGACAACATCCCGATGAAGCCGCAGCGCGTCTACGAGGAGATGAACAAGGCCTTCGGCCCGGAGACCCGCTACGTCACCACGATCGGCCTCTCGCAGATCGCCGGCGCGCAGATGCTGCACGTCTACCGGCCGCGGCACTGGATCAACTGCGGCCAGGCCGGCCCGCTCGGCTGGACCATCCCGGCCGCGATCGGCGCCGCCACCGCCGACCCGGGCACCCCGATCGTCGCGCTCTCGGGCGACTACGACTTCCAGTTCATGATCGAGGAGCTGGCGGTCGCCGCCCAGCACAAGGTCCCCTACATCCACGTCCTGGTGAACAACGCCTACCTGGGCCTGATCCGCCAGGCGCAGATCGGACTGGACATCAACTTCCAGGTCAACCTGGAGTTCGAGAACATCAACACCCCGGAGCTCGGCGTCTACGGCGTCGACCACGTCAAGGTCGCCGAGGGCCTCGGGGTCAAGGCCATCCGCGTCACCGACCCCGACCAGCTGGGCGCCGCCTTCGAGGAGGCCAAGAAGCTCGCCGCCGAGCACAGCGTCCCGGTCGTGGTCGAGGCCATCCTGGAGCGCATCACCAACATCTCGATGAGCCGGACCGTCGACATGAGCGACGTGACCGAGTTCGAGGAGCTCGCCACCCTGCCCGAGCACGCCCCCACGGCCATCAAGCCGCTGGCGCTCTGAGCCGTGCGAGCCCGGCGCCCCCACCGGCGCCGGGCCTGCGCCCCCCGGGCGCGCGGGCCGGCATCCCCGGGCCGCGCCGGGCGCACCACGGCGCCCGCCCGGCGGCGAGCTGCCCCGTCCGGCGCGGCCGCGTTCGGCACACCGGTCGTCCGGGTACGTACCGGTGTACCGCCCGTACGCGACCGCAGCGCGCGGGCTTCCGTAGCCCGGGAGGCCACTCCGTGCCCTTCACCATGAGCTTGTCCGAGCGCGAGGCCTTCCTGGCGGGCCCGCACGTCGGCGTCCTGGCCGTCGGCGACGACGGCGCCCAACCGGCCGGGCGCCTGCTGGCCGTCCCGATCTGGTACTCCTACCGGCCGGGCGGCGTCCTCACCATCCTGACCGGCCGGGACTCCGCCAAGGCCCGCCGGATCCGCGCCAGCGGGCGGTTCGCGCTCTGTGCCCAGCAGGAGGAGCCGCCCTGCCGCTACGTGAGCGTGGAGGGCCCGGTGGTCGCGATCGAGGACGGGATCGACCCGGCCGAGCGCGCCGCGATGGCCCACCGCTACATGCCGCCCGCCACCGCCCGCGCCTACCTCGCGGCCACCACCGAGCAGCTGACCGCCGACATCGCCATCCGGATGCGCCCCGAGCGCTGGCTCAGCGCCGACTTCGCCGCCGTCGCCGCCCGCTTCGACGCGCGGACCGAGGCCCGGACCGACGGCCGGCCCGAGGAGGCCCGCTCCGACGCCCGGCCCGGCCGGACGGGAGCGGAACAGGGGGCGGAACACCCGGAGCCCGGTCATGGTTGACCGGGGCGGGGCGGCTACCGTTCCGTGACGAGTGCTGCACCGATATCCGACCATCCGAAGGGGACTTCCGTGAGCCTGTACGACATCCCGCTGCGCACCCTGTCCGGCGAGACCGCCTCGCTGGCCGACTACAAGGGCAAGGCACTGCTGATCGTCAACGTCGCCTCCAAGTGCGGCCTGACGCCCCAGTACGCCGGCCTGGAGCGGCTCCAGGCGCGCTACGCCGAGCGCGGCTTCACCGTGCTGGGCTTCCCGTCGAACCAGTTCGCCGGGCAGGAGCCGGGCAGCGCCGAGGAGATCCAGACCTTCTGCTCCACCACCTACGGCGTCTCCTTCCCGCTGTTCGAGAAGACGGACGTCAACGGCGCCGACCAGCACCCGCTGTACGCGGCGCTGACCCGGACCCCCGACGCCGAGGGCCAGGCCGGTGACGTGTCCTGGAACTTCGAGAAGTTCCTGGTCTCGCCGGACGGCACCGTGGCCGCCCGGATCCGGCCCCGCACCGAGCCGGAGTCGGCCGAGGTGATCACCGCGATCGAGGCCGTCCTGCCGGCCTGATCCGCACCACCGCCGGAGGAGCCCCGGGGCAGCCGCCCCGGGGCTCCTCCGCGCCCGCCCCCGGCATCACCCGCCCCAGCGCCCGAGCTTCTCCGGGTTGCGCACCGCCCAGATCTGCGCGATCCGCTCGCCGGCGAGGCCGAACGCGGCCACCGTCACGGTGACTCCGCCCCGCCGGGCCGCCAGGCCGGGGCGGCCGTTGACCGAGCGCTCCAGCAGCTCCATGCCCGGCGCCAGGTCGCCGATCCCGACGATGTAGCGGGCGATCCGCTCGGCGCCCGTGACCGGGCGCAGCGCGGCGCCGGCCAGCCCGCCGCCGTCGGCGGTCATCGTGGCGTCGGGGTCGAGCAGGCCGACCAGGGCGGCGATGTCCTTGGCCACCCAGGCCTGCTTGAACTCCCTGATGATGCGGGCTTCTTCTTCCCGCACGCGCGGTGCGACCGGCGGCCGGGCCGCGCGGATCCGGCGGCGGCCCGAGGAGGCCAGCTGCCGGCAGGCCGCCGGCGTCCGCCCGACGATCGCGGCCACGTCGGCGAAGGGGTACTGGAAGACGTCGTGCAGGACGAAGGCGACCCGTTCGGCCGGGGTCATCGATTCGAGCACGACGAGGAACGCCATGTCGACGGACTCGTCCAGGGTGACCAGGTCCGCCGGGTCGCCGCCGGCGCCCGGCCGGCCGTGCAGCCACTGCGTGCCGTCCGGCAGCGGCTCCGGGATCCACTCGCCCACGTAACGCTCGCGCCGCGCCCGCGCCGAGCCGAGCACGTCGAGACAGATCCGACTGGCCACCGTCGTCAGCCACGCCCCGGGGGACTCGACGGCCTCCCGCTGCTGCCGGGACATCGCGTACCAGCGGGTGCAGGCCTCCTGGACGGCGTCCTCGGCCTCGGCCAGCGAGCCGAGCAGCCGGTAGGCGATGTCGATCAGCTGCCGGCGCTCGCCCACGAGCACGCTCAGGCCCGGGTCGGGCCGGTCCGGTCCGGGCTCGGTTCGACTGGTCATGGTCGTGACGACTCCCTCGTTCGGGCCTGACCGCACCATGATCCACAGGTCGTCCCGGTGGGCCCGGGCCGGGGTGGCGCCTGACGTTTCCGGTGGCTGTGTCGTCGGACCGATGAGCGGCCGGTTCGCCGGCCCTCGGACACGGTCGAGAAGAAGCAGAGTCGAGCAACAGAAGGAAGGGGCCCTCATGCCCACCCGTACGACGGCACCGCAGCACAGTCCCAGGCTCTCCGCGTTCCTGCGGGTCGCGATCGCCCTGCAGACCGCGGCCATCTTCTTCCAGGCGGTCACCGCCGGGCTGTTGCTGTCCACGTCCTACGGAGAACCGCTGCACAGCGGCGGGGCCCGCGGGATGTACGCCACGACGATGCTGTACGTCCTCGCCTCGGTCCTGAGGTGGCGGCCGGGCGGCGGTTCGCCCCGGCCCGTCCTCCACTCGACCGGATTCCTCGTCCTCGCGTCGGCGCAGGTGGTCCTGGGCGTCCAGCACGTGGCGAGCCTGCACGTCCCGCTGGGTGTCCTGATGTTCGGGCTGAGCCTGCTTCAGCTGGGCCGGGCGACGGCGGGCCACCTTCGGCCGGCGGCGCCGGTTTCGGGTCCGGCTTCGGCGTCGAGCGCCACTGCGGCGGTTTCGCCGGCTCCGACGGACGCTCCGCGGAAGCCGCGGAGCACGAGCCAGCCGGCGAGGGAGAGCTCCCACGCGAAGACCGGGACGGCCGCGGCCGTGCCGGGCCCGGAGAGCTGAGCGTAGCGGCCGAACAGCACGGCCACCGCGGAGGCGCAGATCAGCGGCCCGCCCACCAGGCCCAGCACGGTGATCACCCGCGGCACGGCCCCGGTCCGGTGCAGGAGCACGGCCAGCATCAGGGTGTTGACGCCGAGGATCAGATTGGGCCCGAGCAGGAAGGTCCAGTCGTGGACGGCGATGAGCGCCTTGGCCGCCACGGCGAAGGAGGAGGCACCGGCGTCGGAGGCCGCGGCGAAGGAGGAGGCACCGGCGTCGGAGGCCGCCGGTGCCTCCCGACGCAGCGTCACCACCGCGAGCACGCTGACCAGCCCGAGGACGATGACGACCGCCTCCAGCAGCCGGACGCACACATAGCCGAGCGCGAGCCCTTCGTGCCGGCGCCGGAGGACCGGAAAGAGCGTCACCCCGGTGCCCACCACCGCCAGGGCCAGGACCACCTCGCACAGCGCCCCGAGCAGGACCCTGTTGTCGGCACCCGCGCCCAGCACGTAGTCCGTGCCGTCCAGCAGCGGTCGGTACAGCGTCAGCCCGGCCACGGCGGCGACCTCGGTCACCAGGAACAGCACGCCCGCCGCGATGCCCTTGCGTCTGTCTGTGTCCATTGCGGAACTCCCCACCCAGTAGCAGAGGTGTACGGCGTACACCTGTCGATGACGATAGGCGTACGCCGTACACTCGTCAAGATGAAGCAGTCAGCGGACGGAACGCGGCGGGCGCCGCTCAGCCGGGAACGGGTCCTGCGAGCGGCGGTGGCGTTCGCCGACGGCGCCGGGACGGATGCGATCAGCATGCGCAAGCTCGCCCAGGAGCTGGGCGTGGTGCCGATGGCGCTCTACAAGCACGTGGCCAACAAGGACGAACTCCTCGACGGCATGGTGGACCTCGTCGTCGGCGAGATCGGCCCGCCCGGCGAGGGCGGCTGGCAGCCCACGATGCGCGCACGCGTCCTCGCCGCACGCCGGGTCCTCCTGCGGCACCCCTGGGCCGCGGGCGTGATCCAGTCCCGCACCAGCCCCACCCCGGCGGTCCTCGGCTACCTCGACTCGATGGCCGGCCTGTTCCGGGCCGGCGGTTTCTCCGTCGGCCTCACGCACCACGCGATGCACGCCATGGGCAGCCGGCTGCTGGGCTTCAGCCAGGAACTGTTCGACGACACCGCCGCCACCCCCGACCCGGCGGTGCTGCGGCAACTGGCACGCGCCTACCCCCACATCGCGGAAATCGCCGGCGCCGCCGGACACGACGAGGCCTCGACGGTCGGCGGCTGCGACGACCAGGCCGAGTTCGAGTTCGCGCTGGACCTGCTGCTGGACGGGCTCGAACGGCTACGGGCCGCAGAGCAGTTGACCCAGGAGCCGTGACGGCTCAGAAGCGGTGACGACTCAGGGGCAGTGGTAGGGGAACGAGACGGAGACACTCCGAGGGCCCGGAGAGAGCAGCTCCAGGGTGGCGGTGGACGGGAGCGAGCCCTGGCCCTCGAAGCTCCAGCGCAGCACCAGCTCGGTGCGGTGCGTGCCGGAGCCGACCTCCTGCGCCAGCTCGCCCGAGGTGGTGCCGTCGCTGCGCAGCCAGCGGTAGCGGAGGGTGCCCGCGGCGCCGTTGGTCTCCACCACGGCGGTGATCACCGCGGTGCCGCCGCAGCCGGGGCCCGCGGGGTCGGTGCTCGCACCGACCCCGGTGACCGCCAGGGCCGGCATGGTGAAGCGCCAGAACAGGAAGGCCAGGAGGGCCAGCAGCAGCACCGGGACCAGCACGCGCCACACCCGGCGCCGGCGGGGCGGCCGCTCCGCCTCCGGGAGGGCGGCACCGTGCCAGACGGCGGCGGCCTGCGGCGGGACACCGGGGCCGAACCGCCGCAACTCCCCCGGTGCGAGCGGCTGTTCCGCCGGCTCGCCGGACACCGGGACACCATGCGACGGGGTGCCGTGCGGCGGGGTGCCGGTCTCGCCGGGCTCCGGTGCGCCGGGGAGCGTGGCGGTCTCCCCCCGCGTGGGTGTGCCGACCAGCATGGCGGTCTCCCCCGGCGCCGGTGCGCCACCCCAGACCCGGGGGTCCAGGAAGGTCGCGCTCGCGGCCCCGGTCTCGTCGAGCCGGACGGTGGCCTCGGGGTCGGGCCCGGCCGCGACCGTACGGTCGGCTGCGGTTGCGTCGAGCCGGACGGTGGCCTCGGGGTCGGGCCCGAGGCGGACCGCCCGGTCGGCGCTCCGCGCGCCCGCGGCGAGCGGAACGGTCCGGTCCGCGGCCGCGCCCGGTGCCGGGGCGGAGTCCGGGGTGGAGTCGGGGCGGGGCGTGGACATGGCTGCTCCAGGGGAACGCGACGGGAAGGGTGGTGCGGGGCCGGCGGCAGGGGTTCGGCCGCAGGGGCGCGGCGGTAGCGGTCAGCGGTGGCGGATCAGCGCGGCGGGTCGCACAGGTAGGCGGCCACCTCGGCCGAGGTCTTGCCCGGCTTCGCCGCCGCCGGGGTGGTGGAGACCCGGACGCCCCAGGTCGGGAAGGTGTCCGCCGAACCGAAGTCGTGCGGACGGGTGACGGTGGCTCGGCCGTCGCGGAGCACTACGGTGTCCGTCGCGACGGTGATCGACCGGCCGCCCGAGCTGTGGTACCAGCTCAGCGTCAGGGTGCCGGTTCCCGCGCCCTGGGCGACCACCGTGACCGTGGCGGTCAGGCTCCACCGGCCGCTGCAGGTCAGCGAGTCCAGGTTCACCGTGGTCACCGCGAGGGTCGCCGGGGCGACGGTGGCCGTCGGGCTCGGGGTGGGCGGCGCCGACGGCGGGGCGGTGGTGGCGGGCGGGGCCGACGGCGGCGCGGCGGTGGGAGTCGCGCCGCCGGGCGGTATCGACGGCGCACCGGGGGTGGGCGCGCCCGTCGCGGGCGGGGTCGCCTTGCCGGTCGGCGGCTTGCCGGTCGGCGTGGCCGCGGGCGAGGTGCTCGGAACGCCCGTGGTCGCCGACGGCGAGGGCGACGCGGCCGGGGTGGCCGCCGGATCGGACGGACCGGCGTCCGGGGTGCCGGTGGCACCGCCCGCGTCGGGCGACGGACCGGCCGCCGGGCCGGGCGCGCCGAGCGTGGTGGTGGCCTCCGGGGAGGCGCCGCCGACCACCGTACGGGCACCGCCGTCGGCCGCCCCGGCGATCGCCATACCGGCCAGCGTGGCCAGGGTCAGCGCGCCGGCCGCGACCCCGACGAGCGCCTTGCCGCGGCTGCCGAGCCGGGCCCCGCGCCGGACCGGGGAGAGCCGGGCCGGGGTCTGCCGCACCAGGGTGGCCGAGCCGCCGGCGGCGGGCAGGGCGGTGTGGGCCAGCGAGGTGCCGCCCGCCGCGCCGCCGGTGCCGGGCAGCAGCAGCCCGAGCAGCGCCACCAGCGCCGTGAGGTCCAGCCGTCCCTTCTCCTCCCACTGCGGCCCGTACCCGGCCGCCGCGACGGCCTCCAGCTCCTCGACCAGCTCGGCCGCGCTCCCCGGGCGGGCCCGCGGGTCCTTGGCCAGGCCCGCCAGGATCAGCGGCCGGACCGGGTCGGGCGCCAGCTCGGCCGGGATCGGGGCCTCGGTGTGCTGGACGGCGAGTTCGGCGAACGTCACCCCGTCGTACGGGCGGCTGCCGGTGAGGCACTCGAAGAAGGTCACGGTGGCGGCGTAGACGTCACCGGCCGGGGAGGCGGGCCGCCCCGCCCACTGCTCGGGCGGCATGTAGGCGGGGGTGCCGGAGACGTCGCGGTCGTCGCCGCTCGGCACGGCGATGCCGAAGTCGACCAGCTTGGAGGTGCCGGCGACGTCGACCAGCACGTTGCCCGGCTTGTAGTCGCGGTGCACCACACCGGCCTCGTGGGCGGCCGCCAGTCCCAGCAGCGAACCCTTCAGCACGACCAGGGCCGCCTGCGGGGTGGTGGCGCCCTCCGCGCGGAGCAGGTCGCGCAGCGCGATCCCGTCCACCAGCTCCATCACGATGGCGGCGCCCCGCTCGCCCTCCACGTACTCGTAGAGGCGGGTGACGTGCGGGGAGTCGACGGCCGCGAGGACCAGCGCCTCCTCCCGCAGGGCGGGGGTGCCGAGGGAGTCGTGCAGGTACTTGATCGCGACGGGGGTGCCGGTCACCCGGTGGTGGGCGAGCACGACCCGGCCGCTCGCGCCGGCGCCGAGCTCCCGGTCGTGCAGGTAGTCGGGGAGCTCCCAGGGGCGCGCGTCCTCGATCCCCGGCACCCGGTCCCGCGGACCCTCCGGCCCCCGGCCCTGGGAACCCGCCGGAGACCCGCCCCGCGGATCCCCCGGGGTCGGCTCCTGCGGACCCGCCGCCCCACCGGTGGGAGCGTCGCCGCTCCCGGTCGGTCTGCCGCCCTGCTGCTTCCCGCTGTCCATCGTGCGCTCTCTCCCCGTGACTGCCCGGCCGCTCCTGCGGCGTCGCACCCTACGACACCGCGGCTACCGCCTGGGACGCGGCCCGAGAACAGCGGGTTCCGGCGCCCCGGAGCCGCCGGGTCACGATTCGGGTGCTTCGCACACCGTGCCAACCACCGAGCCCGTCCGGCCCGGTCACGGCTCCAGCAGCAGCCGGGTGCCCGGCGGCAGCTCGCCCGCCCGGGCCGCGTCGCGCAGGTGCCGCAGCAGGGTCTCGCGCAGCGCGGCCGCCGCCCGGGTCAGCGGCACCTCGTGCCCGTGCGCGACGGCGATCGTCCGCCCCAGCCCCGGCCCGGCGAACGGGGTGACCGCCAGGCCCGAACGGGCCGCCACCATGCCCGGCACCACGGCCGGCCCGAGCCCGGCCCGGACGAAGCCCAGCACCGCGTCCATCTCCCCGCCCTCCACCGCGAACTCCGGCTCGAAGCCGGCCTCCCGGCAGGCCGCCAGGGTCGCTTCCCGCACGTCGTAGCCCTCCCGGAACATCACCAGCGGCCGGCCGCGCAGCTCGGCCACCCGCACCCGCCGGCGCCGGGCGGCGGTGGCGGCCCGGGCCACCAGCACCAGCTCCTCGTGCAGCAGCTCGGTGACGGCGAGGGCCGGCGCCGCCTCCCCGCTCGGCGGGGTGATGATCAGCGCGACGTCCAGCTCCCCCGCCGCCAGCGTCCGGACCAGGTCGCGCGAGCCGCCCTCGCGGACCACCAGCGCCACTCCCGGGTAGCGGTCCCGGAAGACCCGCAGGACGTCCGGGACCAGGCTGGTGCACAGGCTCGGCGGCGCCCCCAGCCGGACCCGGCCGCGGCGCAGCTGCACCGTCTCCTGGACGGCCAGCCGGGCGCTCTCGGTGTCCGCGAGGATGCGCCGGGCCAGCGGCAGCAGGGCGTCCCCGGCGTCGGTGAGGGCGATGTTGCCGCGAGTGCGGTGGAACAGTTCGGCGCCCAACTCCCGCTCCAGGGCGCGGATCTGCTGGGAGAGGGACGGCTGTGCCACATGCGCCGCCTCGGCCGCCCGGGTGAAGTGGCGGGTCTCGGCGACGGCGAGGAAATAGCGGAGTTGCTGCAGCTGCACCCGGCCAGGATAGGCCGCTCCCCAGCGCGGACCATAGTCTGCGACTATCACGGTGAGCCGCAGCATGTCTTGGACGTACCGTCGGGCCCGTCCCTACCGTGGTCGCCATGACAACCGCGACTCGGACGGCCCGGCATCCGTCCACCCTGGTGACCCTGTGGCGGTCGACCGTCGGCAAGAAGGCGGTCATGGCCGTCAGCGGACTGGTCATGCTGCTGTACCTGGTCGCGCACATGCTGGGCAACCTGAAGGTCTTCTTCGGCCCGGACGACCTGAACGGCTACGCGCACTGGCTGCGCACCCTCGGCCAACCCGTCCTGCACTACGAGTGGTTCCTGTGGATCGCCCGGTTCGGCCTGCTGGCGGCCGTCGGGCTGCACGGCGTGGCCGCGTACCAGCTGAGCCGGCGCGACCTCAGGGCGCGCCCCAGCAAGTACGTGCACCAGCGGCGGCGGGCCAGTTACGCGACCCGGACGATGCGCTGGGGCGGGGTGATCCTGGCCCTGTTCATCGTCTGGCACATCCTGGACCTGACCACGCTCACCGTGAACCCGGCCGCCGAGCACGGGCACCCGTACCAGAACATCGTGGCCTCCTTCTCGAACTGGTACAGCTGCGTGATCTACATCGTCGCGATGCTGGCCGTCGGCCTGCACATCCGGCACGGCTTCTGGAGCGCCGCGCAGACCCTCGGCGCCAACAACGCCCGCCGTGACCGCGCGTTGAAGCTGACCGCCAACGGTCTGGCGCTGGTGCTGACCGTCGGCTTCCTGTCCGTCCCCGTGGCCGTGATGACCGGAGTGGTGAGTTGATCCCCTACAGCGAGTACAGCGTCGGCGATCCGGTCGCCGACACCCGGGCCCCCGGCGGGCCGATCGAACAGCGCTGGGACCAGCGGCGGTTCGAGGCCAAGCTGGTCAACCCGGCGAACCGGCGCAAGCACACCGTGATCGTGGTCGGCACCGGCCTGGCCGGCGGTGCGGCCGGCGCCACACTGGCCGAACAGGGCTACCACGTCGTCCAGTTCTGCTTCCAGGACTCCCCGCGCCGGGCCCACTCGATCGCCGCCCAGGGCGGCATCAACGCCGCCAAGAACTACCGCAACGACGGCGACTCCGTGCGCCGGCTGTTCTACGACACCGTCAAGGGCGGCGACTTCCGCGCCCGCGAGTCCAACGTCCACCGGCTGGCCCAGGTCTCGGTGGAGATCATCGACCAGTGCGTGGCCCAGGGCGTCCCGTTCGCCCGCGAGTACGGCGGCCTGCTGGACACCCGCTCCTTCGGCGGCGTGCAGGTCTCCCGCACCTTCTACGCCCGCGGCCAGACCGGCCAGCAGCTGCTGCTCGGCGCGTACCAGGCGCTGTCGCGCCAGATCGCGGCCGGCAACGTGGAGATGCACGCCCGCACCGAGATGCTCGACCTGCTGGTGATCGACGGGCGGGCCCGCGGCATCGTCGCCCGCGACCTGGTGACCGGTGAGATCAGCACCCACACCGCCGACGCCGTGGTGCTCGCCACCGGCGGCTACGGCAACGTCTTCTACCTCTCCACCAACGCCAAGAACTCCAACGCGACGGCGATCTGGCGCGCCCACCGGCGCGGTGCCTGGTTCGCCAACCCGTGCTTCACCCAGATCCACCCGACCTGCATCCCGCGCTCCGGCGAGCACCAGTCCAAGCTCACCCTGATGAGCGAGTCGCTGCGCAACGACGGCCGGATCTGGGTGCCGAAGGCCAAGGGCGACACCCGGGCGCCGGGCGAGATCCCCGAGGACGAGCGGGACTACTACCTGGAGCGGATCTACCCCTCCTTCGGCAACCTGGTGCCGCGCGACATCGCCTCCCGGGCCGCCAAGAACGTCTGTGACGAGGGGCGCGGCGTCGGCCCCGGCGGCCAGGGCGTCTACCTGGACTTCGCTGACGCCATCCGACGGCTGGGCCGCGACGCGGTGGCCTCCAAGTACGGCAACCTGTTCGAGATGTACGAGCGGATCACCGCCGAGGACCCGTACCGGGTGCCGATGCGGATCTACCCGGCGATCCACTACACGATGGGCGGACTCTGGGTCGACTACGACCTGCAGACCACCGTCCCGGGCCTGTTCGCGGTCGGCGAGGCCAACTTCTCCGACCACGGCGCCAACCGGCTCGGTGCCAGCGCCCTGATGCAGGGCCTCGCCGACGGCTACTTCGTCCTCCCGCCGACCCTCAACGACTACCTGGCCCGCAACCCGCTGCCCGCCGTCCCGGCCGACCACGCCGAGATCGCCTCGGTGGAGGCCGAGGTGACCGACCGGCTGAACCTGATCCTGGCGGTCGGCGGCGACCGGACGCCGGACTCCTTCCACCGCGAACTCGGCGAACTCCTCTGGGACGAGTGCGGGATGGCCCGCGACGAGGCCGGACTGCGCCGCGCCCTGACCCGGATCCCGCAGCTGCGCGAGGAGTTCTGGCGCCGGATCCGGGTGCCCGGCACCGGGCAGGAGCTCAACCAGTCGCTGGAGAAGGCCAACCGGCTGGTCGACTACTTCGAACTGGCCGAGCTCATGTGCCTGGACGCGCTGCACCGCGCCGAGTCCTGCGGCGGCCACTTCCGGACCGAGAGCCAGACCGAGGACGGCGAGGCGGCCCGCCGCGACGACGCCTTCTCCTACGCCGCCGCCTGGGAGTTCACCGACACCGGCAGCGCCCCCGTCCTGCACCGCGAGCACCTCGACTTCGAGCACGTCCACCCCACCCAGCGGAGCTACGCGTGAACCTCACCCTTCGGATCTGGCGCCAGGCGGGCCCGGACACCCCCGGCTCGATGACCACCTACCAGGTCACCGGGATCAGCCCGGACATGTCCTTCCTGGAGATGCTCGACACCCTCAACGAGGAACTGATCACCCGCGGCGACACACCGGTGGCCTTCGACCACGACTGCCGCGAGGGCATCTGCGGCGCCTGCGGCATGGTCATCAACGGCCAGGCCCACGGCCCCGAGCGGACCACCACCTGCCAGCTGCACATGCGGCACTTCGCCGACGGCGACACGATCGACGTCGAGCCCTGGCGGGCCGCCGCCTTCCCGGTCGTCAAGGACCTGGTGGTGGACCGCTCCGCGTTCGACCGGATCATCGGCTCCGGCGGCTACATCACCGCCCCCACCGGCAGCGCGCCCGACGCCCACGCCACCCCGGTGCCCAAGGAGGCCGCCGACACCGCCTTCGAGCACGCGGAGTGCATCGGCTGCGGCGCCTGCGTCGCCGCCTGCCCCAACGGCTCGGCGATGCTCTTCACCTCCGCCAAGGTCGTCCACCTCAACGTGCTGCCGCAGGGCGCGCCCGAACGCCGCTCCCGGGTGCGCGACATGGTCGCCACGATGGACGCCGAGGGCTTCGGCGGCTGCACCAACACCGGCGAGTGCGCCACCGCCTGCCCCAAGGGCATCCCGCTGCCCAGCATCGCCGCGATGAACCGGGAGTTCCTGCGCAGCGCGGCGGGCTGAGCACCCCGCCGGCCGCCCCGCCGCCGCTCCCCGCCGGGTGCCGCCGGGACGGCCGGGGCGCGCGGGGCGGGCGCACGCGCCCCGTGCGGGTGGTGGTTCGTCAGGACCGCTGCTGTACTCCGGGAATTCGCGCTACGGTGGTCCCCGCGCCAAGGAGGGTCATATGCCCGAGGTTCAGTCCTGCGCCGGGTGCGGCGGGTCCGGGGGCACCGAGAAGACCGAGGCCACGGTGGAACTGGACGAGGAAGGGGGCATGGTGCCGAAGCTCAACACCTTCTGGTCGCCGTGCAGTCGATGCCACGGATCCGGGACGGTGATCGTCGGATGAGGCTGGTCTTCGAGTGCGTCGAATGCGGCGGCCACTACCTGCCGCCGGAGACCATGGCGTACCCCGACGGGCCCGCCTCGGCGCTCTGGTGCGCACACTGCCAGGCCGCGAAGCGGGCGGCGGGCCTGCGTGAGGACCCGCTGCTGGCGCGGATGGCGCTGGCCGGCGCCCGGGCCGCACTGGCCCACCGCGCCGCCGAGGACACCGGGGCGACGCGCGCCGACATCCGGCCGTCCAGGCCGCCGCTGTCGCGCCGGGCCCGGTCCGGGCCGGGCGGGGTGCGCGGCAAGCTGGCCTGAACCCGGCCCCTCCTCGGCCGCGATCGGAACAGGCCGCGGGTCAGCACAGGCCACGGGTCAGCACAGGCCACGGGTCAGCACAGGCCACGGGTCAGCACAGGCGGCGGTCGGAACAGGCCGCGGTCGGATCAGAACAGCGCCTCCTGGGTGTCCGGCTCCTCGGGGCGCGTCCGGGGGCTCACCACCAGGCCCGACACCGGGCGGCCCGCCGCCGGGGCGAGCGTCCACCCGGTGAGTCTGCGGGTGTCGAGCAGCAGCGGTTCGGCGCCGCCGGGCTGGTCCAGCAGCAGATGGCGCCCGATCGGCGGGCGGAGCGTACCGGCCACCACCGCGCCGGGGGCGAGGGCGTCGATGTGCCCGTAGGACACCGGCGCGCCGTCGGCCAGCCCGAAGATCCCGACCTGGTCCACGACCGGGTGGTCGGGCAGCAGCTCCACCGCGTGCCCGTCCAGCAGCCGGTGGGCCGCGGCGCGGGCTCCGGTCAGCAGCGCGCGGCGGTACTCCGCGTCGCCGTGCCGCCACCAGTGCGCCGTCTTCACCCGGCCCGTGAAGCGTTCCCGGGCCATCCCCGAGGCGGCGACGGTCAGCTCGGCCCGGCGGACGGCGGGCAGCGCGCCGCGGGCGGCGAACGTCCAGGCGAGCGCACCCTGTTCGAGCAGCCGGGCGGTGCCGCGCGACTCCCCGGTCAGGCCCACCTTCAGCAGCCCCTCGCCGAACCAGGCGAGGTAGAGGCGGTAGGCGCGCCCGTCGTCGAGGATCTGGTCCCGGGCGAGCGCCAGTCCGCGGTCGACGCTCTGGCAGGCGGCGCACTGGACGGCGCCGCCGTCCGGGTCGATGACGGCGTGGTGCGGGCACGGCGTGCGCTCGGTGGCCCCCACCAGCAGGGCGCCAGTGCAGCGGCGCGGCCCGCCGATCAGCCAGCCGATCTCCGCCCCGGGCACCACCACCCGCTCGTGCACCCGGTGCCCGTGGACCGCGCGGAGCACCGGCTGCCCGTCGCGCCAGTGCAGGCCGGTGGAGACCCACCCGCCGCCCGCCTGCTGCGGCACCTTCACGCTCACCCTCCCGTCACCGGCTCACCCGTCCGTCCATCCGTCCGAACCAGCGAGGCTACCCGCTCCCTCCGACAGTCCGCCCGTGCGCGCCGACGACGGCCCCCTCGGGGCGGCCGCCCCGGCGCCCGGCGCGGTGATCACCCGTACGCGTGGCATCCGGCCGGGCCCCGCCGTCGTTGCTCCGGGCATGAGCCATACGAACCCGCCCCGTGCCCTGCACGTCGTGTCCACTCCCCCCGGAGGCACCCCGCGGGCCGTGGAACTGACGCAGTCGTGGGACAGCAGCGCGGCGGAGCGGGCCGCCGACGCGCTGGACGCGCTGCGCACCGTCGAGGTCCCCGTCGGCGCCGTGCGGGCCGCTCTGCTGATCCTGGCCGACCTCGTGCGGCGGCCCGGCGAGAGCGAGGAGATGCGGGCCGCCGCCCGGGACGTGTGCGCCGTCCTGGTCGGGCTCACCGACGCCCTCACGGCCTGACGGGGCTCCCCGCGGCTACCCGGGCACGGGCGAGCGGGACCGCGCCACGGGGTACGGTCGGCGCCATGATCGACAGCGCCCACGGGCCGAATCCCGCCCCCGACCCGGCCCCCGGCCCGGTCACCGCCGACGACCTCGCGCTCGTCCTCCGGCTCGCCGCCGCCACCCTGCGCGGCGCGCCGGAGGACGCCGACTGGTCCCGGCCCGCCGGAACGCTCAGCTGGGACTGCTGGGCCACCGTCGAGCACCTGGCCGACGACCTGCTGGCCTACGCGGCCCAGCTCGGCCCCCAGGACCCGCCGCGCGACCGCTACGTGCCGTTCCGGTCGGTCCGGCTGTCCCCGGGCGCGCCGAACAGCTTCGTCTACGCGCAGCCCGAGAGCGGCCCGGACGGGCTGGTCCAGGTCCTGGAGGCGAGCGGCGCGCTGATGGTCGCGATGGCGCGCACCGCCCCGCCGGACACCCGCGCCTACCACCCGTGGGGCCTCGCCGACCCGGCCGGGTTCACCGCGATGAGCCTGGTGGAGACGCTGGTCCACCTGCACGACGTCGCCGAGGGGCTCGGCCTCGCCTGGGAGCCTCCGGCGGACGTCTGCCGGCGCACCCTCGCCCGGCTCTTCCCCGACGTGCCGGCCGACGGCGCCGCTGGACCGTGGCCGACCCTGCTCTGGGCCACCGGGCGCGCCGACCTCCCCGGCCGCCCCCGGCGCACCGACTGGCGCTGGGACGCGGCGGTCCGCCCGGGCGGGTAGCCCCCACCACGTCACTCCCCGCCGGGGGTCGGCGCCGCGCACGGCGCCGGCACCTGACCGGGGGTGCCGGCGCCCACCTCGTGGTCGAGGCCCACGGGCCGGCCACCGTCGACCGATCGGTCCGCCCCGGCCCGCCGCACAGGGGGATCATGCCGCTCCGGATCGTCTCCGAGCAGCCCGCCGAGCCGCGGAGCGCCGACGAGGCGTACCCGGGGTCGCCGACGACGTGGAAGCGGGGTCACCGGCGGCCATCCGCCGGGGCTTCGTCGGCAGCCGCACCGGCCCGGAGGCGATGCTGTGCCCGGTCGGACCACGGGCTGCGCCCGGCGGCCGGGCGGGAGTTCGGCTTCGGCGAGTACCGGACGCCCACCGGCACTTCCTCGCCCGCGACGCCGTCGCAAGGGCCGTCGTCCGGGTGGCCGGACGACGCCGGGCCCGGCCGGACGCCGTCGCAGGTCATGGGCGCTTGGCCGGTTCACCCGTCCACGTTCTATTGTGGCGGGCGCGGCGACGACGCGGCCGGGAGGCGGCGCGCGGGCGCGGCCGGGAGGCGGCGCGCGGGCGCGGCCGGGCGTGAAGCGAAGGGGTGGACGGTGGCGGGGCGGCGGAACGACGGGGTACTGGCGGTCTGGGCGGAGACGCAGCGACAGGAACAGCGCCGGGAGGAAGCCCGGTGGCGCGCCCAGACGGCCGAGCAGCGGCGGCGCGAACGCGAGGAACGCGAGATCCAGCGGGCGGCCGCCCGGGGCGAGCGCGAGGCGGTGCGGGCGTACCAGCAGTCGCGGGAGGCGGAGGCGGCCCGGCGGACGGCGGAACTCGACGACCGGGTCGAGGAGTTGAAGGGACTGCTGGCGGCGGGCGTGGGGCGGCCGGCGTTCAGCCCGCAGGCCCTGCTGGCACCCGCCGCGCTGCCGCCCTTCGAACCGGGCCGGCTCGGCGAGCCGGTGCCGATGCCCGATCAGGCGGACTACCAGGTGCCGCCGCCGACCCCCGCCCAGGCCCGCAACCCGGGGGTCCGCCAGCAGTACGAGCAGTACGTGGCGCAGGCCCGGACCCGGTTCGAGCAGGACTGGTACGCGGCGCAGGCGGCCGAGGCGGACCGGCAGCGCCGGCTCGCCGAGTACCACCGGCAGTACCTCGACTGGGCGGCCCAGCACCGCCGCCAGGACGAGGACCGGGCTTCCCGGACGCAGGAGTTGCTGCGCCGGCTGCGCGACGGCGAACCGGACGCGGTGCAGGAGTACTTCACCGCCGTGCTGTACGCCTCGGCGGGCTGGCCGGAGGGGTTCCCGCACCGGCTGGTCGCGGCCTGGGAGGCGTCGACCCGCCAACTGGTCGTCAACTGGGAGCTGCCCGGCCCGGACGTCGTCCCGGCCGCCGGCCGGGTGCGGTACGTGAAGTCGGACGACCGGGAGGCCGAGGTGGCCCGGCCGGCCACCGAGCGCAAGGCGCTCTACCGCGAGGTGCTGGCGCAGAGCGCGCTGCGGGTGGTGGCCGAGCTGTTCCGGGCGGACGCGGACGGCACGTTGGCGTCGGTGGTGCTGAACGGCTTCGTGCGCGGCATCGACCCGGCGACCGGCCGGGAGGCCGAGCGCTTCCTGTCGACGGTGACCGTGGACCGGTCCGAGTTCGCGGGTCTGGCGCTGGACCGGGTGGCCGCCGTGGAGTGCTTCCAGGGGCTCGGCGGCGTGCTGTCCGCCCGGCCGGAGCGGCTGGACGAGGTCCGGCCGGACCGGCTGCCGGAGACGGTCGGCGGCAACGTCGCCGGTCAGGGCGGCGAGGACGAGCCGGACCTCTTCGAGATGGACCCGATCGAGTTCGAGGAGCTGATCGCCGAGCTGTTCCGGCTGCGCGGCTTCCGGGTGATGACCACGGCACGCAGCGGGGACGCCGGGGTGGACGTGGTCGCCGAGGACCTCGACCCGGTGACCGGCGGACGGATCGTCATCCAGGCCAAGCGCTACCGCTCGACGGTCTCCCCCACCGCCGTCCGGGACCTCGACTCCACCGTGCGCCACCACGGTGCGATCAAGGGAATCCTGGTGACCACGGCCGGTTTCGGCCCCGGCTCCTACGAGTACATCCGCAACAAGCCGCTGACGCTGGTGAGCGGGCCGGAGCTGGTCGAGCTGCTGGCCGAGCAGGGCCTGCGCGGCCGGCTCGGCGGCGGCGCGAACGGCGAGGGCAACGGCGGCAACGGCAGCGGCGGTGGCGCGAACGGCGGCGGCGCGAACGGCGGCCGGCCCGGGGCCGGTCGGGCAGCCGGCTCACCCGCCCCGGCCGACGGCGCCGAGCCGGACGAGCGTCCGACCCTCCTGCGGCTCTCCTGGCAGAGCCGCACGGCCGGCGGGGACGCCGTGGAGCTCGACGTCTCCGCCTTCCTCTGCGCCGACGGACGGGTGCTCGACGACGAGCACTTCGTCTTCTTCAACAACCCGCAGGACCCGGACGGCGCGGTCCGCCTGCATCCCACCCGCTCGGTCCCCGGCGAGCCCGCCCGGGAGGCCGAACTCAGCCTGCACCTGGGCCGGGTGGCGGCGGGGGTGGACGAAGTGGTGGTCGCGGTCTCCACCGAGGAGGAGGAGTCGCCCGCGCTGCCGCTCGGCTACGTGCACGGGCTGGCCCTGACCGCCTCGTTCGGTCCCGGCGCCGAGGGCCCGGCGCACTGGGCGGCCGTCACCGGCGGGGTGCCGGACAGCGCCCTGGTGGTCGGCTCGTTCCACCGCAAGGGCGGCGACTGGCAGTTCGCCCCGGCCGGGACAGCGGTGGCGGGCGGCCTGGCCGGGCTCGCCCGGCGCTGGGGCGTCGCGGTCGAGTGATCCGCCGGACGGCGGGGCGCCCGGGCGCCTCAGGGACCGAGGTCATACCTGAGGAGGAGCGGGCTCCCCGCCGGACCGTCGGGACGGCGGGGGGCGGCCGTACCCGCGGGCGACACTTCGGACCGGAACGGGTGGGGAGGATTGAACGGAACCCGATCATCCCGTTCCGTCCCCGCAGGAGTTCCCCGTGACGATGTCCGCAACCGCCGTCCGTACCGGCCGGGCGGCCGCCCGCGCCACCGGCCTCAACAAGGTCTACGGGGACGGGGAGACCCGCGTCGTCGCGCTCGAC
>NZ_JBEXYD010000066.1:0-42791 GCF_040630735.1 Kitasatospora sp. NPDC005748
CCGGGCCCGGGGGGGGCCGGGGGCGCGCGCCGGGGGGGGGCCCGGGGGCGGGGGGGGGCCCCCCCCGCCGGCCACACCCCCCCGGGGCCCCCGCACTCGGATCCGAGTGCGGGCCCCGCTGCCGTGTCAGCCGTGGCGTCCGTCGTCGGCCGGAGCCGCTACTGCGCGCCGGAGGTCGCGGAGAGCAGGTCCTCCAGCTCCTCCTCGCGCTCCTGGGCGGCCACGAAGAGCAGCTCGTCGCCGCCCTCCAGGGTGTCGTCCTTGCCCGGGGTGAGGACCCGGCCCTCGCGGATGATGGTGACCAGCGAGGTGTCCGGCGGCCAGGCCACGTCGCCGACACGGGTGCCGACCAGCTCGGTGTCCTCCGCCAGGGTCAGCTCGACCAGGTTGGCGTTGCCCTGGCTGAAGCGCATCAGCCGGACCAGGTCGCCGACGCTGACCGCCTCCTCGACCAGGGCGGACATCAAGCGCGGGGTGGAGACGGCGACGTCCACGCCCCAGGACTCGTTGAAGAGCCACTCGTTCTTGGGGTTGTTCACCCGGGCGACCACCCGCGGCACGCCGTACTCGGTCTTGGCGAGCAGCGAGACGACCAGGTTGACCTTGTCGTCACCGGTGGCGGCGATCACCACGTGGCAGCGCTGCAGCGCCGCCTCGTCCAGCGAGGTGATCTCGCAGGCGTCGGCCAGCAGCCACTCCGCCATGGGCACCCGCTCCACCGAGATGGAGTTCGGGTTCTTGTCGATCAGCAGGACCTCGTGGCCGTTCTCCAGCAGCTCGCTCGCGATCGAGCGGCCGACGGCACCGGCCCCGGCAATGGCGACGCGCATCAGTGACCCTCTTCCTTCGGCCCCTGGGCGAACGCGGCCTCGACGGCCGGCAGGTCGGCCCGGCGCGCCATGACGTGCACCAGGTCGCCCTCCTGCACCACCATCTGCGGCGTGGGCAGTACGCCCTCGCCGAGCCGGGTGACGAACGCCACCCGGGTGCCGGAGGCCTCCTCCAGCCCGCTGATCCGGTGGCCGACCCAGTGCGGGTCGTAGGCGACCTCGGCGAGCTGCACGGTGCCGCTCGGGTCCTGCCAGAGCGGCTCGGCGCCGCTCGGCAGCAGCCGGCGCAGCATCTGGTCGGCCGTCCAGCGGACGGTGGCCACCGTCGGGATGCCCAGGCGCTGGTAGACCTCGGCGCGCCGGGGGTCGTAGATCCGGGCCGCGACGTTCTCCACGCCGAAGTTCTCCCGGGCCACCCGGGCCGCGATGATGTTGGAGTTGTCACCGCTGGAGACGGCGGCGAACGCGCCGGCCTCCTCGATGCCCGCCTCCTTCAGGGTGTCCTGGTCGAAGCCGACGCCGGTGACCCGCCGGCCGTTGAACCCGGCGCCGAGGCGGCGGAACGCGGTCGGGTCCTGGTCGACCACGGCGACCGAGTGCCCCTGTTTCTCGAGTGCTCTGGCGAGGGCGGACCCCACGCGGCCGCAGCCCATGATGACGATGTGCACCGGCGCTACCTCACCCGTCCCGTTGGGTTCTTGACCTGCGCAAACACCGTTCGTCTTCCTTTCCCGCCCGGTCGCCCGGGGCGAGCGTGTTCGTGGGGCTGGGTACGACAACCTGAGTGTTGCCCGCCTGCTCGTATCCGACACGCTAGCCGGTCCACCGAACACAGTCGCGACGAAGGGGGGGCCATAAGTCGGACCCCGGGCCTAAGAGCCCCTACGATTCCTTAACGTGCCTATGCCGACTGACCTTCCGAAACGCATCCTGATCGGGCGTGCGCTGCGCAGCGACAAGCTCGGGGAAACGCTGCTCCCCAAGCGCATCGCGCTGCCCGTCTTCGCCTCGGACGCGCTCTCCTCGGTCGCGTACGCGCCCGAGGAAATCCTGCTGACGCTCTCCCTGGCGGGTGCCTCGGCCATTCATTTCTCCTGGCAGATCGGCGTCGTCGTCGCCGTCGTGATGCTCGCCGTGGTGGCCTCGTACCGGCAGAACGTGCACGCGTACCCGAGCGGCGGTGGCGACTACGAGGTCGCCACCGTGAACCACGGTCCCAACTCCGGCCTGGTGGTCGCCAGCGCCCTGATGGTCGACTACATCCTCACCGTGGCGGTCTCGACCACCTCCGGGGTGGCCAACGTGGTGTCCGCGGTGCCCTCGCTGCGCGGCCACGAGCTGACACTGTCCGTGGTCGTGGTCATCGTGCTGATGGGCATGAACCTGCGCGGTGTCCGCGAGTCCGGCAGCGCCTTCGCCGTCCCGACGTACGCCTTCATGGTCGGCGTGCTCGGCATGGTGGTGTACGGCGTGGTCCGGCACTTCGGCCTGGGACAGGACATCCCCGCCGAGAGCTCCGGGTTCCACCTGCAGGCCACGCCCGGCAACGAGTCATTGGCCGGCTTCGCGATGGTGTTCCTGCTGCTCAAGGCGTTCTCCTCGGGCTGTGCCGCGCTGACCGGCGTCGAGGCGATCTCCAACGGTGTGCCGGCCTTCCGCAAGCCGAAGAGCAAGAACGCGGCGACCACGCTGCTGATGATGGCTTCCATCGCCGTGGTGATGTTCATGGGCATCATCTGGCTGGCCCGCCTCACCCATGTCCAGATGGCCGAGAACCCCGCCGAGCAGCTGGTCGGCGCGGGCGACGGCTACCACCAGAAGACCGCGCTGGCCCAGATCAGCGAGGCCGTCTTCTCCAACTTCACGCCCGGCTTCTACTTCGTGGCCGCCGTCACCGGCCTGATCCTGGTGCTGGCCGCCAACACCGCCTTCAACGGCTTCCCGGTGCTCGGCTCGATCCTGGCCCAGGACCGCTACCTGCCGCGCCAGCTGCACACCCGCGGCGACCGGCTGGCCTTCTCCAACGGCATCATCCTGCTGGCGCTGGCCGCGATCCTGTTCATCATCGCCTTCGACGCCGACCCCACCCGGCTGATCCAGCTGTACATCGTCGGCGTCTTCGTCTCCTTCAACATGAGCCAGTCCGGCATGATCCGGCACTGGACCAGGCACCTGCGCACCGAGACCGACCCCGCCAAGCGCCGCCACATGCAGCGCAGCCGGGCGATCAACGCCTTCGGCCTGGTGATGACCATGGCCGTGCTGATCGTCGTGCTCGCCACCAAGATCAGCCACGCCTGGATCGCGATCGCCGCGATGGTCGTGCTGTTCGTGATGATGAAGGCGATCCGCCGGCACTACGACCGGGTCTCCGAGGAGCTGGTCGCCGCCGAGGAGCCGGACGACGTGGTGCTGCCCACCCGGGTGCACGCCATCGTGCTGGTCTCCAAGCTGCACAAGCCGGCCCTGCGGGCCCTGGCGTACGCGCGGCTGGCCCGCGCCCACACGCTGGAGGCCGTCACCGTCAACGTCGACCCGGTGGACACCGCGGCGCTGCGGGCGGAGTGGGACGAGCGCGGCATCGAGGTGCCGCTGAAGGTGCTGGACTCGCCGTTCCGCGAGGTCACCGGGCCGGTCCTGGACTACGTCAAGAACCTGCGCCGCAGCAGCCCGCGCGACGTGGTCTCGGTCTACATCCCCGAGTACGTGGTCGGGCACTGGTACGAGCACCTGCTGCACAACCAGAGCGCGCTGCGCCTCAAGGGACGTCTGCTGTTCAAGCCCGGAGTGATGGTGACCTCGGTACCCTGGCAGCTGGAGTCCTCCGAACGGCGCAAGCCGCAGAAGGCCTGGTCGGCTCCCGGCGCCGTTCGTCGTGGTGAGCCGCGGGCGCCGAAGGCCGTAAAGTCGAAGGCCTCCGCACAGCCCGACGACACCGCTGACAGCAGCAAGGACTCCTCCCAGTGACCCGCAACACCCCGCCCCGCTCCAACGGCTCCAAGGGCTCGTCCTCGAAGGGGTCCTCCGCGAAGGGTGCCCGCAAGGGCGGCGCCGGCAAGCCCGGGCAGGTCGCCCGGCCGCGCTGGGGCAAGCCCGTGCGCCCGGCCGCCACCGACCGCGACGGCTTCACCGCGCAGACCGCCCCGCTCGCGCCGGGCGAGCGCGCCCCGGAGCCCGAGCCCGAGCGCCCGGCCCCCGCGCAGGCGCGCAAGGAGAAGCCGGCCGACCGGCCCAAGGGCGGGGACCGCCCGCGCAAGCAGGCCGTCCGCCCGCCGAAGGTGCTGCGCACGCCGCGCGCGCCGCGGGTCGAGGCCGCCCCCAGGGGGCCCGGCGGCGACCCGCTGGTCGGCGAGCGCTACGAGGTCGAGATCGGCGCCGTCGCGCACGGCGGCGGCCACTGCGTGGCGCGCCACGAGGGCCGGGTGCTGTTCGTCCGGCACGCGCTGCCGGGCGAGAAGGTCATCGCCCAGGTCACCGAGGGCACCACGAAGTCGCGCTTCCTGCGCGCCGACGCGGTGGAGATCCTGGAGCCCGCCAAGGACCGGATCGCCCCGCCCTGCCCGTTCTCCGGGCCGGGCAAGTGCGGCGGCTGCGACTGGCAGCACGTCACCCCGGGCGGGCAGCGCAAGCTCAAGGTGCAGGTGCTCACCGAGCAGCTGGCCAAGCTGGCGGGCCTCACCCCGGCCGAGGCCGGCTGGGACGGCACCGTCGAGCCGATCGGCGGCAAGCTGCCGGCCGGGCAGGTGCCGGCCTGGCGCACCCGGGTGCAGTACGCGGTGGACCAGGAGAGCGGCAAGGTCGGGCTGCGCAAGCACCGCTCGCACGACATCCAGCCGATCGACCGCTGCCTGATCGCCGCCGAGGGCGTCACGGAGCTGGGCGTCGAGGCCCGCGACTGGCCGGGCATCACCACCGTCGAGGTGATCGCCGCCGCGGGCTCCTCGGACCGCCAGGTCGTCCTCACCCCGGCGCCGGGCGCCCAGCTGCCGCTGGTCGAGCTGGACAAGCCGGTGTCGATCGCCCGGATCG
Source organism: Kitasatospora sp. NPDC005748 (assembly GCF_040630735.1). Taxonomy (NCBI): domain Bacteria; kingdom Bacillati; phylum Actinomycetota; class Actinomycetes; order Kitasatosporales; family Streptomycetaceae; genus Kitasatospora; species Kitasatospora sp. NPDC005748. The sequence continues at coordinate 4,860 of NZ_JBEXYD010000066.1, forward strand.
ACGAGCACGACAACATCCACAAGGTGCACGGCCGCTCCTTCGTCCGCGAGCGTGCGGCCGGCCGGACCTGGCGGGTCAGCAACGGCGGCTTCTGGCAGATCCACCCCGAGGCGCCGGACACCCTGGTCGACGCCGTGCTGGCCGGCCTGGACCCGCAGTGGGGCGAGAGCGCGCTCGACCTGTACTGCGGCGTGGGGCTGTTCGCGGGTGCGCTGGCCGACCGGGTCGGCGAGGAGGGCGCGGTGCTCGGCATCGAGTCCTCCAAGCAGGCCGTGGTCGACGCCCGGCACAACCTGGCGGTGCTGGACAACGTCCGGATCGAGTGCGACCGGGTGGAGACGCTGCTGCCGCGCACCGGCATCACCGCCACCGACCTGATCGTCCTGGACCCGCCGCGCGCGGGCGCCGGGCGGGAGACGGTGGCGCACCTGGCCGGGCTGTCGGCCCGCCGGATCGCCTACGTGGCCTGTGACCCGGCCGCGCTGGCCCGGGACCTCGGGTACTTCCGCGAGGGCGGCTACCGGCCGGTCTCGCTGCGGGCCTTCGACCTGTTCCCGATGACCCACCACTTCGAGTGCGTGGCGATCCTGGAGCCGATCGCGGCCTAGTCGGGGCTTCGCGACCCTGGCGGTTCTCGCGCTTTCGCAGTGACGCGCAGGCGGTGTCCGGACGCTCCGGGTGCCGCCTGCCGTCGTCTGCGGGGGCGCTTCGGGGCGAGCGGGTTTGTCGGCACCGGGTGGTCGGCGCCGGTCCCCGGGTCAGCCGAAGGACACGCCCAGGCCGCCGGCCGGCCCGGTGCCGGCGGCGCTCTCGGCGTCCGCGCTCTCGTCGCCCGCGCTCTCGACGGCGGCCGGGGGCGCGGCCGGGGCCGGCATCGTCCCGGCGGGCAGGCCCTGGTCCCGCAGCCGGCAGCAGACCTCCTGGAGGAGGGCGATGCCGGGCTTCTCCTGGTCGTCCGCGGGCCAGACCACGCCGAAGTCGCAGGGCACCAGGCCCTCCACCGGGCGGTAGCGGACGTCCGGGCGGGGGAAGAGCTCGGCCGCCACGGCGGGCAGGAAGGCCGTCGCCCCGTCGAAGGAGACCGCGGAGAGCAGCGACTCCACCCGGGTGACCTGGTGGCCGGTGTAGCGGACCCGGGTGCCGTCGGGCCGCGGGTCCATCGCCCAGAAGCTCCGCTCGGAGGGGGAGACCTCCGGGGCGAGGCCGACCATCGGCCGGTCGGCGAGGTCCGCGAGCCGGAGCACCGGCTGCCGGGCCAGCGGGTCGGAGGCGGCCACGCAGACCACCCGGGGCTCGGTGGTGAGGGGCTCGGCGTGGAAGCCCTCGGGCGCCGGCAGGTAGACGAAGGCGGCGTCGATCTTGCCGATCGCGAGGGCGGTGGTCTGCTCCACCAGGTCCAGGACGTGGAAGTCCACGTTCAGACCCGGGTGCAGGGTGGTGAGCGTGGCGATCACCCGGCGGGTGGCGGCCAGGGCAGCGGCGCAGTCGGTGAGCCCCAGCCGCAGGGTGGGCCCGTCGCCGTCGTCGGGCGAGTGCCGGGCGGCGTCGCGCAGCTCGTCCGAGGCGTCCACCACGTTCCGGACGAGCGGAAGCAGGGCATGCCCTAGGGGCGTCAACGTCACTCTTCTGCTCGTCCGGGTGAACAGCTGCACCCCCAGCCGGCGTTCGAGGGTGCGGATCTGCTGGCTGAGAGCGGGCTGGGTCAGGTAGAGCCGTGCGGCGGCGCGGCCGAAATGCAGCTCCTCGGCCAGCGTCAGCAGTGATCGCAGTTGGTGAACCGCCGGGTCGTCCACGCCGACCATCGCCGTTGCCTCCCATCGCCCCGGAGCTGGCTCCGCCATCCATCAATCATGCTAATCGATGGAGGATTGCGCGGAGCCTTGCGCGCGAGGGAAGCTGACAACGCCTCAGCGAGATCGCGGGAGAATCCGGTACGGCGTGGTCGGGGTGGCCGAAAACCGGCCGGCCGCTTCTTTCGGCGTGCCCTGATCCACCCGCGCACGCGGAGGCGCAGTCGTCGTTTCGGCGAGAACGGCCGTCGGGGGCCGGGCGTCCACTGGGCACGACCGATCCCGAGGCTCCCGCCGGGAACCACCGAGCACCATCCCAGAAGCGGTTCCGTGCCGCCCGGCGCGGACACGAATTCAGGAGCGGTGAAATGAGTGTGCAGACAGGAATTCCACCCGAGTCCGCCACGTGCGGAGTGCATGATTCCGGCTTCGCGCCCGAACGGGAATGTTGTCTGGAGGAGTGTTGAACCACAACACCACGGGGGAGCCGTCCGCCCGGACGGCATCGGCGCGAGTACTCGAACTGCTCTACCGGTACCAGCGGATCGACGAGGCGCTGGCGGCCGAACCGACCGGACCGGCCGGACCGGAGGAGCCCGGCGGGACGTCGGGGAACGCGCGCTGCGACGCGTGTTCCGAGGTCCACCGGGCCAAGATGGAGCGCTTCACCGCGCGCGACGAGCCCATCCACTTCGTCGTGCCGGCGTTTCCGGCGAAGTCCCCGAACCAGGGCAAGGTGCTCGGCGCGCTGCCCGACCTCGGTGAGCACCTGGCGGTCGGCTTCCTGCAGTCGCTCTGCGACTACGTGCGGCACTTCTACGCGCCCGGCGCCCGGGTCACGATCTGTTCGGACGGCCATGTCTTCGGCGACGTCGTCGGGGTGACCGACGGGGCGGTGACCGCCTACCGGCAGGCCCTCGCGGACATGATCGGCGCCTCGCACTGGTCGGCGCTGGACCTCTACGGCCTGGACGACGCGTTCGGCAGCCTCGACTACCCGAAGATGCGGCGCGTGCTGGAGGAGAACTACTCCGCGACGCTGGACGAGCTCAAGGAGAACGTCCGCACCGACCGGAACACGCGTGCGCTGTTCAACGGGATCCACCGCTTCATGTTCGAGGACGCGGTGGCGCGCCAGGGCGGCGAGACGACCCGGAACCAGCTCCGGAAGAACTCCAAGGACGCCGCCTACCAGACCATTCTCCGCAGCAACGCGTGGAGCCGGCTGGTCGCCGAGAAGTTCCCCGACGCGATACGCCTCTCGATACACCCGCAGCCGCCGCACTCGGAGAAGTTCGGGCTCCAGCTCATGCCGACCAGGGACGGCTGGCTGACCCCGTGGCACGGCGTGGTGCTCGACGACGGCGTCAGCCGGTACCTGGTCAAGCGGTGGGACGCGGAGAACCTCCAGGCCTCCGTCGTCTGGCGGGACGGCCGACCGAGCCATTTCGTCGCCCCGCACCTCGCCGCCCGCCCGTAGGGAAAGCCCGTTCCAGAAAGGAGGACAACGCGCCATGACGACTTCCATTCCCTCGGCCGCGGAGCTGCGCCACATTCCGCTCCGGCCGTTCGGCCGCGTGGTCGAGGCTCCCGGCGGAAATGCCCGGATCGGCGACATTCCGGTGGACACGCTCGCCCGCTGGACCGAGGAATCGCGGGTCCTGGTGCTCCGCGGATTCTCGTTGCTCGGAAAGCAGGAATTCGCCGACTACTGCCGGCGATGGGGTGAGGTCCTGAAGTGGGAGCCGGGCGAGGTCATCGACCTGGTGGTCGAGGAGAATCCCCGGAACTACCTGTTCGCCAGCGGCGACGTGCCGTTCCACTGGGACGGTGCCTTCGTCGAGGCCGATCCGCGGTACTTCTTCTTCCAGTGCCTGGACGCGACCGCGGGGGCCGGCGGGGAGACCGTCTTCTCCGACACCACCGCCGTCTACCGGGACGCCGACCCCGAACTGCGCGACCTCTGGGCGCGGATCAGCGTCACCTACACCACCGAGAAGATGGTGCACTACGGCGGCGAGGTCACCGAGCGGCTGGTCGCCCAGCACCCCGGGACCGGGGTGCCCGTGCTGCGCTTCGCCGAGCCGCTGGACCCGGCGGTCTACAAGAACCCGGTGTCCGTCCACGTCGACGGCGTCGACGGCGCGCAGGCCGAGGAGTTCATCGCCTCGATGGCGGAGCGGCTGCACCGGCCCGCCTACTGCTACGCGCACGACTGGCGCCGGGGCGACATCGTGATCGCCGACAACATCGCGCTGGTGCACGGGCGCAACGCCTTCACCGGGCCGACCTCCCGCCACCTGCAGCGGGTCGAGGTCATCTGAGGCGTCCCGGGCCGGCTCCCGCCCGCGGGGCCGAACCCGCCGACGGCTTCCGTCACCCGTCACCCGTCATCACCCGTCATCACCCGTCAACGCCGGGAGGCCGGCACTTCCGGCACAGGTGGAGCGAGAACATGAGTATCGGCATTGTGGGAACCGGGATCTCCGGTCTTCATCTGGCTTTGAGGCTACGGCAGTTCGGCATTGACGCCACCCTGTACACGGCCCAGGGGCCCGACGACATCCGCAGCGGTCCGCCGCTGAACTTCGTCACTCGATTCGACTCCACCCGGGAACGGGAATCCGCGCTCGGCGTCACCGAATGGTCGTCGCCGGCGTACGACAACGCGTGGATGCACCTCCACCTGGAAGGCCCGGACGGGTTCTCGTTCCGCGGCCGGCTGCCGAAGCCGGCCAGCTCGGTCGACTTCCGGATGTACCTCGCCGCGCTGCTGGAGGAGTTCCAGCGGCGCGGCGGGGACCCGGTCCACCTCAGGGTGGCCGACCGGGCCGGACTGGACCGGCTGGCTGAACGCCACGAGCTGGTGGTCGTGGCGGCCGGCCGGGGCGCGCTCACCGACGTCTTCCCCCGGGACGAGGCCCGCTCGCCCTACCGCTCGGCGCCGCGCCGACTGGCCGGCGGCCTGTTCCACGGGGTCCGTCCGCCGGAGCCGGCCGGTATGACGATGCACATGGTCCCGGGGGCCGGGGAGATCCACGCCCCCACCTACCACTCCTTCGCCGGGCAGGTGACGGCCGTGCTCGTCGAGGCCGTTCCGGACGGCCCGTTCGCGGAGCTGACCGGCCGGGACCACCGCGGTGACCCGGACGGGTTCGCCAAGGAGGTCCTCGCCCTGGTCACCGCCCACGCGCCCGCCCTGCGGGAGCGCGTGGACGAGCAGGACTTCGCGCTGGCCCGGCCGGTGGACCTGCTCCAGGGCGCCGTCGTCCCGGTGGTCCGCCGGGGCTGGGCCGCCCTGGCCGGCGGCCGGTACGCGCTCGCCGTCGGCGACGCCTGGATCGCCAACGACCCGCTCACCGCCCAGGGCGCCAACCTCGGCTCCGAGCTGGCCTTCCTCCTCGCCGACGTGCTGCGCGACCACACCGGCCGCTACGACGAGGCGTTCTGCCGCGCCGCCTCCGAGCGGATGTGGCAGCGCGCCCAACCCGTCGTCGACTTCACCAACCTCTTCATCGGCCCGCCGCCGGCGCACCTGGGCACCCTGCTCGGCGCCGCCGCGGCCGACCAGCGGGTGGCCGACGCGTTCGTCGCCCACCTCGACCGGCCGGCCGCCATGTGGCGCGGCCTCGCCAGCCCCGAAGGCACCGACGCGTTCATCGCCCGGGCCCAGACCGTGAGGAGCGCAGCATGAGTGTCGAGGTCGGCCTGGTCTGGGACGCGGTCGGGCGGGTCGAGGACGGACGGGGGCTGCTGCACCTCGCCCGGCAGGCCGGGCTGGACACCTTCCTGGTCTTCGACCACCTGATGAACGTCTTCCCCCGGCAGGCCTGGGACACCGACTTCAGCCACGTCGCGGCGGGCCTGCCGACCCCGGACCGCTGCCTGGACTTCGCGACCGTGCTGGGCAACTTCGCCCCGCAGGCCGGCCCGGTCCGGCTCGCCATCGGCGTGACCGACCCGCACCGGCGCCACCCCGCGGTGCTCGCGCAGACCGCGCTGACCCTCGCCCAGCTCACCGACCGGGCACCCGTCCTCGGCATCGGCGCGGGAGCGCTGGAGAACCTCGTGCCGTACGGCGTGCCGCACGACCACCAGGTGGACCGGGTCGAGGAGGCGCTGCGCGTGCTGCGCCTGCTCTTCTCCGGGGAGGGCCCGCACGACTTCCGCGGCCACCACTTCACCCTCGACCGGGCGCTCATCACCCCCGCCCCCGAGGGCCGCACGCCCCGGATCTGGCTCGGCGCCAACCGCCCGCGGATGCTCACCCTGGCCGGCCGCTACGCCGACGGCTGGCTCCCGTCCGAGCTGACGGCCCCCGACGAGTACGCCCGGCGGCTCGACACGGTGCGCGCCGCCGCCGTCGACGCCGACCGCGACCCCGACACCATCGTCGCCGCAGGCGGCGTCCCGATCGTGGTGGCGGAGACCGACGCCGCCGCGCAGGAACTGCTGCGGGCCACCCCGATCCGCTTCCTCGCGCTGCACGCGGGCGCCCGGGCCTGGCGGCGGCACGGCGCCGCCCACCCCTTCGGTGAGGACTACCGCGGCCTGGTCGAACTGCTGCCGCACCTGCTCACCCGCGCCGAGGTGGAGCGGGCGCTCGCGGTGGTGCCCGACGAGGTGGTGGCCGACCAGGTCATCGCCGGCAGCCGGGAGACGGTGCTCAAGCGGATCGGCGAACTGCTCGACGCCGGTATGCGCCACCCCATGCTGATCCCCGCCTCGGCGCTGGCCTCGCCGGAGGCGGCCGGCTACACGATCGAGTCGATCGGCTGGCTCGCCGCCCGGCTGCGCTCCGACGCCGGCCCGGGTGGCGGTCCCGGCTCCGGCTCCGGCCCGGCCACCGCGGCGGTGTCCTCGTGACCGGCGTGGGCATCGTCGGGTCCGGCATCTCCGGCCTGCAACTGGCGCTGCGCCTCCAGCAGTCCGGCGTCCCGGCGACGGTGTACTCGGAGCACGGCATCGAGGGGCTCAGGGGCGGACCGCCGCGCAACTTCCCCGCCCGGTTCGGGCCGACCCAGCAACGGGAGCGGGAACTCGGCGTCCACGAATGGGAGTTCGCCGACGCGCAGGTGCGGCACTGGGCGGTCACCATGCACACCGGCGAGCCGCGGCCGCTGGAGTTCCTGGCCGCCCTGCGGCCGCCGTCCAGCGTGGTCGACTTCCGGATCTACCTGCCCCGGCTGCTCGGCGCCTTCGTCGACCGCGGCGGCGAACTGGTGACCGGCGACCACCCGGTCGAGGAACTCGCCCGGCACCACGACCTGCTGGTCGTCGCCAACGGCAACCGGTCGGTGCGCCGGCTCTTCCCGGCCGACCCGGCCCGCTCGCCGTACAGCACGCCGCAGCGGGTGATCTGCGCCGGGATCTACGTCGGGATCGACGAGGAGGTGCCGCACTCGCTCGACATCCACTTCCTGCCCGGCGCCGGCGAGATCCTGCGACTGCCCTTCTACTCCCCGGCCGGCCGGGCCGACGTCCTCGCCTTCGAGGCCGTCCCCGGCGGCCCGCTGGAGTCCGCCGGCCACGTCGACGCCGACGCCGACCCGGCGGGCTTCCACCGGCACGTGCTCGACCTGGTCGCCGCGCACGCCCCGGGTCTGCGCGAGCGGATCGACACCGCCGGCTTCGCGCTGACCGCGCCGGGCGAGCTCGCCCGGGGCGCCATCACCCCGGTGGTCCGCCGGGGCTGGGCCCGGCTCGACGACGGCACCTGCGCGCTGGCGGTCGGCGACGCCTGGATCACCAACGACCCGCTCACCGCCCAGGGCGCCAACCTCGGCTCGCACACCGCCTTCGCGCTGGCCGAGCTGATCACCCGGCACCGGGGGCGCTACGACGAGGAGTTCTGCCGCGACGCGTCCGCGCGCCTGTGGGAGCACGCGCGTCACGTCGTGGAGTGGAGCAACGCCTTCCTCGCCGGACCCCCGCCGCACGTCGGCGCGCTGTTCGGGCGGGCCGCGGTCGACCGGCGGGTCGCCGACGCCTTCGTCGGCAACTTCAACGACCCGGTCGCGATGTGGCGGGCGCTGTCCACCCCGGACGGCGTGAGCGCCTTCCTCGCCGACTGCGAACGGACCGCGCCGGCCGCCGCCGCGAGCGGCACCACGACCACCGAAGGAGCGCGATGACCTTCCCCGACATGGCCCGGGACGAGAAGGGCCGGCTGATCCCCGAGTCCGAACAGACCGCGGTGTGGCTGCTCGGCGGCCTGGCCCAAATACGGGTGCCCGGCGAGGCGACGGGCAACGCCTTCACCGTCGTGCAGCACACCGGCAACCGCGGCTACAACACGCCGCTGCACATCCACGACTACGAGGACGAGGTCTTCATGGTCCTGGACGGCACGCTGCGCATGATCTGCGACGGGCAGGAGCTCGTCGCCGAGGCCGGCAGCACGATGATCGTGCCGCGGACCGTTCCGCACGGCTTCGTGACGACCTCGCCGAACGCCCGCTTCCTCACCATCCACTCCACGCCCCAGCCGGACCGCAGGCCGCAGTTCGACCTGTTCCTGAAGGCGGAGATCCCGCACGCCCGGGCCCTGACGCTGCCCACCGAGGACGTGGGCGGCCCCGACCTCGACCACATCATCGCGCTGGGCACCACGTACGCGTACCGCTACGCGGGCCCGCCGCCCGCCCCCTGACGGCCGCTCCGGCCCCTCGGCCGGCCGGCCAACGCTCCCGTTCCGACAGAAGAGACACCATGTCGTTGAAGCTCCTTTCCCTGATGCTGTGCGTGTTCGGCATCACCACCGGCGAGTTCGTCATCGCCGGCATCCTGCCGGACGTCGCCTCCGACCTCGACGTGTCGATCCCCGCGGCCGGGCTCCTGGTCACGGCGTACGCCATCGGAATGATCATCGGCGGTCCGGTGCTCACCGCGCTGACCGCCCGGTACCCGCGCAAGCCGCTCATCGTCGGCCTGCTCGTCATCGTGATCGTCGGCAACGTCGCCTCGGCGCTGGCACCCGCGTACGCGGTGCTGTTCGTCGCGCGCGTCGTCACCGCGCTGGTGACCGCCACGTTCTTCGCGAACGCGATCGTGATCGCCGCGTCCACGGCCCCGGAGGGCAAGCAGGCCTCGACCGTGTCCAAGCTGGTCTTCGGGATGAACCTCTCGATGATGCTCGGCGCGCCCATCGGCACCTTCATCGGCGACCACTTCGGCTGGCGCGCCACCTTCGCGGTGATCGCCGCGGTCTGCCTGGTCGGCCTGGTCCTGGTGCTGCCGCTGGTGCCGGAGGTGGCGGCCTCCACCACCAGCGCGGTGGCGGAGCTGCGGGTGTTCCGCAACCGCAACGTCCAGCTGGCGATCGGCATCACCGCCGTCGCCAACATGGGCCTGCTGATGGTGTTCACCTACTTCTCGCCGCTGCTCACCGACCTGACCGGCTTCGCCGACGGGGCCGTCCCGCTGCTGCTGCTGGCGTACGGGGTGGGCGCGGCGGCCGGCAACTTCGTCGGCGGCTGGCTCTCCGACCGCTCCCTGATGGCCTCCCAGGTCGGCCTGCTGGGCCTGCTCACCGGGGGCCTGCTGGTGATGTGGGCGGTCAGCGGCGGCACCGTGCTCACCGCGGTGATGGTCTTCGTGATCGGGGCGCTGGGCTTCTCCGTGATCCCCGGCATGCAGACCCGGGTGCTGACCACCGCCAGCTCGGCGCCGACCCTGGCGATCGCGGTGAACGCCTCCGGCTACCAGCTCGCGGCCGCCCTGGCCGGCTGGCTGGGCGGCCGGGTCATCGACGGCCCGGGCCTGCGCTCGGTCTACCTCGCGGCCGCCGGGGTCACCGTCCTCGGCATCCTGCTCAGCGCCTACGCCTGGCACCGGGACCGCACCGGTGGCGGCAAGGCGGTCGGGGCCGGTGCCGAGGAGCGGACGGCCGAGACCTCGCCGGCCTGACACCTCCGCCCGGCGGGGCCGCGCCCGGTGCGCCGGCCGGCCCCGCCCGGTCCGCTTCGCCCGGCCCCGTGCGGGGGCCGGGAGTCCCGCCGGGGCCACCCGGCCGTCACTTCACGAGGGGCAACCATGGGTCGTGATTCCGTCCTGGTCACCGGCGACTGGGCCGAGCGCCGGCTCGGCACCGCCGGAGTGGTCTTCGTCGAGACCGGCAACGAGGACACCGAGTACCGCAAGGGCCATCTGCCGGGCGCCGTCTGGATCAACTGGAGCGAGTTCCAGGACGACCTGCGGCTCGGCGTCGTCGGCCGGGCCGGATTCGAGCGGCTGATGCGGGCCAAGGGCATCGGCGAGGAGGACACCGTGGTGGTGTACTCGGCCAACGCCAACCTGCTGGCCACCCAGGTCTACTGGTACCTCACCCTCTACGGCCACCGGTCCGTGCGGCTGCTCGACGGCGGCCGCCGCAAGTGGGAGCTGGACGGCCGCCCGCTGACCACCGCGTCGCCCGGCCGCCCGCCCACCGGTTACCTGGTCACCGACCCCGACCCGTCCGTCCGGGCGACCCGGGACGACGTCCTGGCCGGCATCGGGCAGCGCAACATCATCGACGTCCGGAGCCCGGAGGAGTACTCCGGACTGGTCTTCGCGCCCGGCTTCGCCGGGGAGGCCTTCGCGACCGGCCACAACCCGCACGAGGTGGCCCAGCGCTCCGGCCACGTCCCGGGCGCGGTCCACCTGCCCTGGCAGGAGGTCGTCGGCGAGGACGACACCTTCCGCTCCGACGAGGAGCTCGGCCGGCGGTTCGCCGCGCTGGAACCCGCCCGCGGCACCATCACCTACTGCTGGGTCGGGGCCCGCTCCGCGCACTCCTGGTTCGTCCTGCGCGAACTGCTGGGCTGGCCGGACGTCCGCAACTACGACGGCTCCTGGGCCGAGTACGGGTCGCTGATCGGCGCGCCGGTCGAACGCGGCACCCCCGGCGACTGAGCCGCCCCCGCCCCCGCCCCTCTCCTCCCCGACCCACCGCACGCCCCTGCCCGATTCACCGCACGCCGATCCTCCGAGCCTGAAGGGAGCGGGGCCGGCCTCGGACGGCCCCCACCACCAGCCATGAACGAACGCAACACGACGCAGCCCCCGCTCGGCGCGCCCGCCCGGGACCGGCTGGCGGGCAAGGTCGCCCTGGTGACGGGCGCCAGCTCCGGCATCGGCGAGGCGGCCGCCAAGGCACTGGCCGCACAGGGCGCGAGCGTGGTGCTGGCGGCCCGGCGGCGGAGCGAACTGGACCGGGTCGCCGGGGAGATCACCGCCGCCGGCGGCGCCGCGATCGCCGTCACCGCCGACGTCACGGTCGACGAGGACCTCGCGGCCGCCGTCCGCACGGCCGAGCGGCACTACGGCGGTCTGGACATCGCCTTCAACAACGCCGGGACGCTGGGCACCCCGGGCCTGGTCGCCGACCAGAAGCCGGAGGCCTGGACGGACGACCTCGGCCGGGTGCTCACCAGCGTCTTCCTGTCGATGCGGCACGAGATCCCGGCCCTGCAGCGGCGCGGCGGCGGAGTGATCGTCAACAACGCCTCGCAGCTGGGCGTGGTCGGGTTCGGCGCCGGGATCAGCGCCTACGTGGCCGGGAAGCACGGCGTGGTGGGCCTGACCAAGGCCGCCGCGCTGGAGTACGCCGGGGAGAACATCCGGGTCAACGCCCTGGCGCTGGCGACCGTGGACACGCCGATGTACCGCTCCTCGGTGGGCGGCAGCCAGGAGATGGCCGACATGTTCACCGCCCTGCACCCGCTCGGCCGGATCGCCAGCGCGCAGGAGGCGGCCTCGGCGGTCGTCTACCTGGCCGGCGACGAGGCGGGCTTCTTCACCGGCTCGGTGCTGGTCATGGACGGTGGATGGACGGCCCGGTGATGCCCGCCACCGCCACCGGGCCGGAACGGGCCACCCGCGGCGTACCGGAGGTCGTCGGCGGAGACCTCAAGGTGCCGCTGGTGACCGGCTCGTGGGTGCCGTACGCCAACCTCGACTACGCGGCGAGCACTCCGAGCCTCGCGGCCGTGCAGCACGCGGTGGACCGCATGCTGCCCTGGTACAGCAGCGTGCACCGGGGCGCCGGGTTCGCCTCCGCGGTCTCCACCCGGGCGTACGAGCGGGCCCGGGAGACGGTGCGCCGCTTCGTCGGCGCGGCCCCGGACGCCCAGGTGGTGTTCACCCGCAACACCACCGACGCGCTCAACCTGCTCGGACGCGCGCTGCCCGCCGGCACGGCGGTCTTCCGGTTCTCCACCGACCACCACGCCGCCCTGCTCGCCTGGCGTGGCTCCCCGGTGTACCGGCTGGCCCGGCCGGCCACCGCGGCGGACGCCGTGACCGCGCTGGCGAAGGCGCTCGCCGGCGCCCCCAGGGGGCCGAAGCTGGTGGTGATCACCGGCGCGTCCAACGTGACCGGGGAGCTGTGGCCGGTCGCCGAGCTGGCGGAGGTGGCCGCCACCCACGGCGCGCGCACCGTCCTGGACGCCGCCCAACTGGCCGGGCACCGGCCGCTGGACCTCGCCGGCTGGGGCGTGGACTGGGCCGCGCTCTCCGGGCACAAGCTGTACGCGCCGTTCGGCGCCGGCGCCCTGGTGGGCTCCGCCGACTGGCTGGACACCGCTGACCCCTACCTGGCGGGCGGCGGGGCCACCGCCCGGGTCGCCGAGGAGGACGGCCGGGAGAACATCCGCTGGACCGGGCTGCCGCACCGGCACGAGGGCGGCTCGCCGAACGTGGTGGGCACCCACGCGATGGCGGTCGCCTGCCGGACGCTGACGGCCACCGGCTGGGACGCCGTCGCCGCGCACGAGCAGGCGCTGACCGCCCGGCTCCGCGGCGGGCTGGCGGCCGTCCCCGGAGTCCGCCTGCTGGACCTGTGGCCGGGCGGACACCCGCGGCTCGGCGTGGTGTCCTTCAGCGTCGCCCGCTGCGGCGACGCGCCCGCCGACCAGCGGCTGGTCGCCACGGCGCTCTCCGCGGAGCACGGGATCGGCGTCCGGGACGGCGCGTTCTGCGCCCACCAGGCGGTCCACGCCCTGCTGAGCGACGCACCCGGGCACCAGGGCGACCGCGCGCTGCGCGCCAGCATCGGCCTGGGCACCACCGCCGAGCACGTCGACCGGCTGGTGGCGGCGCTGGGCGAACTGGTCCGGCGCGGGCCGCGCTGGTCCTACGACCACCCGGAGGACGGCTGGCGGCCGGTGCCGGATCCGCGGCCGGTACCGGAATTCCTCCGATGAGCGGGAATTCCCCGGGTGACCCGTTTCGGGTGACCGCGGCTCAGTAGGCTCCGACACCGGAAGGAGAGTGCCCGACATGACCGGAACACGCACGACCGAACAATTGGACCATTCCCGATCGCCCGCCCACCGATTCGGCGTCATGCTCTATCCGGACCAGCCCTTTCCGGTGCTCGCGCAGCGGCTGGGGTGGCTGGAGGAACTCGGTTTCGACCAGGTGTTCGTACCCGATCACAGCGCGGACCTGCGCAATCCGAGCGGCCTCTGGTTCGACAGCTGGTCGGTGCTGGCCATGGCGGCCGTGACCACCCGGCGGATCCGGATCGGCACCATGGTGGCCAACCAGATCCTGCGCCCGCCGGCCCAGCTGGCCAAGCAGGCGATCGCCCTCGACCACCTCTCCGGTGGCCGGTTCGACCTGGGCATCGGGGCCGGGCTGTTCCCCTGGGACCACCACAGCGTGGGGCAGGTCCCGTGGTCGCCCAAGGAGCGCGCCGAGCGCTTCGCGGACTACCTGGCGATCGTCGACGGGGTGCTGCGCGGCGGGATGTTCAGCCACCAGGGGGCCCAGCTGTGGGTCAAGGACGTGGTGACCGTACCCGGTTCGCTGCAGTCGCCCCGGCTGCCGCTGATCGTCGGCGGCCAGTCGCCGACGCTGATCCGGGTGGCCGCCGCGTGCGCCGACGCCTGGAACACCCACGGCCCGCCGGGCGCGAGCGCCCAGGAGGTGCTCGGCATCACCGCCGAGCAGAACCGCCGGCTGGACCGGCTCGCCGGCGAGGCCGGCCGCGACCCCGCGGCCGTCCGGCGCGGGTACACGATCTTCGGGCCCTGGGACCCGAGAAGGGGGCGGCACGGCTACGAGGAGATCTTCGAGCGCTTCACCGGGGCCGGTGTCGCGGATTTCGTCCTGGACTGGCCGGGGGAGGCCCATCGGGAGGAATTCGAAAGAGTCGCCCGTGAGGTGATTCCGCCGCTGCGCGACAGCTGACGGAAACATCGCACACCACGGGGGATTTCACGACGCGATCCTGTCCCGCGTATCGGCCGGGAGGGTCCGGCCGGTACGCGAATGCCGTACGGGGGATCACAGGAATTCGGCAGTTCGTCGCAGACGGGCGGTCAGCCCGGGATTCGCGTGAAGAGAAGGTGTGACAGAGATGATCGAAGACGTGGCCGGCACGGCCACCACGGGGGCTTCGGACAACGGGGGTGCTCTGGACAACGGGGGTGCTTCGGACCACGGGAATGCTCTGCGCGACGGGGGTGCTTCGGACGGCGGTGGCGGGGCCGTCGGTGGCGGGGTGGCCGACGGCGGGACGGCGGCGGACCCCCTGCGGGGCCGCGGCGGGATCACCGTGACCAAGGCCGACCGCCAGTACGAGGACCTGGTCAGCGGCCTCAACCAGCGCTACGTCGCGGCGCCCGACTCGGTCCGGCTGGTGAGCACCACCGAGGAGGTCGTCGCCGTCGTCCAGGAGGCGGTCGACCGGGGCAAGCGGCTCGCCGTGCGCTCCAGCGGGCACTGCTACGAGGACTTCGTCCACAACCCGGAGGTCCGGATCATCCTGGACATGTCCGGCATGCACGCGGTGGGCTACGACCCCCGGCTCAACGCGATAGCCGTCGAGTCGGGCGCCACCAACCTGCGCACCTACCAGACCCTCTACCCGGAGTGGGGCGTCGTGGTCCCCGCCGGGTTCTGCTACTCCGTCGCCATGGGCGGCCACGTCAGCGGCGGCGCGTGGGGTCCGCTCTGCCGGCTGCACGGCCTGGTCGTCGACCACCTGTACGCGGTCGAGGTGGTCGTGGTCGACGCGGCCGGCCGGGCCCGCGCGGTGATCGGCACCCGCGACCCGGACGACCCGAACCACGACCTCTGGTGGGCCCACACGGGCGGCGGAGGCGGCAACTTCGGCGTCATCACCCGCTACTGGTTCCGTTCGCCGGGCGCCACCGGGCGGGACCCGCGCGCCCTGCTGCCGAAGCCGCCCGAGGAGCTCCTGGTCAGCGCCGTCAGCTGGCCGTGGGACGAGCTGAGCCGGGACGAGTTCGTCCGCCTGGTCCGCAACTACGCCGACTGGCACGTGGCCCACCTGGGGCCCGACGACCCGGCGCGGGCGCTGATCAGCCAGCTGGTGCTCAACCACCGCAGCGCCGGCCAGATCGGCATGCTCGTCCTGGTGGACGCCTCGGCGCGGGGCGCCGAGCGGCTGCTCGCCGGCTACCTGGAGCGGATCGGCGAGGGCGTCACCGTGGAGCGCGGCGCGCTGACCCGGCACATGGGCGAACTACCCGCGATGCCCCAGTTCGCTGCCCCGCGCCGACTGCCCTGGCTCCAGGCGGTCCGGATGCTCGGCACCACCAACGGGGTGCTCAACGACCCGACGCTGCGCGCCGAGTACAAGTCCTCCTTCATGCGCGCCGGCTTCCCCGAGGGCCAGCTCGACGCGCTCCACGCGCACCTCACCCGCGAGGACGTGACCAACCCGAACATCAGCGTGCAGCTGACCTCCTACGGCGGCCGGATCAACGCGGTCCACCCGGCGGCGACCGCGGCGCCGCACCGGGACGCGGCCTTCAAGATGCTCTGGCAGGTGTTCTGGAACGACCCGGCCGACGACGACCGCAACATCGGCTGGGCCCGCGACTGCTACCGCGCGGTCTACGCCGACACCGGCGGGGTGCCGGTGCCGAACGGGGTCACCGACGGCTGCTACGTGAACTACCCCGACATCGACCTCAACGACCCGGGCCTCAACACCTCGGGGGTGCCCTGGCACGACCTCTACTACAAGGGGAACTACCCGCGCCTGCAGCGGATCAAGGCGGCGTGGGACCCGCTCGACGTCTTCCGGCACGGCCAGTCCGTCGAGCTGCCCACGGCCTGAGCGGCGGCCCGGGCGGCGGCTCGGATCGCGTCCCGGACGGGTGCTCGGCGGGGGCCCGGACGGGTGGCCGGTGGGGCCCGCTCCGCGGCCGGGCTGCCCGCCGCCGTGCCCCGCCGCCGCCGTGACCCTCGAAGGAGCCTTCCGATGACCTCCCTGCTCGCGATATCCGCCAGCCCCTCGGCCGGCTCGCGCACCGCCGCGCTGACGGCCCACCTGGTCCAGCTCCTGGCCGAGGCCGGCTTCCGGACCGGGCACGTCCGGGTCCGCGACCTGCCGGCGGCCGAGCTGCTCGCCGGGCGGGCCGACAGCGCCGTGCTGCGCGACGCCCTGGCCGCGGTGGCCGCCGCGGACGGGCTCGTGGTGGCGTCGCCCGTCTACAACGCGGCCTACAGCGGTCTGCTGAAGGCCTTCCTGGACGCACTGCCCCGCTCCGGGCTGGCGGGCAAGACGGTGCTGCCGGTGATGACCGGCGGGAGCCTCGCCCACGCGCTGGCCCCCGACTACGCGCTGCGGCCGGTGCTGACGGCGCTCGGCGCGCGGTACGTCGTCCGCGGCGCGTTCGTCCTCGACGCGGCGGTCGAGCCCCGGGACGGCGGGCCGCCGCGGCTGGCGCCGGAGGCCGCTCCCCGGCTGGAGCAGGCGGTGGCGGACTTCCTGGCCGCGCTGCCGCCGGACGTGCCCGGTGGACTGCCCGCGGCCGGGCGGTCCGGGCCGGGCGCCCTGGCGCGGAGATGACGACGGCGGTCCCCGGAGCCTCCGGGGACCGCCGTCGCCGTCCTGGGGGGTGTGCGCAAAGTCCCGCCGGGTCCGCGACGTTGCGCAGACCCCCTAGCCCTGGGCCTCGTCGGCGGTGTGCGGAAGGGTGATCCCGTGCTGGGCGGCGAGCCGCAGCAGTCCGGCGATCCGGCCCTCGTAGGCCTGGACGCCGTCGGCGTCCTGGTCGGTCCGGGCTGCCGCGAGTTCCTCGCGGGCCCGGGCGAGCTGCTCGCGCAGCTCCTGGTCGAACATCGCTGTCATTGCCGGCCTCCAAAAGGTCGGTGCCGCTCCGGGGAATGCGCGGGGCAGTTCAGAGTCTACGAAGGTGAAGAACTCTTCAAGTCCCGCCCGCCGCGTCGCCCGGGGTGGCGTTTTCCTGGCGCACGTGCCGGCGGGTCGGTCCGCCGGCAGGCGGACGGCGGGCGCCGCCGGGGCGCGCGGCCCGGGCGTGTGCGCCCTTGTTGTGCTAGCACTTCAGCGCTAGCTTGAATTTCATGGGTAAGAAGCAGCTGAACGTCCGGGTGGACGCCACCACCGCGGAGATGGCCCGGGAGCGGGCGGAGCAGCAGGGGATCAGCATGAACCAGTACATCGAGCGCCTGGTCCAGCAGGACATGGGCGAGGCCGGGCGGGCGTTCGTCGACGCCGCCGCGCAGTTCATGAAGGAGTACGAGACGGCCTTCCTCGCCGAGTTCGGCGAGCACGGAGACCTCCAGGACGTGCGCCGTTGAACCTGGAGGTCGACCTCTCATGGCTGCTCATGACAGCCGAGCAGTACACACCCGGTGACCCGCAGGTCACCGACTACGGATCGCTGCTCGCGGCGGTCACCCGCCACCAGGCCGAGATCTTCGACATCGCCGTCTACCCCGAACCGCAGGACCGCGCCGCCGCCCTGATGCACCAGCTCATCCGGGTGCCGGCCCTGGAGAAGACCAACGAACTGTTCGCCACCGCCGTCGCCTACGCCTACCTGGTGGCCAGCGGGTGCACCGTGGCGACCACCGCCCGTGAGGTGCGCAGCCTCGCCCGGGCCATCCGGGAGGGGCGGCTCGGGGTGTCCGGCGTCGCCGAGCGGCTGGCCGCCTGGGTGGTGGACGAGGCCGAGGGCGAGGACGTCAGCGGCGAGGACAACGAGGACGAGGAGTAGGCGCGGGCGCCTGGGCCTGGCGCCGGCCCGGCCGGGGCGCCGGGGGGTCGGGGCTCGGCCGGGTGGGCCCGCCGGTGCCGGCGGGCCCCTCGCTCGCCGTCGGCTACGCCGTGGCGGGTTCGCTCGCGGCGGGCTCGGTCGTCGTGGGTTCGGTCGCGGCGGGCTCGGCGATCAGGGCCGTCGCGAACGGGCGGAAACCCGCCCGGCGGTAGATCCGCGCGACGTCCTCGTCGGCGGCGGACAGGAAGACCGTCCGCACGCCGTTCGCCCGCGCGTGCGCGACCAGCGCCGCCGTCACCGCCAGGCCGAGGCCGCGGCGGCGGGCCGTCGGCAGGGTGCCGACGCCGGCCACCTCGGTGACCGGGCCGACCGGGTTGTGCTGGCCGGCGCAGAGCGCCGTACCGTCCTGGACGGCCGCGGCGAGCACGGTACGGCCGGCGGCGATCCGCTCGGCGATCCGCGCGACCGTGCCGTCGGAGGCCAACTGCTGGGCGGCTGACGCCAGTTCGTCGGGGCCGGCCAGGCCGGTGGCGGTGCCCGGCTCGCCGAACGCGAGGTGCGGGACGGCCACCGCGCTCGCGAGGTCCGGGTCCTCGGCGGCCAGCACCCGCACGGACACTCCCGCGGGCGGCGCGGTCTCCGGCACGGTGGGCTCCTGGTCCGGGCCCAGCACCAGCAGCGGGTGCTCGTGCACCGTCAGCCCGGCCTCCTCGACCGCCGCGCGCAGCCGCGGATCGTGCTCGGCCACCCACTCGAAGGCCTGCGGCGCGCCCAGCTCGCGCTGGCGGGCCAGCACGCGCAGGACGTCCTCGGCGGTGACCGCCGGGCCGGTGTGGCCGAGCGCCGGGCGGGCGTAGTACGGCCAGCCCTCGCCCTCGCGGACGAACAGGCTCAGCGGCCCGAAGTCCTCGACGCGGGCTGCGCTGCGCGGTACGGCGTCGTAGTAGCGCTCGATCTCGTCGAGGAGGGGGCGGAGGGCGGGATCAAGAGCGGCGGCAGAAGTCACGCGGTGCATCCAAGCAGGCCGGTCGGGTTCCTGCCAGCGATTTGCGGTCGGCCCGCCGTGCACGGGGTCGGCGCGCGGACGGGCGGTCCGTGTGCGGACGGCCGGGTTTCCCGGGCCGCTGCCGCCCACTCCGGGGGCCGGGCATATCGGACCGATTGTTGCCGAATGCTTACAGGCCGGGCGATCTTGTGTGCGGGCCGCGTGGCATCCTGGGGCCTTTACAGCTCCGCCGGACCGGACGGCGGGCGTCGGCACGGGGAGAGGCGAGGGGGATGACAGGCTCATGAGGCTCTGCTTTCTGGTCGAGGAGCACTACCGGCACGACGGCATGCCGCTCGACGTGGTGCGTCAACTCACCGCCTGGGGCCACCGGGTGGACGTGCTGCGGCCCGGGAACTCGCTGATGGCGATCTCCGAGGCGGTGCGGGCCGGCAGCCATGACGCCTGGGTGCTCAAGACCGTCTCCGGCGGACCCGGCCTGACCCTCCTGGAGGCGGCCGCCGCCGTCGGCCTCACCACCGTGAACGACGTCCGTTCCATCCGCGGCGTCCGGGACAAGGCGCTCGCCGCCGTGATCGCGCGCACCCGGGGCCTGCCGGTTCCGGTGACCTACGCCGCCGCCCGCTGGGAGTGGCTGGCCGAGATTCCGGCCGCCGAGTACCCGCTGGTGGTCAAGCCCGCCGACGGCAGCTCCGGTCGGGCCGTGCGGCTCGTCCCCACCCCCGACCACCTGGTCGAACTCGGTCCCGAGCTGGCCGGCGAGGGCCTGCTGATCGCCCAGCCGTACGTGCCCAACTCCGGTACCGACCTCAAGGTGTACTGCGTCGACGGCGAGCTCTACGCGACCGAGCGCTGCTCCCCGCTCCACCCCGGCCAGGGGGTGCGCGAGCGGCAGGTGCCGCTCGGCGGCGACGTCGCGCGGATCGCCGCGCAGGTCGGGGAGGTGTTCGGCCTCGACCTCTACGGCGTCGACGTGCTGCTCGGCCCGGACGGACCGGTGGTCGTCGACATCAACGACTTCCCCAGCTTCCGCCAGGTGCCGGACGCGGTCGCCCGGGTCTCCCGCGCCGTGCTGCGGCTGGCCCGCACCGGCACGGCCGTCTCCGCCCCGGCGCCCGCGCTCGCGCAGGAGCCGTCCGGGCCGATCGCCGAGCCGGTCCGGCTGCCCGTCCAGGGCGCGGCCGTGGCCGTGGGCGGCGCGGGCCCGTTCGACGGCCTCGGACGCGCCGACCTCGTCAACGGCGCGGTGGGCGGAACGCTGTGAGGATCGGCCTGCTCACCCCCGACCCCGGTCACCCGCTGCTCGCCGCCACCACCGCGCTGCTGGCCCCCGACCACCGGGTCGAGAGCCTCGACGCCAACCGCGACGACCTCCCGCCCGTCGACCTCCTCGGCCCCGGCCCGCTCGCCGACGTGTACCTGCTCAAGGCCCGCACCCCGCAGGCCCTGGCGCTCGCCCGCCACCTGGAGGAGCGAGGCGCCCCCGTCGTCAACTCGGCCGCCGCGACGGCGTTCTGCCAGGACCGCACGGCCATGGCCGACCTCGCCCGGCGGTCCGGCCTGCCGTTCGCCGCCACCCGCACCGCCGCCGCCCTCACCGAACTGCCCGATCCCGACTACCCGTTGGTGATCAAGAGCCGGCACAGCCGGCGGGGCGACCTGGTCGCCCGGGTCGACGACGCGGCCCGGCTGCGCGCCCTCGCCGAGGAGTGGCCCGACGAGCCCGTGGTGGTCCAGCCCTACCTCGCCGGCACCGGCTGGGACCAGAAGCTCTGGGTCGTCGACGGGCAGGTGTTCTGCGCCCGCCGGCGCTCCGAACTCGCCGAACCCGCCGGCGAACCCGCCGACGGCGGGGCGTTCGGCCCCCGCGAGCTGCCCGCCGACCGCGCCGGGCTGGCCCGCCGGGTCGGCGAGGTGTTCGGCCTCGACGTCTACGGCGTCGACCTGCTCGACGGCCCCGCCGAGCCGGTCATCGTCGACATCAACGCCTTCCCCGGCATCCGCGGCCAGGCCGGCGCCCCCGCGGCCCTCGCCGCCCTCGCCCTGCGGGTGGCCCGGCAGGGCGGCGGCCACCGCGTCCCGGCACCACGGGATGCGCGGCGGGACACCGCCGGTCGTTAGGCTTGAGCCCTCCGGCCGGACCGCACGACCGGACGGCGAGAGAAGACGGACGTTGCTGCAGGACATCCAGCCCTACCTGGCCTGCCCGCACTGCGCGCAGGCCCTCACCCCCGACGGACGCGCGCTGCGCTGCCCGACCGGGCACAGTTTCGACGTCGCCAAGCAGGGCTACGTCAGCCTGCTCGCCGGTGACGCGCACACCGGCACCGGTGACACCGCCGACATGGTCGCCGCCCGCAGCGACTTCCTCGCCGCCGGCCACTACCGCCCGATCGCCGACGCACTCGCCGAAGCCGCCGCCGCCGTCGCGCCGGACGGCCTGGTCGCCGACCTCGGCGCCGGCACCGGCCACTACCTCGCCCACGTCCTGGACGCCCTGCCCGACCGGCCCGGCGCCGCCCTCGACATCTCCAAGTACGCGCTGCGCCGGGCCGCCAGGGCCCACCCCCGGATCGGCGCCGTGGTCTGCGACGCCTGGCGGCCGCTGCCGCTGCTGGACGGCGCGGCCGGGCTCGTCCTCAATGTCTTCGCGCCGCGCAACGGCCCCGAGATCCGTCGTGTGCTGCGCCCCGGCGCCACCCTGCTGCTGGTCTCGCCGACGCCGCGCCACCTGCGCGAACTCGTCGGCGCGCTCGGGCTGCTCTCGGTCGACGAGGAGAAGCAGCGCCGGATCGACGAGAAGCTCGGCCCCCATCTGACACCGGCCGGGCGCCAGGAGGTCGAGTTCGGGCTGCGGCTGTCCGCCGCCGACGTCCGCACGGTCGTCGGCATGGGGCCGAGCGCCTGGCACACCGACCGGGAGCGGCTGGCCGCCCGGCTCGCCGACCTGCCGGACCCGGTCGAGGTCACCGCCTCCGTGACGGTCGCCGCCTACCGGCGCTGAGCGGGTGGGCGGGGGCCGGGGGTGCCGGGGGGCCGGGGGTGCTCGGCGGTGTGGGGGCCGTAGTCCCGGGTCGGTACACGGCATAGCCCCTGGTCGGGCTGCGGCCGCCTCGTTGGGATGAAGGTGCCTCATTGGGATGAATCTGCCGGGCAGGCACGTTTCTGCCACCCGAGCGGGGGCTAACGTCCGACGGGTGAACCGCGACGCCACCCGGCCCGCAGCGCCGGCCCACCCCCATCAGCGGACCCCGGACCCAGGCCCGCCGCCCGTGCAGCGCCCCACCGTCGAGGAGATCCGGCTCACCTCGTTCAAGTCCTACCGGCGCGCGGTCCTGCCGCTCGCGCCCCTCACCGTGCTGTACGGGCCCGCCGGCGTCGGCAAGTCCAACGCCCTCGACGCCCTCGCCGTCCTCTCCCGGCTCGCCCTCGGCGAGGAGATCGCCGACTCCCTCGACGGCCTGCCCGGCCGCGGCGGCCCCCTCGGCACGGCCATCCGCGGCGGCCTCGACGGCTGCGTCCCGCACGGCCGCGACGCCGTCATCCTGGGCTGCACCGTCCGCTCGGACCAGGGGCCGATCCGGCTGGAGCTGGTCATCCGCACCGACGGCCCGGTCCGGATCGCCCGCGAGCAGCTCACCCTCGACGGCCGGACCCTCGTCCAGACCGGTGAGCAGGACCTCCGCCGCCGCCGCGTCAACGTCGGCTGGCACAACGACACCCGGCAGGGCGACATCCACGCCCCCTTCCCGAACACCACCCTGATCACCGCCCAGATCCCGCTGCGGGTCGCCGGGTCCTCGCCCGGCGAACGGACGGTGCTGGCCGCCACCGAACAGGTGCTCACCGCCCTGCGCGAGGTCTTCCCCGTCCACCCCGTGCCCGGGCTGATGCGCGACTGGGCCCGCCCCGACCCGCAGGCCCGCCTGCTCGGCAGCGCCGCCAACATCTCCGCCGTGATCGCCCGGCTCAGCAACGAATGCGCCCGCCGGTACGGCCAGCTGCTGCGCGTCGTCCAGTCCGCCGCCCCGCACCCGCTGCTCGGGATCGACCTCGCCCACCGCGGCGCCGGCGCCGACGAACGGGTCCTCGCCGTCTTCGACGAGGGCGTCCTCGGCCGCACCGGCGCCGACCAGGCCTCCGACGGCATGCTGCGCCACCTCGCGTTCGCCGCCGTGCTGCTCACCGGCGCCGGGGTGCTCGACCTCGACGTGGCCACCGAGGTGCCCTGGGCGCACCGGCAGCTCACCGTGCTCGCCGAGGACCTCGGGGCGGGGCTCGGCACCGAGCAGGCGGCCTCGTTGCTGCGGCTCGCCCGGGAGATGGCCGGCCGCAACCAGCTGCGGGTGCTGGCCGCGCTCCAGGAACCGGCCGCGGTGCGGGAGGCGTTCGGCGGGCCGGGCGAACTGCCGCCCGGAGTCGCCCTGGTGGAGTGCCGGCGCGACCCCGGCTCCGGGCACACCGTGCTGCGCACGGAGACCGCGCGGGTACCGGCCCAGGCCGCGCGCGGGGAGGCGGCGGGGCCGGTTCCGGGAGCGCCGGGGGTGGTCGGGCCACCGCGGCGGGCGGCCGCGGCCCGGGATGCGGTAGACCTGGACGGGTGAGCGATCGAGAGACGGAACCCGCCGGCCCCACCCTGGAGGGCCTGCGACAGCGGCTGACGGAGTTCGCCGCGGCGCGCAGCTGGGAGCCCTTCCACACGCCGAAGAACCTGGCCGCGGCGCTGACCGTGGAGGCCGGCGAGCTGCTGGAGATCTTCCAGTGGCTCACCCCCGAGCAGGCCGCCTCGGTGATGTCCGAGCCGGACACGGCGCACCGGGTGCGGGACGAGGTAGCCGACGTCCTCGCGTACCTGCTGCAGTTCTGCACGGTGGTGGGCGTGGACCCGCTGACTGCCCTGGCGGCCAAGATCGAGCGCAATGAGCTGCGCTTCCCGGCGCCGGGGTCCGGGACGGGACCGGGGGCGGGGTCCGCGCACTGAGGGTCGGGTCGGTCCGGGGGGCGGACCGTCGGGGGCGGACCGTGGGCGGGACCGTCGGGTTCCGGCGGTGGGCGGAACCGTCGGCCGGGCCCCGGCCGCGCCCCGTGCTGCGGTCGGCGTCAACCGGGCGTGGGCGAACAACCCCTGGGAGGGACAAGAGTTGTCCACAGTCCCGGGGTTGTCCACAGGTTCCGAGCAGGTGGCTGCGCCGATCCCGTCGCCGGCGCACGCTTTCGCCGTGACCAGGTGTCCACCGGTCGTACGGGCCCTACGGGTCGTACAGCCGGGCGGGCACGGTGAGAACGGGTGGAAGGGGTGGCGGCCGATGGAGGCGCTGCGACTGATCAAGACGGCCCGGCACGCCCTGGCGGAGGCCAGGAACGTGTCCGACGTGCTGCTGGAGGCGCGGCAGGCCGCGCTGCTCACCGAGGCGGTGGGTGCCCGGCTGGCGGAGCTGGAGGATCCCGGACCGGACGACCTCGGGCTGGCGGGCCTCGGCCAGCAGCTGGCCGAGGCGGGTGCGCACGCGGCCGGCTGCCTGGACCAGTCCGCGGGCGACTCGTCCGCCCTGCTGGGCCTGGGCATCGGCGGCCGCGCCGGGCGGCTGACCGGGCTCGGTGAGATCGGCCCGGCCCTGGAGGGGCTGCTCGGGCTGCTCCAGGAGGTCGGCGAGACGCTGGTGGTGCTGGCCTGCGGGGCCGACACCGAGAGCCTCTACTGGACGTGCATCGACGGGGTCGACGCCGGCGCCGACTGCAAGGAGGTGGTGGGCCGGCTGCGGGAGGCCGTCCGACGGGCCGAGGGTGATCGGGAGACGACGGGCGACGAGGTCGATCCACCGCCGGTCCCGCTCCCGGCGGCCGGACAGGGGTCGCCGTTACTGGTGCTCCGGCTCGGCCCGCCGGGTGACGGCGAGCCGGGGCAGGAGGCTCCGCGGCCGGACTACCGGGTGCCGGGCCCGGCAGGTGCGCCGGAGGTGTCCGTGCCGGTGGGGTAGCCGCTCGGGGAGGTGCGCCGGGCGCCCGACGACTGCAGGTCGGCGAGGTCCGCGGTGACCGAGGCGAGCAGCTCCTGCATCTGCTCCAGCATGCTCTTCGGGGTGGCGGCGCCGGTCGGCCGTGCGGCGGCCGACCCGGACGGGTCGCTCGGGGACTGTGGCGCGGCAGGTGCCTCGGACCAGGGTTCGGACATGAGGGGACCTCTTCGGATCGGTGGTGCGGCGTCAGGCGGGCGGCGGCGGGCCGGCCGGTGGCGCGGGGTGGCCCGCCGCCTCGTCGACGGCTCCGACGACCCGCCCCAGCAACCAACGAATCTCCGCGCGGCCGGGTCACCGGGCACCACCCGATGCGGTCCAACTCCCGTCGACCGTAAGCCTCCCGGGTGAGCCCGGGTTGCCGCCGGTGAGCCGCCTCGGCTAGGCACCGGGCAGGCAGGCAGGCAGGCAGGCAGGCAGGCAGGCAAGCAAGCAGGCGCGCGGGCAGGCGGGCACGCGGGCACGCGGCTGGGCCGAGTGGGGCCGAGTGGGGACAGTGCGGCCGGTGTCGGCACGGCCGTGCCCGTGCCCGGACCCGGCGACCGTCCGGCTCGTCGTCCGGGCTGTCACCGGCCCGGACGACGAGTGCCTCAGGAGGGGAGCGGTGGGAGGGGTGGGGGTGGGCCCCGAAGACGGGCAGACGCCACCCCGGGCAACCGCCCCGGAAAGCCGAAGCCCCGGCGCCGCCGAAGCGGCGCCGGGGCCCGAGACCTCGAAGGAGGCGATCAGTTGTGCGCGTGCAGCTCGGCGTTCAGACCGCCCCAGGAGCCGGCGCGGGCGATGACCTCGACCGCACCGGTCTGCGAGTTGCGGCGGAAGAGGAGGTTGTCCTGGCCGGACAGCTCCACCGCCTTCGCCACCTTGCCGTCCGGGGTGGTCACCCGGGTGCCGGCGGTGACGTACAGACCGGCCTCGACCACGCAGTCGTTGCCGAGCGAGATGCCGATACCGGCGTTGGCGCCGAGCAGGCAGCGCTCGCCGACCGAGACGACCTGCTTGCCGCCGCCCGACAGGGTGCCCATGATCGAGGAGCCGCCGCCGATGTCGCTGTGGTCGCCGACCACGACGCCCGCGCTGATCCGGCCCTCGACCATGGAGGTGCCCAGGGTGCCGGCGTTGAAGTTGACGAAGCCCTCGTGCATCACGGTGGTGCCGGCGGCCAGGTGCGCGCCGAGCCGGACACGGTCCGCGTGCGCGATCCGCACCCCGGAGGGGGCGACGTAGTCGGTCATCCGCGGGAACTTGTCGATCCCGTACACGGCGAGCTGGCCGCCCTGGGCGCGGACCGCCAGCCGGGCCTGCTCGACCTTGTCCACCTGCACCGGGCCGATGCTGGTCCAGGCCACGTTGGCGAGCAGCCCGAACAGGCCGTCCAGGCTCTGGCCGTGCGGCTTCACCAGACGGTGACTCAGCAGGTGCAGGCGCAGGTAGGCGTCGTGCGCGTCGATCGGCTTCTCGTCGAGCGAGGCGATCGTGGTGCGCACCGCGACCACCTCGACGCCGCGGCGCGCGTCGGCGCGCAGCGCTTCGGCGGCGCCGGCGCCCAGCTCGGTCTCGGCCTGCTCGGCGGTCAGGCGGACGGTGCCGGCCGGGCCGGGCTCGGCGGCCAGGGCGGGGGCGGGGTACCAGGTGTCGAGGACGGTGCCGTCGGCGGCGATGGTGGCCAGACCGGCGGCGACGGCGCCGCTTGCGAGGGAGGTGGATTCAGCAGTCACATCGTGCACGTTAACGAATGCGGGCCGTCGGTGCCGAACACGCTCACCGTGCGGACGGGGCCGCAGGGCGCTCCTGGCCGCGGTACGGCAGGGTCCGGAGCCGTCGCGGAAGGCCCCGGAAGCGCCGTGCGCGATGTCCCCGGCGGGCCGTCGCGGGGCCTGCCCGGGAGACCACGCCACGCCCGGGCGCGCGGAACCCGGTGCCCGGCGCGCAAAACCCGGTGCTCGGCGGGCGGGAGCTGGGCAATACTCGGGCCGGTGTTCATGTCGATCTCCACCACCGGTACTGCCGAGAGCCCGGCCACCGACCTCGGCTTCCTGCTGCACAAACACCCCGGCAAGGTCCAGCGGTTCGGGACGTCGCACGGCGAGGCGCACGTCTTCTACCCGGAGGCGGCCGACGAGCTCTGCACGGCCGCGCTGCTGCTCGACATCGACCCGATCGCACTGGTCCGCCGCGGCCGGGGCAAGGGGCGGGGCGGCTCGCCGGACTTCGCGCTCGCGCAGTACGTCAACGACCGCCCCTACGCCGCGTCCTCGCTGCTCGCGGTGGCCCTGCGGACGGTGTTCCGTTCGGCGATGAAGGGTGTCTGCGAGGCCCGCCCCGGGCTGGCCGAGCGTCCCCGCCCGCTGCGGATCGCGCTCCCCGCCGTGCCCGCCAACGGTTCGGGTGAGGGCGGCGGCCCGGCCATGGTGGCCCGGCTCTTCGAGCCGCTGGGCTGGCAGGTCGAGGCGGTGGCGATCCCGCTGGACGAGGAGTTCCCCGAGTGGGGCGAGTCGCGCTACGTGCGGGTCGAGCTGTCCTGCGCGGCCGTCCGCCTCGCGGACGCGCTCCAGCAGCTCTACGTCCTGCTGCCGGTGCTCGACGGTGCCAAGCACTACTGGGTCGCCCCGGACGAGGTCGACAAGCTGCTCGCCGCCGGCGAGGGCTGGCTGGCCGACCACCCGGAGCGGGCCCTGATCGCCCGTCGGTACCTCTCCCGGCGCTGGTCGCTCACCCGGACCGCGATGGAACGCCTGGAGCTGGCCCGGCTCGCCGAGGCCGACGACCGCGAGGTCGAGGAGATCGACAACGCGGTGGACGACACCGACGGCTCCGAGCCCGGCGCCGCGCACCCCGTAGGCGCCGAGCCGGCCGAGCCCGCCGAGGAGACGGCGCCGGGGGCCGCGCCGAAGCAGCCCCCGCTCGCCGAGCAGCGCCGGACGGCGATCCTGGCCGCCCTGCGCGAGGTCGGGGCGGCCCGGGTGGCCGACCTCGGCTGCGGGCAGGGCGAGCTGATCGGCGCCCTGCTCAAGGACGCCCGGATCACCGAGGTGCTCGGGGTCGACGTGTCCGCCCGGGCGCTGGCAGCGGCGGCCCGCAAGCTGCGGCTGGAGCGGATGCCGGAGCGTCAGGCGGGCCGGGTCAAGCTGGTCCAGGGTGCGCTGACGTACACGGACGCGCGGCTGAAGGGCTTCGACGCGGCCGTGCTCTGCGAGGTGATCGAGCACCTGGACGAGCCCCGGCTGCCCGCCCTGGAGTACGCGGTGCTCGGGGCGGCCCGCCCGTCGGCGGTCGTCGTCACCACGCCGAACGCCGAGTACAACGTCCGCTGGGAGAGTCTGCCGGCCGGCCACGTCCGGCACGCCGACCACCGCTTCGAGTGGGACCGCGCGCAGTTCCGTGCCTGGGCCGAGCGGGTGGCGCGGACGTACGGCTACACCGTCGTGATCCGCCCGGTCGGGCCGGAGGACCCCGAGGTGGGGCCGCCGACCCAGCTCGCGCTGTTCCGCGTCGGCGCCCCGGCCGAGCCCACGGTCCCCACGGCCGAGCCCACGGTCCCCCCGGCCGAGCCCACGGTCCCCACGGCCGGCTCCACCGTCTCCTCCGACCCGGCGGCCGCCGGTGGCGGCACCGTCGCCGCCGGCACCACCGCACCCGTCCGCACGACGCCCGAAGGGGGCGAGCCCCGATGACGACCGACGACGACGCACAGTCCCCGAGCCCCACCGGGCCCACGCCCACCACCGCGGAGACCCCCGGCACCCCTGGCACCCGCACCCCCGGCACCCCCGGGGCGCGCCGCCTCCCGGTCACCGACGTCTCCCTCGTCGTCCTGATCGGCACCAGTGGCGCGGGCAAGTCCAGCTTCGCCCGCAAGCACTTCCTGCCCACCCAGGTGATCTCCTCCGACTTCTGCCGCGGCCTGGTGGCCGACGACGAGAACGACCAGTCCGCCTCCGCCGAGGCCTTCGACGTGCTGCACTACATCGTCGGCAAGCGCCTCGCGGCCGGCCGGCTGACCGTCGTGGACGCCACCAACGTCCAGTCGGAGGCCCGCAAGCAGCTGATCCGGATCGCCCGCGACCACGACGTGCTGCCGATCGCGATCGTGCTGGACGTCCCCCCGGGCGTCTGCGCCGAGCGCAACCGCTCCCGCCCGGACCGCCAGCTGCCCGCGCACGTGGTCCCGCGCCAGCACCGCGAACTGCGCCGTTCGGTGCGGGGCCTGGAGCGCGAGGGCTTCCGCAAGGTGCACGTCCTGCGCGGCGAGGCCGAGGTCGAGGCCGCCGAGATCGTGCCCGAGAAGCGCTTCAACGACCTGCGCCACCTCACCGGTCCGTTCGACATCGTCGGGGACGTCCACGGCTGCCGCTCCGAGCTGGAGACGCTGCTCATCCGCCTCGGCTACGCCGTCGCGCGGGACGACGCTGGCCGCGCGGTGGACGCCGTCCACCCCGAGGGCCGCACCGCCGTCTTCGTCGGCGACCTCGTCGACCGCGGCCCGGACACGCCGGGCGTGCTGCGCCTGGTGATGGGCATGGTCGCGGCCGGGCACGCGGTCTGCGTCCCGGGCAACCACGAGAACAAGCTCGGCCGGGCCATGGAGGGCAGGAAGGTCACCGTCTCGCACGGCCTCCAGGAGTCGCTGGACCAGCTGGCGGGGGAGTCGGAGGAGTTCCGCGCCGAGGTCCGGGCGTTCATGCGCGGCCTGGTCAGCCACTACCTGCTGGACGGCGGCGCCCTGGTGGTCTGCCACGCCGGCCTGCCGGAGAAGTACCACGGCCGGGCCTCCGGCCGGGTGCGCTCGCACGCGCTCTACGGGGACACCACCGGCGAGACCGACGAGTACGGCCTGCCGGTGCGCTACCCGTGGGCGGAGGAGTACCGGGGCAGGGCCCTGGTGGTCTACGGCCACACGCCGGTGCCGGTGGCGAGCTTCCTCAACAACACCATCTGCCTGGACACCGGCTGCGTCTTCGGCGGCAGCCTGACCGCGCTGCGCTACCCGGAGCGCGAGCTGGTGAGCGTCGAGGCGGAGCAGGAGTGGTACGCGCCGGTCCGGCCGATGATCACGGACGCGCCCGGCTCGCGCGAGGGCCGTCCGCTGGACCTCGCGGACGTGGCCGGCCGCCGGGTGGTCGAGACCGCGCTGCACGGCCGGATCGCCGTCCGGGAGGAGAACGCGGCGGCCGCGCTGGAGGTGATGAGCCGCTTCGCGATCGACCCCCGGCTGCTCGCCTACCTGCCGCCGACCATGGCCCCGAGCGCGACCTCGCGCCGCCCCGGCTACCTCGAACACCCGGAGGAGGCCTTCCTCGCCTACCGCGAGGACGGCGTCCGGCAGGTGATCTGCGAGGAGAAGCACATGGGCTCCCGCGCGGTCGTGCTGGTGGCCCGGGACGACACGGCGCTGGAGAAGCGGTTCGGGCTGGCCGGCCCGGGGGCGATCTGGACCCGGACCGGCAGGGCGTTCCTCGGCGACGACGGCCTGACCGCCGCCGTCCTGGGCCGGCTGCGGGCCGCGGCCGAGAGCTCCGGGCTCTTCGACCGGCTGGGCACCGGCTGGCTGCTGCTGGACACCGAGCTGATGCCGTGGTCCCTCAAGGCCACCGAGCTGCTGCGCCGCCAGTACGCGGCGGTCGGCGCGGCGGCGCGCGCGGCGCTGCCGCAGGTGCTCACCGCGCTGGACCAGGCGGCCGGCCGCGGGCTCGACCTCTCCGCGCTGACGGCCCGCCAGCGGCAGCGCGCCGCCGACGCGCGGGCCTTCACCGAGGCGTACCGGCGGTACTGCTGGCCGACCGAGGGCCTGTCCGGCATCCGACTGGCGCCGTTCCAGGTGCTGGCCGCCGAGGGGGCGAACCTCGCGGTGCGCCCGCACGACGAGCACCTCGCCTGGATCGACGGCCTGGTCGACGCCGACCGCGCGGCCGAGCCGGACGCCCCGGTCCTGCACCGGACGGCCCGGCTGCTGGTGGACACCGGTGACGAGGCGTCCGTCGCCGCGGCCGTCGCCTGGTGGGAGGAGCTCACCGGGGCGGGCGGCGAGGGCATGGTGGTCAAGCCGCTGGTCTCGCCGGCCCGGGGCAGGGCCGGGGAGGGCCGCCCGGGCGGGCTGGTCCAGCCCGGGGTCAAGGTCCGCGGCCGCGAGTACCTGCGGATCATCTACGGGCCCGACTACACCCAGTACCTGGACCAGCTGCGGCAGCGCTTCCTCGGGCACAAGCGCTCGCTGGCGCTGCGCGAGTACGCGCTGGGCCTGGAGGCGCTGGACCGGCTGGCGGCGGGCGAGCCGCTCTGGCGGGTGCACGAGCCGGTGTTCGCCGTCCTCGCGCTGGAGTCCGAGCCGGTCGACCCCCGGCTGTAGGGCGGGACCGCGGCGACCGGCCTGCGCCGCCCGCCGCGCCCGGTCGACCCGTCGGCGGGCCCCGTCCAGGAGCCGCGTCACCGGGGCGGGCCGGGCCCCCGCGGGCACCCCGCGGTGCCCGGCCCGCCCCGCGCCCGGTACCGTCGCCCGTCTCGGCGGGCCCGGCCGCGCCCGGTTCGCCCGAGCGGCCGGGGGTGTCGAAGCCCCGGTCGGCCGGACTGCCGCGAAGGCTTTGCATACAAATTCCAACCGTCGTATACAATTGCCGCTTCGCCGTTCGTCCACGTCACCCCAGGAGCCCGGCATGGCCTTCAACCTCCGGAACAGGCACTTCCTCAAGGAGCTCGACTTCACTCCCCAGGAGTTCCGTTTCCTGGTGGACCTCGCCGCTCAGCTCAAGGCGGCGAAGTACGCGGGCACCGAGCAGCCCCGACTGCGGGGCAAGAACATCGCGCTGATCTTCGAGAAGACCTCCACCCGGACGCGCTGCGCCTTCGAGGTCGCCGCCCACGACCAGGGCGCCACCACCACGTACCTGGACCCGTCCGGCTCGCAGATCGGCCACAAGGAGTCGATCAAGGACACCGCGCGGGTGCTCGGCCGGATGTTCGACGGCATCGAGTACCGGGGCCACGGCCAGGAGGTCGTCGAGGAGCTGGCCGCCCACGCGGGCGTCCCGGTCTGGAACGGTCTGACCGACGAGTGGCACCCCACCCAGCTGCTCGCCGACGTGCTGACCATCCAGGAGCACACCGCCAAGCCGCTGCCCGAGGTGACCCTCGCCTACCTCGGCGACGCCCGCTCCAACATGGGCAACTCGCTGCTGGTCACCGGCGCGCTGCTCGGCATGGACGTCCGGATCGTCGCGCCCCGGGCGCTCTGGCCCACCGAGGACGTCCGCAAGGCGGCCGAGGTGCTCGCCGGGTCGACCGGCGCCCGGATCACCCTCACCGAGGACGTCGCCGCCGGGGTGGCCGGCGCCGACTTCCTCTACACCGACGTCTGGGTCTCGATGGGCGAGCCCAAGGAGGTCTGGGCCGAGCGGATCGAGCTGCTCAGGCCCTACCAGGTGTCGATGGACACCGTCCGGGCGACCGGCAACCCGGCCGTGAAGTTCCTGCACTGCCTGCCCGCCTTCCACGACCTGGGCACCGTGGTCGCGCGGCAGCTGCACGAGCTGACCGGGATGGCCGAGCTGGAGTGCACCGACGAGCTGTTCGAGTCGGATCACTCCATCGTCTTCGACCAGGCGGAGAACCGCCTGCACACCATCAAGGCCGTCCTGGTCGCCACCCTCGGGTCATAGGGATCGCCGGACGGGCCCTGGCGGCGGTCAGAGCTTCAGCTTGACGCAGGCGGCCCGGTCGCCCGCGGCGTGCGGTCCGGCCGGGGTGCCCGCGTGCAGGACCAGCGAGCGCGCCTCGCCCGGCCGGGGGTGCCAGGCCACCGAGCCGGCCGCCGAGCCGGTGCCCCGGCCGTCGGTGCGCAGCGTCAGCCGCAGCTCGTTGCGGTCGTTGGCGTAGGCGGGGTCGGTGGACGGCTGCACCGGGTCCACCGCGTGCTGGTAGTGCGGGCCGGAGGCGGCCGGGTCGGCCCCGCAGGAACCGGTGTGCAGGTGCGCCGGGAACTCGTGGTCCGGAGCGAGCCCGGACACCGTCATGGTCAGCAGGGTCTGCCCCGGCACCGAGCGGTCCACCACCACGCGGACGTGCGAGCCGTACGGCACCAGGTCGGCGGCGTGGCTGATCGCGGTCGGCGGGACGAAGGCGGAGGCCGGGTCGAAGGCCGCCTCGACCACCGAGACCACCCGGGCCCCGGCGCCATCGGCGTCAGCGGCTTCACCGGAGGTCCCGGCGCCGCCGGACCCCTCGGAGAGCGGGGACGCCGGCGCGGCCTGGGCGGGGGGAGCGGTCGCGGCGGTGGCGGCGGGCGCCAGCAGGGCGAGCGGGAGCAGGGCGGCGGCGATCGGACTGGGCATCGGCGGGCCTTCCGGGGAGCGGGCGAGCGGTACGGCGGACGCCGTGCTCAACGGCGGTCGCCACCGAACGGACACCCCCGGCACGCGCTCGGTCTCCCCGGGCCGCCCGCACCGGCTCGGCCGCCCCCCTGCGCCCGGTCCCCACCCCGGTCCCCGCGCCGCCGCCTTGCCGGAGCCCCGGTCCCACCCGCGAACACCGCTGGACGCCCGGCCTTGGGGGCCCCGTCACGAAAGGTTCGGGAGAGATGTGCCGGGCGCGGGCAGCGTGGAGGTGGTGCCGACGTGGCGGACGCGCCGCCATGCACTATGGTTTATCTCGACATCGAGATAACTGCCCATTACTCTATATCTCGACATCAAGATACTTGCCGAGAGGCGCTCACCGGCGGTGCGGGCAAGGTCAGCCTAAGTAAGGCTGACCTTACCACCGTGGCGGCCGGATACCGCACGAAGCACCTAGAAGGAGTCAGTCGTGTCCGCGAACAGCTTCGACGCCCGCAGCTCGCTGCAGGTGGGCGACGAGTCGTACGAGATCTTCAAGCTCTCCGCCGTCGAGGGTTCCGAGCGGCTGCCCTACAGCCTCAAGGTGCTGCTGGAGAACCTGCTCCGCACGGAGGACGGCGCGAACATCACCGCCGACCACATCCGCGCGCTCGGCAACTGGGACGCCGACGCCCAGCCGAGCCAGGAGATCCAGTTCACTCCGGCCCGAGTGATCATGCAGGACTTCACCGGCGTGCCGTGCGTGGTCGACCTCGCCACCATGCGTGAGGCCGTCAAGGAGCTGGGCGGCGACCCGGCCAAGATCAACCCGCTGGCCCCGGCCGAGCTGGTCATCGACCACTCCGTCATCGCCGACAAGTTCGGCACCCCGGACGCCTTCGTCCAGAACGTCGAGATCGAGTACGGCCGCAACAAGGAGCGCTACCAGTTCCTGCGCTGGGGCCAGACCGCGTTCGACGAGTTCAAGGTCGTCCCGCCCGGCACCGGCATCGTCCACCAGGTGAACATCGAGCACCTGGCCCGCACCGTCATGGTCCGGGGCGGCCAGGCCTACCCCGACACCTGCGTCGGCACCGACTCGCACACCACCATGGTCAACGGCCTGGGCGTGCTGGGCTGGGGCGTCGGCGGCATCGAGGCCGAGGCCGCGATGCTCGGCCAGCCGGTCTCCATGCTGATCCCGCGCGTGGTCGGCTTCAAGCTCAACGGCCAGCTGCCGGCCGGCACCACCGCCACCGACCTGGTGCTCACCATCACCGAGATGCTGCGCAAGCACGGTGTGGTCGGCAAGTTCGTCGAGTTCTACGGCGAGGGCGTCACCGCGATCCCGCTGGCCAACCGCGCCACCATCGGCAACATGTCGCCGGAGTTCGGCTCGACCTGCGCGATCTTCCCGATCGACGCCGAGACCATCAACTACCTCAAGCTCACCGGCCGCAGCGAGCAGCAGCTCGCCCTGGTCGAGGCGTACGCCAAGGAGCAGGGCCTCTGGCACGACCCGTCGGTCGAGCCGGTCTAC
Source organism: Kitasatospora sp. NPDC005748 (assembly GCF_040630735.1). Classification (NCBI taxonomy): domain Bacteria; kingdom Bacillati; phylum Actinomycetota; class Actinomycetes; order Kitasatosporales; family Streptomycetaceae; genus Kitasatospora; species Kitasatospora sp. NPDC005748. Next base: position 39,496 of record NZ_JBEXYD010000066.1, read on the forward strand.
TCCGAGTACCTGGAGCTGGACGTCTCCACCGTCGTCCCGTCGATCTCCGGCCCGAAGCGCCCGCAGGACCGCGTGATCCTGGCCGAGGCCGCCGACAAGTTCGCCGAGGCGCTGCCGACCTACTCGGCCGAGGCCTCGAAGCCGACCGCGGTGACCGCCCCCGACGGTTCGACCTACGAGATCGACAACGGCGCGGTCGTGATCGCCTCGATCACCTCCTGCACCAACACCTCCAACCCCTCCGTCATGCTGGGCGCCGCCCTGCTCGCGAAGAAGGCCGTGGAGCGTGGCCTGACGGTCAAGCCGTGGGTCAAGACCACCCTGGCCCCCGGGTCCAAGGTCGTCATGGACTACTACGAGAAGGCCGGCCTGCTCCCGTACATGGAGAAGCTGGGCTTCAACCTGGTCGGCTACGGCTGCGTCACCTGCATCGGCAACTCGGGCCCGCTGCCCGAGGAGGTCTCGGCCGCGGTCAACGAGTCCGACCTGGCCGTAGTCTCGGTGCTCTCCGGCAACCGCAACTTCGAGGGCCGGATCAACCCCGACGTCAAGATGAACTACCTGGCCTCCCCGCCGCTGGTGGTCGCGTACGCCCTCGCGGGCAACATGAACGTCGACATCACCCGCGACGCGCTGGGCCAGGACGCCGACGGCAACGACGTCTTCCTCGCCGACATCTGGCCGTCGGAGCAGGAGGTCGCCGACACCGTCGCCGGCTCCATCGACGAGGCCATGTTCGACAAGGGCTACCAGGACGTCTTCGCCGGTGACCACCGCTGGCAGTCGCTCCCGGTCCCGACCGGCAACACCTTCGAGTGGGACGCCGAGTCCACCTACGTCCGCAAGCCCCCGTACTTCGAGGGCATGGCCAAGACCCCGAGCCCGGTGACCGACATCGCCGGCGCCCGCGTCCTGGCCAAGCTGGGCGACTCGGTCACCACCGACCACATCTCCCCGGCCGGCAACATCAAGCCGGGCACCCCGGCGGCGCAGTACCTGACCGCCAACGGTGTGGAGAAGCGCGACTTCAACTCGTACGGCTCGCGCCGCGGCAACCACGAGGTGATGATCCGCGGCACCTTCGCCAACATCCGCCTGCGCAACCAGATCGCGCCGGGCACCGAGGGCGGCTACACCCGCGACTTCACCCAGGCCGACGCGCCGGTGTCGTTCATCTACGACGCCTCGCAGAACTACCAGGCCGCCGGCATCCCGCTGGTCGTCCTGGCCGGCAAGGAGTACGGCTCGGGCTCGTCCCGTGACTGGGCCGCCAAGGGCACCGCGCTGCTGGGCGTGAAGGCCGTCATCGCCGAGTCCTACGAGCGCATCCACCGCTCCAACCTGATCGGCATGGGCGTCCTGCCGCTGCAGTTCCCGGAGGGCCAGAACGCCGAGTCCCTCGGTCTGACCGGCGAGGAGACCTTCTCCTTCACCGGCGTGACCGAGCTCAACGAGGGCCGCACCCCGGCCACCGTCAAGGTCAAGGCCGTCGGCGCGGACGGGAGCAGCAAGGAGTTCGACGCGGTCGTGCGCATCGACACCCCCGGCGAGGCGGACTACTACCGCAACGGCGGCATCCTGCAGTACGTGCTGCGCAGCCTGATCGGCTGAGCACCGCACGGGCGGCGGGGCTGAGCGAGGAAGAACGGCTCCGCCGGTAAAGAGGCAGTCAAGAGGCCGGATCGCGTCAACGCGGTCCGGCCTCTTGTATGTCCGGCCCGAATGGACTAAACCTCTGTTTCAGCTTGGTCCAGACCATTTGACGCTGAATCAGAGAAAGCCGCAGGTCTTCTCCCATGCGCATGATCAGTCGCACCGCCGCCCTCATCGCCGCCGCCACGGTGGCCGCCGCCCTCGCGGCCCCCACGGCCCAGGCCCACGACCGTGACCACGGCCCGAAGCTGAAGGGGCAGCGGGTCGGCTACTTCACCCAGTGGGGCGCCGACAGCTCCGCGAAGCGGGTGCAGGAGTCCGGTCAGGCCGAGAAGCTCACCGTCATCAACTACGCCTTCGGCAACGTCTCCGCCGAGGGCACCTGCTTCGAGTCCAACGAGGCCGGCCAGGGCGACGCCCTGAACGACTACCAGCGCCCGTTCTCCGCCGCCGACTCGGTGGACGGCGTCGCCGACCGCCCGGGCCAGAAACTCAAGGGGCATTTCAACCAGCTGCGCAAGCTCAAGGCCGAGAACCCGCAGCTCAAGACGGTGATCTCGCTCGGCGGGTGGAGCTGGTCCAAGTACTTCTCGGACGCCGCCGCCACCGAGGAGTCCCGCCGGAAGTTCGTCTCCTCCTGCGTCGACCTGTACATCAAGGGCAACCTGCCCCAGCTCGGCACCGCCGAGGGCGGCAAGGGCGCCGCGGCCGGCGTCTTCGACGGCATCGACCTCGACTGGGAGTACCCGGGCGGCGGCGGTGACGCCGGCAACGTGGTGCGCCCCGAGGACGGCCGCAACTTCACCCTGCTGGTGCAGGAGTTCCGTCGCCAGCTGGACCAGCTCAGCGGCCGCAGGGGGCCGCACTACCTGCTGACCGCGGCGGTGGCCGCCAACGAGACCGTCGCCGCCCGGCTGGACCTGCCGGCGCTCTCGCGCTCGATGGACTGGCTCAACCTGATGACCTACGACCTGCACGGCCCGTGGGAGGGCACCGGCCCGGCCGCCCATCACGCCAACCTGTACTCCGACCCCAAGGACCCGTCGCCGCTGCAGCGCAGTGCGGACAAGGCGGTCGACTACTACACCCAGCACGGCCTGCCGGGCTCCCAGACCGTGCTCGGCGTGCCGTTCTACGCCCACGGCTGGACCGGGGTGGCGGCCGGCAAGCAGGGCGGCCTGTACCAGCCGGCCACCGCGGCCACCGCCGACTTCACCTACAACGAGGTCTCCCGGCTGCCCGGCAAGGTCTACACCGACCGTGACCACGGCGCGTCCTGGAAGTACGACGGCACCAACTTCTACAGCTACGACAACGCCGAGGTGCTCACCCAGAAGGCCCGCTACACCCGGTGGAACGACCTGGCCGGGGTGATGGTCTGGTCGCTGGACGGCGACGACGCCGACGGCAGCGCGCTCGCCGCCCTGGACCGCGGCCTCCAGCGCGGCTGACCGCTCCCGACGCGGAGCCCCTGCCCGCCGGCCTCCGACGCGGAACCCCAGTGCACCGGCCCCCCGACGCGGAACCCCCGACGCGGAACCCCAGTGCACCGGCCCCCCGACGCGGGAGCCCCCGCCGCGCGTGCGCGCGGCGGGGGGGCCCCGGGGGCGGCCGGGCGGGGGGCAGGCGCCGGCGGAGGGCCG
>NZ_JBEXYD010000067.1:0-42469 GCF_040630735.1 Kitasatospora sp. NPDC005748
CGTCCGCCGTCCACCGGTGGACGGCGGACGAACGCGGGGCGACCGGGGTCAGTGCGCCCGGGGTGCCCGGTCGCGGATCAGGGCCTCCTGGACGGCGGAGGCGACCAGCCGGCCGTCCCGGTCGTAGAACTCGCCGAGCGACAGCCCCCGGCCGTCCGAGGAGGAGGGGCTGCGCTGGGCGAACAGCAGCCACTCGTCGGCCCGGAACGGGCGGTGGAACCACATCGCGTGGTCCAGCGAGGCCATGATCAGCCGGGGCGGCTCGGTGCGCTGGAAGAAGTTCGGCTGGACGTGCAGCCCGGCCGTCGAGGCCAGCGTGAGGTCCGAGAGGTAGGTCAGCGCGCAGACGTGCAGCAGCCGGTCTCCGGCGGGGAGCGGGGAGGCGGTGCGCAGCCAGACGAACTGCTGCGGCATGCCCGGGACGGCCGGCGGCACGCCGGGTGCGTCCGGCGGGACGAACCGCAGGTCCAGCGAGCCGAAGCCGCCCGTGCGGGTCAGCGCGGCGCGGGCCTCGGCGTCCCAGCCCGCCAGCGCGTCCGGCAGCTCCTCCGGGCCGGGCAGCGCCGGCATCTCCCGGTGGCGGTCGGCGGCGGGCTCGGGCCGCTTGAAGGAGGCGGAGAGCGTGAAGATCGCTTCGCCGCCCTGGACGGCGGTCACCCGGCGGGTGGCGTAGGACATCCCCTGGCGGACCCGGTCGACCTCGTAGCGGATCGGCCGGGAGGGGTCCCCGGGGAGCAGGAAGTAGCTGTGCAGCGAGTGCACGTCCCGGTCGTCGCCGATGGTGTGCCCGGCGGCGGTCAGCGCCTGCGCGGCGACCTGGCCGCCGAAGGCGCGCATCGGGGCGCCGGCGTGGCAGCACCCCCGGAACGTGTTCTCGTCCAGCCGCTCGATCCGCAGCAGCTCGGCGAACGAGCCGGCGGTGTCGGCGGCCGGTCTCTCCTTCTCGGTCAGGTCGGTCACGGGGACATAGTGGCAGAAGCCGCCGTCCGGCGGTGTGACCGGGGTAACCCGGGGACCGGAGGCAGCCTGATAGAACCTGTTCCAGTACTGGCCTCGGCCCGGGCGCTCTCCGACGGATTGTCAGTCGCCCCTCCTAGCGTGCTCCGCATGACGCAAGCCGCACACGCGTACGCCTACCTGCGCCCGTCCGCCGTTCTCGACGGGGCCGAGGGCCCACGCCTCGCCCTGGAGACCTCCGGCGGCACCACGCCGCTCGGCGCGGTCGCCAACCCGCGCTTCTTCGCGGGCTTCCTGGCCGACCCGGCCCCGGCCGCCGCCGCGCTGCTCGCGGTCGCCGACGTGGCCGCCGCCCGCTACTACCAGCCGCTGCTGCGCGCCTCGCTCGACCCGGTGGTCACCGCCAACGGCGACCGGCTGCGCTTCGAGTCCTTCTCCGGCTGCTGCGGCGTCTACGCCCGTCTCGACGTGCTCCGGGCCGGGCTCGACGGCGACGACATCGGCCACGGCACCACCAACGTCGACGTCAACAACCCGCTGCGGGAGGCGCTCACCCGGATCGGTCCGGCCGAGCCGCTGCACCTCGCGGTGGGGCCCGACGCACTGGAGGTCACCACCTTCGAGGGACCGGTCGTCGAGAAGAAGGTCCCGCTGCCCGAGCGCTGGGTGCGCGGCTTCGCCGAGACCCAGGTGACGGCCGCCGCCTTCGACCTGCGCGCCGAGCTGCCCGCCGCCGAGGCGGTCCGCTTCCTGCGCTCGCTGCCGCGCGGCGGCGGGCGGGCCCGGTCCGCCGCCGGCTGGGTCGTCCCGGCCGGCCGGACGCTGCGCCCGACCACCCGGCCCGTCCCCGGCGCGGTCTGCCTGCCCGGCCCGGAGCGGCTGGTGGCGCTCCAGCGGGTGCTGCGGCACGCGCTGGCCCTGCGGGTGTACGGCCCGGTCGCGGGCGACGCCCCGGCGGCCTCCGCCTGGGAGGTGGTGCTGCCCGGCATGCGCCTCACCCTCACCCTCTCGCCGGACGCCTCACGCGGCTTCTCCGGGGAGGGCGGCGTGCTCGGCGCGCTGGCCACCGGCGCCGCCGAGCAGGACGCCGAGCTGGTCGCGGTGCTGCTGGCCTGGGAGCCGCGGATCGACGTCGCCGAACTCGCCGAGCAGTCCGGGCTCACTCCGGCCCGGGTCCGGGCCGCCCTCACCAGGCTCGGCACCGCCGGGCAGATCGGCTACGACACCGCCGAGGCCGCCTACTTCCACCGCCAGCTGCCGTACGACGCCGGCCGGGCCGTGGCGCGGAACCCGCGGCTGCGGGCCGCGCACGCGCTGGTCGCGGCGGGCGCGGTACGGCTGGAGCCGGGCGGCGCGCTCGCCGAGGTCACCGTGGACGACCACCACCAGCGGGTGCGCACGGACGAGGCGGGCCGGGTGAGCTGCACCTGCCTCTGGTGGGCCAAGTACCGGGGCGGGCGCGGTCCGTGCAAGCACGCGCTGGCGGTCGCCGTGGTGCGGGAGCGGGTCGCGAGCGGGCGGGAGGCGGGCGCGTGAGCGGCGTCGAGGAGTTGCTGCGGGCGGTTCGCGAAGGGCGGACCCCGCAGGTGCCGGCGCTGGTCGCGGCGCTCGGCCCGGCCGAGCGGCGGGCCTGTCTGCCGGCCCTCAAGGAGCTGCGCAAGGAGCTCCGCGGCGAGTGGTCGAACGCGGCGACCGCGCGGGCCGGGGCGGTGCTGGTGGCCGGCGCCGGCTGCCACGCCGGGCCGGCCGGCGCCGCCGCCTGGATCGGCGGGCGGGACTTCGCCGGCCGCTCCTGCGCCCGCCACCCGGCGCTCGGCGCGGTCGTCGAGGCCCAGCCGGTCGAGTGGCAGATCGAGGTGGTCAACCGGCTGGCGGCCCGCCGCGGCTCGGGCTGGAGCTGGGACCTCTACCCGCTGATCGAGCGGACCGTCCGGCGGACCGGCTGCCCGGTGCCGGCCACCGAGGCCTTCACCGGCGAGTGGCTCGACCGGGTCGGGGCCGGCGACGGCCGCCGGGACCGCAGCCGGACGCTGCTGGAGTACCTCCGCGAGGACGCCTTCACCCCGCTGCTGGCGCCCCGGGTGTTCGAGCTCGCCGACGTCGGCTGGCGGTTCGAGCACCGGCGCACCGAGCGGCCCGGGGACTCCTGGCCCGCCGCCCTCACCGCGCTCGCGGCCGAGGGCCGGGTGGACCGCGCCGAGCTGATCGACCGCTGCCTGGCCCGCCTGGTGCGCGGCGGCAAGCCGGGTGACCAGCGGGCCTTCCTGGGCGTCCTGGCGGCGCTCGCGCCGAGCCCGGACGAGTACGCGAAGCAGGTCCGGAGTCTGGTCGCCCTGCTGGACACGCTCTCGGTGATCGCCGGCCACGCCCAGCAGGTGCTGTCCGAGCTGGACGCCGCCGGGCTGGTCGAGCCCGAGGTGCTGGCGGAGGCCTCGGCGGTGGTGCTGTTCCGGACCGAGAAGAAGCTGGTGCGCGCCCAACTGGGCTGGCTGGACAAGGCCGCGAAGCGCTCGCCCGAGCGCGCCGGCCCGGTGGTGCTGGCGGCCGCCGAGGCCTTCGGCCACCCCGACTCCGCCCTCCAGGAGCGGGCCCTCGCCGTGGTCGCCCGCCACCTCCGGGCGGCGGGCGAGGCGGTGCTGCCCGACCTGCGCCTCGCCGCCGAGGGGCTGAACCCGGCCCACCACGCCCGCGCGGGCGAGCTGTTGGGCGCGCCGGTCGGCGGCGACGACCCGGACACCGGCTGGAGCGAGCTGCTCCCGCCCGCTCCGGTGCCGAGGCCGCTGGGCGAGCCGATCGCGACGGCCGCCGAGGTCGCCGAGGAGCTGTCCGTGCTGCTGGCCGCCGCGCAGCCCGAGGTCGCGGACTTCGAGCGCACCCTGGACGGTCTCGTCCGGCACGCGCACCTGGACCGCGCGGCGCTCGCCGAGGCGCTGGCGCCGGTGCTGCGGGTGCACCCGTGGACCGGGTTCGGCCGCTGGCACGACTGCGGGCCGGAGGACGTGCTGTACGTCGCGGCCGTGATCGCCGGTGCGGCCGACCCGCGCCTGCGCGGGGCCGTCTTCCGGGACAAGAACTCGGTGCCGCTGCGCGGCGGGCACAACACGGTGTACGGCAACGTGTTCGCCGTCCGGCTGACCGAGGCGGCCGAGCGGGTCATGGCCGACCGGCCGCCGTTGCTGCTCGCCACCCCGACCGACACCACCGGTGCGCTGTCGGCGCAGGCCCTGGTCGACCGGCTGGGCCGCTACCAGGAGGCCGGGGTCGAGCCGGGGGAGGCCGATCTGCACGCGGCGCTGCTGCGGCTCACCGTGACCGCGGACGAGGCCGTGCTGGCCGCCGCCGACCGGCTGACCTCGCCGGCCGGGCGCTGGGCGGCCCGCTGGCTGCGCGAGGGCGGTCTGCCGGGCCAGTCCTCCGAACGGGTGCGGTTCGCGCCGCCCGCCCGGGACGCCGGCGCCCGGTCGTTCTTCTGGGAGCGTCGGCGGGAGCACCGGTGGGAGGGCGTCAAGCGGATCTGCGTCGCCCAGCCCGGCGTCGGGGCGGGCCCGCGGGGCCCGGCCGGCGAGCGGCTGGGCGCCGAGTTCCGGGCGCTGCTGGCGGCCACCGAGCCCAGCGTGGTGCGGGCGTCGGCCCAGGACGAGTGGCTCTGGCAGCCGACCGCGCACTGGGCCGCCGTCCTGCCGCACCACCGGGAGGAGCTGGCCGCCCGCTGGCTCGACGGGTTCGCCGGCGGCGCCGACCGGGAGCAGCGCGGCGCCGCCGGGCTGCTGCCCGTCCTCGCCGAGGCCGGCGGACCGGCCGGTCTCGCGCTCCACCTGGCGCTGGCGTACGGGCTGGGCGCCCGCTTCCCCGAGGACCGCACGGCCGCGGTGGACGCCCTGCTCGTCCTCGCCGCCCGCGGGTGCCTCGACGGCGGGCTGCTCGGCCGTGAGCTGGGGGAGCTGGTCACCGAGGGCACGGTGAAGCCCAACCGGCTGGCCCAGGCGCTGACCGCGGCCGCCGACACCGGCGCGTACGGCACGGTCTGGTCGGTCCTGGCGCCCGCGCTGCCGGCCGTGCTGGCGGGCGCCGCGGGCCGGGGCACCGGTGAGCTGGTCGCGCTGGCCGCCGACTGCGCCCGGCGCAGCTCGGCCCGGGGCCCGATCCCCGAGGTGACGGAGGCGGCGGCCCGGCCCGGTACCGCCCGCCTGGTGAAGGAGGCCCGCGCCCTGCGCGACATCCTGGCGGGGTGACGCCCCGGGTGACCCGTGGAGCCCCGGCCGCCCGCCCCGGGCGGCCGGGGCCCGGGCGGCAGGCCCTAGGGTGAGCCGGTCCGTTCCTCGCCGAGACCACTGCCCGGAGCCCCCGTGCTGCACCTGCGCCTGATCGTCCCCCACGACCTGCGGAAGGCCGTCCTCGACAGCCTGGACGGCTTCGTCGGCGTGACCCATGTGGTGGTCCTGCCGGATGCCGCCGTCCGGCCCGCCGGGGACGTGGTGCTCTGCGACGTGGCGCGCGAGTCGGCGGACGAGGTGCTTGGGGCGCTGCGGGAGACCGGGCTCTCCGAGCGCGGGGCGATCAGCGCCGAGGAGGTCGCGCTGACCCTCTCGGCCGCCGCCGACGAGGCCGAGCGGCTCGCGCCGGGAGAGGGGGCGGACGCGCTGGTCTGGGAGGCGGTCTCCGAGATCACCCACGAGGAGTCCACCCTCACCGCCGTCTACCTGGCCTTCCTCACCGTCGCGACCATGCTGGCCGCGTGCGGGGCCGTGCTGGACAGCGCGATCCTGGTGGTCGGCGCGATGGCCGTCGGGCCGGAGTTCGGGCCGCTGGCCGGGTTCTGCGTCGCGCTGGTCCAGCGGCGGGCCCGGCCCGCCCTGCGGTCGCTGAACGCGCTGGTGGCCGGCTTCGCGGTCGCGATGGCGCTGACCGTCCTGTTCTCCCTGCTGATGGACGCCCTCGGGTTGTTCAGCCAGGCGGCTTTCGACGGAGCGCGGCCGAACACCTCGTTCATCTGGCAGCCGGACGCGACCTCCTTCGTGGTCGCCCTGCTCGCGGGGGTCGCCGGTCTGCTCTCGCTGACCTCGGCGAAGGCCGGGATGCTGGTCGGCGTGGCGATCTCGGTGACCACCGTACCGGCGGCCGCCAACGCGGCGGTCGCGCTCGGCTACGGCGACCTGAACCAGTTCTGGGGCTCCAGCTGGCAGCTGCTGGTGAACATGCTGGGCATCGTGGTGGCGGGGGTGCTGACGCTGCTGGTGCAGCAGGGTGCCTGGCGGGTGATCCGCCGCCGGGCGAAGCAGGAGGAGGCGGCGAGCTGACGGCGGCAGCTGACGGCGCGGCGGGCTGACGGCACGCCGCGGCTCAGACGGGAACGCCGTCGTCCTCCGCGGCGCCCTGGGGGCGGACCGGGGGGTGGCCCGCCGCCCCGGCCAGGCCGTCCGGGACGAGCAGTTCGCGGTCGTCGCGGGGCAGCGCCGCGACCGCCCGCCACCAGAGCCGCGGGGCGGGCGGGTCCGCCGGCTCGAAGGGTTTGCCGGGGCGCGGCACCGCCAGCCGGGCACCGAGCGCCTGGGCGGCGGCGACCACCCGTTCGGCGGGCTCCTCCCAGGGGTGCGGCGCCAGGTTGAAGGTGCACCAGTGGATCGGCAGCAGCAGCTCGCCGCCGAGGTCGAGATGGGCCCGGACGCCCTCCTCGGGCGTCATGTGCACCTCGGGCCAGAAGTCGCTGTACGCGCCGACCTGCATCATCGTCGCGTCGAAGGGCCCGAACCGGCGGCCGATCTCGGCGAACCCGGGGAAGTAGCCGGTGTCACCGCTGTGGAAGAGTCGGTGCCCGCCGCCGGACACCACCCAGGACGCCCAGAGGAACAGCGCGCTGGTGCGCGGGCCGCGGCTGCAGTAGTGCCGGGCCGGGGTGGCGGTCAGCGTCAGGCCCGCCACCTCGGCCGACTCCCACCAGTCCAGCTCGACGATCCGGTCGGCCGGCACGCCCCAGTGCTCCAGGTGCGCGCCGACCCCGAGCGGGACGGCGAAGACCGCGCCGGTGGCGGACAGCGCGCGGACGGCGGCCATCTCCAGGTGGTCGTAGTGGTCGTGGGAGACCACCACGACGTCCACCGGGCCGAGTTCGGCGAGCGGCAGCGGGACGGGGTGCAGCCGCTTGGGACCGGTCCAGCCGAACGGTGAGCAGCGCTCGCCCCAGACCGGGTCGAAGAGCACCCGGCGGCCGCCGATCTCGGCCAGCACGGTGGCGTGGCCGAGCCAGCTGAGCCGCAGTCCGGACGCGGGGGGCCGGGCCAGGTCGACCGGGAGCAGCCGGTGCAGCGGCACGGCGGCGGTCGGCACCCGGCGGGTCTTGTCGGCGGTGAGCTGGGCGCGGGTGATCTCCAGCGGGCTGCGCTCGTACACCAGTCGGCGGGTCGGCAGCGGGTTGCGGAACGCGCCGTCCGCGAACTGCGGGGAGCGGTGGATCCGGGCCAGCCGCTCGCCCCGCGGGTCGGCCCCGAAGGCGTCCGTCCGGACCCGCTGCCAGGCCGCGCGGGGGAGTCCGGCCAGGCCCGGGGCCGTCGTGGTCGCTGAGGGGACGGAGAACTGCGAGGCCAGAGCGGCGACGCGGGAGAACCACGGGACGGGGCGGGGCACGGCACCTCCAAGGGCGGCTGCGGCTACCGGGCATGCCGGGGCGCGTACCCACGGCGGTGAGACCGAAGCGGTACGACGACCATCTCGTCGGAGGTTACTCGCAGCGGGCGGTCCGGACCCGGTGGACGGCCCCACGCGTGCCGTTCGGCGTACGCCGGGCCGAACGGCACGCGCGGGAGGCCCGGCCCGGCCCCCGGGCTCAGGCGTAGAAGCGGGTGATCGTCTCGGCGACGCAGTGCGGCTTCTCGCTCTCCGCGCTGGTGATGGTGAACCGGACGACCGCCTGGACGCCGCCGGGCACCTCGGTCGCGGAGACCAGCTCGGCGGTGGCCCGCAGCGCGGTGCCGACCGGCACCGGAGCCGGGAAGCGCACCTTCTCGGAGCCGTAGTTCAGCGCCATCCGGACGCCCTCCACGCTGTAGCACTCCTTGGCCAGCACCGGGATCATCGAGAGCGTGAGGTACCCGTGCGCGATGGTCGAGCCGAACCGGCTCTCCTTCGCCCGCTCCGGGTCGACGTGGATCCACTGGTGGTCGCCGGTGGCCTGGGCGAACAGGTCGATCCGCTCCTGCTCGACGGTGTGCCACCGGCTGGTGCCGAGTTCGGTGCCGACGGCGGCGGTCAGGTCGGCGAGGGAGGCGAAGGTCGTCACGGTGCGCTCCTGGTGGCAGGCGGAGGTGGGGGAACTCCGGGAGAGTATGCCTACTCGCCGGTCACCTGTCAGGGGGCCGTCCACGGCGGGCGCTCCGCCGTCCACGGCGGGCCGGTCACCGGTCCGGCGAGCTTCGGGCCGGTCGGACGAGCACACCCCTAGGACCGCTGCACCGTGCGGCCGGCGGGCAGCAGTCGGCGGCCGCCCACGAGCTCCGGCACCAGTGCGACGAACATCGGGTCGGGATCGCCGACCCAGGGACGCAGCCCGCTGCGCAGTGCCCGGCGGACCAGCTCCGGGTCGCGCACCACGTCCGCCCGGCCATGCACCAGGACGCTCCAGCCGGTCCGGGTGACCGCGTCCAGCCGGTCGGCCTGGAAGGCGACGACGGTGCCGTCCAGCCCGCGCGCGGTGGTGCTGCTCCGGCGCACCGCCAGCAGCAGCCGCCCGTCCGGCGTGACGTCGAAGGAGACCGGCAGCACGGCCGGCAGCGCGTGCTCGGTGTACACCACGCGTCCGACGGGCACGGTGCTGAGCAGCCGAAGGCACTCGGCCTCGCACAGGGTCTCCACCCGGTCGTCACGGTCCATGGGTCCGATCGTGCCCCCGCCGGTGTGCGGCCGATAGGGCCCATGGTCCCGGAGCGGCCGGGCCGGGAGCCCCGTCGCCGCGGCCCGGGGCGGTAGCTTGTCCGGCGGCGGGTGGAACGTGCCGCCGGCACGGGCGGCACCCGGCGACCGGGGCCGGGCGGGCCCGGCGGCGCACGCAGGACAGGGCAGGACAGGGGCCGCGGCGGTACACGGGCGCGGCGGGCGGTCCCGGGTTCCCGGGGCCGGCGAGGAGGGGGCGGTGCGGGTGGTCAGTGGGGTCGACCTTGTGGTGATCGGGGCGGACGGCGGGCCGGACCGCGGCTTCGGCGGTTCGGCGCTCGCGGCGGACGGCGCCCGGCTGCTCGCCGACGTGCTGCCCGGGATGTGCTTCGACGCCGGATCGGCGGGCTGCCGGGTGGCCGTGGTGGAGCCGGGCGCGGACGCCAACACCATGCTCACGACGGTGCGGGAGGCGGCCGCGCGGCCGGGCCGGTGGCTGCTGGTCTGCCTGGTCGGCCAGTTGGTGGCGGATCCGCGCGGCCGGCGGCTGGCCCTGGTCACCGGCGGCAGCACCGCCGACAACGCGTACCGGCGCGGGCTCGCCTGGGACTGGGTGGTCAGCGCGATGGTCCACGGCGACCAGGAGGAGGCGCTGCTGCTGGTCGACGCCGTCGTGGACCGGGACACCTGGTCGGCCCTCGAACGCGGTGGCGGCGAGGACGGCGTCGGCGAGCTGCTCAGCTACTCGCGGGTCCCGCTCTGGGGCCGGATCGGCCGCTACACCCCCGGCAGACGCGGGCGGGACGCCGTACTGCCGGGCGGCGAGGGGTCGTTCAGCCGGGCCCTGACCGGGGTGCTCCGGCAGGGGCTCCCCGGAGCACCGGCCGCCGTCGCCCCGCTCGACCTCCAGCCGGCCGTCGCCGGTCTGCTCGACGGCCGTGATCCGGCCGGTGCGCCGGGCGCGCGCCTGCTCGTACCGCCGCCGGGCGGGCGCCTCCTGATGCGCAATCGGGCCGCGGTGCGGGGCGCATTGGCCGGATTGTCGCTTTCCGAAGAACTGTTGGCCGTCCTGTGGCGTGAAAGTGCCCCGACGGATCCACCTTCCACGTAAGGTCAGGTGGCCCGGGGTGTTGCCGTGAAGGGGTGGCTTGGCGAAGAATCGATGCTCTCGCGGCAACACCGGCGGGGCAGCGGAATTCTTCTGGCGACCACAGGCCACGGACGGGGTCGGTCGCGACGAGGTGGGGCGATGCGGCGGCGCGGAAATGTATTGCGCCCTGGGGCGGTTGGGGTCGCTGGGCTGGTTTTGGCGATGCTTCTGACCGCCTGTGGGAGCGGTGGTGGCGCCGGTTCCGTCGATCGTCTCGGGACGGCTGCGCCCAGTGTTGCGGGAGTGAACCCGGTAACTCCTTCGGGTGGTTCGGCAAACGTCGGGATCGCGCCGACCGAAGGGCCCGAAGGCGCGGCGGGGCGACTGGCGCTGAGCACCTATCAGGACTGGTGGCAGACCCAGGCGGCGGACTTCGCCCGGGCCGATTCGGACGGCTCCCAGTTGGAGACGTACTCGTCCGGGAAGGCACTGGCCGACGCCCTCGTCAATCTCCGTCAGCTCCATGACGCCAAACTGGTGATGATCGGCGCCCCGCGGAATTCACCCGTGGTGAAGAGCGTCGATCTGAAGGCGGACCCGCAGGCCGCCGTCATCGAGGACTGCCTCGATGTGACCGACTGGCACCAGGCCGATGCGACCACCCGCGCGGTAAAGGATCCACCGCGGCGGCTCACCCGGTACATCGCGACCGTTTCCCTGCGACAGTTCCAGACGCGCTGGCTGATCTACGAGTTCAAGCGGGAGGTGGACCGAACATGCTGAAACCGGTACGGCGATTCGTGATCCGCACGCTGTTGGTCGCGGGATTGCTGTTATCCCCGGCCGCGCCTGCGATGGCGGACGAACCACCGATCGGCGGGGACGTCACGCACTGCGCCGTCAACGTCATCTGCGAGGGCGGCACCATCCCCGGCGGCACGCCCTCCCCGGGGGGCGGCGGGACGGGCGGCGGGAGCACCGGCGGCCCGCAGATCTGCCGCTGGAACGGCCAGGACTGGCCCTGCCACGACCCGGAGCTGGGCTGGTTCAGCGGCTCGACCGGCTGCTACTACCGCGAGGTCTCCCCGCAGCCGCCGGCCGGCTCCGAGGCCTGGGAGGGGCACCAGCCCTCCGAGGGCACGGTCTACGCGGTGACCTGCCGCTTCACCGACGGCGGCATCGGCGCGCCCGCGCCCAAGTTCTTCGCCCAGGCGCCCGCCGGGCCGCCGCCGCTCAATCCGGTGGCGGAGGCGCGCAGGATCATGGACACCATCGTCCTGCCGTTCCCCGAGCCGGGTGTGGCGCCCAAGGACACGGCCGTGGTCGGGGTGCCGGTCTGGCTCTGGCTGGAGAACGCCAAGGCGCCGGCGGCGAAGTCGGTGAGCGGCGGCGGGATCACGGTCACCGTCACGCCGCGGCTGGACTCGGTGGTCTGGGACCTCGGGGACGGCCGGAAGGAGACCTGTGACAAGCCGGGCGCCGCGGCCGGCACGCCCTACGAGGCCAAGTACGGCGCCGCCAAGTCGCCCACCTGCGGCCACGAGTTCACCACCGGCTCGGGCGGCAAGCCGCGCGGCACCTTCGTCGGGAGCATCCAGGCCAACTGGGTCGGCGTGGTGACCGTCACCGGCAGCACCCAGAAGGTCGATCCGATCAAGGTCCCGCTCACCTTCGCTCCGCTGGAGCTGCGGGTGGGCGAGGTGCAGGTCCTCAACTGACGCGGGTGCGGCGGGGGCGACCCCCGCCGCACCGGCGCGCACGCAGCAATGTCCGAACGACGTGGGAAGGCCGGAACCCGGTGGAGAACCGTACATTTGCGACGCCCGGGGCCAGTGCGGCCGGGGCCGCGGCGGTGTCCGTGGCGGTGCCGGAGCAGGGGCGCGGGGCGCCGCACGCCCCCGGGCGGACCCTGCGGGCACGACGCCGGCGGCCGGCCGTGCTGGCGATGGCGGTGGCGCTGATAGCCGCCGGCGGGCTGGGCGGCGCGGTGCTCTACAACAGCACCGGCCAGCGGGTCGCCGTCCTGGCACTGGCCCGTGACGTGCCGTTCGGACAGGTGGTGACCGACGCGGACCTGGTGGTCGCGCGGATCGCGACCGATCCGGCGCTGAAACCGCTGGCGGCCGCGGAACGCGGCAAGGCGGTCGGGATGCGGGCCAGCACCGACCTCAGGCGCGGCGCGCTGCTGCTGACGGCGGACCTCGCGCAGCCCCTGACCGTCCAGCCGGGCCAGCTGCTGGTCGGCGTGTCGGCCAAGCGCACCCAGCTGCCGGCGGCCCGGCTGACCCCCGGCGTGTCGGTCGTCGTCGTCTACACGCCCGACAGCGGCCGGCCGGACTCGCTGTCCGCGCTCGTCGTCACGGTCGGCCGGGTGGACACCGACGGCAGCCAGGTGGTGGACGTGGCGGTGGCGGCGGCCGACGCGCCCCGGCTGGCCTCCTGGGTCGCCAGCGGGCGGATCCAGGTGGTGCTGGCGCCGCGCGGCGCGGCCGCGCCGTCCGGGGCGCCCTCGGGGGCGCCTTCGGGCACGGGCGCGCCGACGGCCTCCGCCGCGCCGTCCGGCTCCGCGACGCCCTCCGGGGCGGGTGGGGGCTGAGATGGCGGTGATCGCGGTGGTGGGCGGCCCGGGAGCTCCGGGCGCGACCACGACGGCCCTGGCGCTGCTGCTGGCCTGGCCGCTTCCGCCGGGGCGCCGGATCGTCCTGGTGGAGTGCGACCCGGACGGCGGAGCCGTGCTGGCCGGCGCCCTGGAGGGCCGGGTCGAGGCGGTCTACGGGCTGCGCAACCTGGCGGTCGCGGACCGGCGCGGCCTGCTCGCCCAGACGCTCTGGGAGCAGCTGATCGACCTCTCGCCCGAGGGCAACGCCGAACGGCTGCTGCTGCCCGGCCTGACCGATCCGACCCAGGCACCCGGGCTCGCCTACACCTGGGAGCCGCTGATGGAGGTGCTGCACGGGCTGGAACCGCAGGGCTACGACGTCATCCTGGACCTCGGGCGCTCCGGCGCCACCGGGACCAGCGCCGTGCTGGCCCGCCGGGCGGACGTGGTCGCGGTGACCGTGCGGACCACCCTGCGCGGGCTGAGCGCGGCCCGGCCGCGGCTGTCCGCGCTCGCCGAGGACCTCACGGCCGCCGGCACCGGGGCCGACGCGCTCGGGCTGCTGCTGGTCACCGAGGGCCCCTACTCCGGCGCGGAGGTCTCGCGCGAGTACGGCCTTCCGGTGCTCGGACTGCTGCCGTACGCGGCCCGCACCGCGCGGGTGCTCTCGGACGGCGGGGACATCACCGACCGGCGGTTCATCCGCTCGGAGCTGATGCGGACCGCCCGGTCGGCGGCCGACGAAGTGCAGCGACTGGTGCGCCGCCGCAGGCAGCGGCTGGCGCCCTCGGCGGCGCCCGCCCAGGTCGGTCCGGCGCCCGTGCCGGACGGGGAGGGCGCGGCCCCCGGGTACCCGTCGGCGCCCCAGCCGTACGGGCCGGTGCCGCAGGCTCCGGTCATCACCACCGGTCCGGTGGCCCCGCTCGCCGGGCTGGCGCCGCAGCCGGCCGCGCCCGCGCCGTTTCCGGCGCACGTCCAGCCGCCGCAGCAGGGGCCGTCGCCGCGGTCCGACGCCCCGGGGGCCCACGGCGGGGCTGAGCAGTACGGCCAGCAGCCGTACGGCGGGGCGGAGCAGTACGGCCAGGCGCCCTACGGGCAGCCGCAGTTCGGCGCGGCCGAGCCGTACGGGCAGCAGCCGTACGGGCAGGCCTCGTACGGGCCCCAGTCGTCGCCGCAGCCGCAGCCTCAACCGCAGTCGCAGCCTCAACCACCGCAGCCCCAGACGCTGTTGGCCCAGGGGCCGCGGCACCCGTCCGCCGGTCCGCAGTCCCACGTCAGCTACGGGGAGGTGCTCCGTGCGCGGTAGCCCCCTGCACCAGCGTCCGGCGGCCGACCCGGCCGCACTGCCCTGGACGGCTCCCCAGCCGGAGCCCCCGTCGGCGCCCCGGCCCGGCCACGTCCCCCCCGGCCCGGTCGGGCCGGCCGCCGCGCCGTACCCGGACGGGTACCAGGCCGGTGCGACCCCGACCGCCGTGCCCGCCCCGCTGCCCGCGCTCGACCTGCGCGGCGCCGGCACCCGGCCGGCCGTCGACCCGCAGGTGGCGCGCGAGCTGAAGCGCCAGGTGGCGGCCGAACTGCACCAGCAGATCGCCCGGTTGACCGCGACCTCCGGCGTCGAACCGGACCGCGCCACCCGCCGCCAGCGCGGGCGGGCCCTGATCGAGGAGGCGGTCGCCCGCTGGTCCGACGCCTACGCGCAGACCCACGGCATCCCGCCGACCCGCGAGCAGGACCGCTCGCTCGCCGAAGCCGTCTTCGACCTGCTGTTCCGGGCCGGGCGGCTCCAGCCCTACCTCGACGACCCGGACATCGAGAACATCCTGATCAACGGCTGCGACGACGTCTGGGTCTCCCGGGTCCACCAACCCCTGCGCCAGGTGCCGCCGGTGGCCGACAGCGACGCCGAGCTGATCGAACTGCTCCAGGACCTCGCCCGCCAGCACGGCGGCGGCGAGCGCAGCCTCTCCACCTCCAGCCCGACCCTCGCGCTCCGGCTGGAGGGCGGGATGCGCCTCCAGGCGCTCACCGAGGTGACCCCGCGCCCGTACGTGGCGATCCGCCGCCACCGGGTGGCCTCGGCGACGCTGTCCGAGATGGTCCAACTCGGCACCCTGGACACCACCCTGGCCGCCTTCCTGGCCGCGGCGATCCGGGCCCGGAAGAACGTGATGATCACCGGCACCCAGGGCGTCGGCAAGACCAGCCTGCTGCGCGCGATGGCCGCCGAGATCCCGCCGGACGAGCGGATCGGCACCCTGGAGTCGGAGTTCGAGCTCTGGCTGCACACCCTCGGCCATCTGCGCCAGGTCGTCCCGATGGAGGCCCGGGAGGGCAACGGCGAGCGCGTCGAGGGCCGGCTGGCGGGCGAGTTGAGCATCGGCGACCTCATCCCCGCCGCGCTGCGGATGACGCTCTCCCGGATCATCGTCGGCGAGGTCCGCTCCGGCGAGGTCGTCCCGATGCTGCGCGTCATGACCAACGGCGAGGGCGGCTCGATGTGCACCCTGCACGCCCGCGGCCCGCACATGGTCGTCGACCGCATCGCCGAACTCTGCCTGGAGTACGGCTCGCACATGACCGACACGCTCGCCTACCGGCTCACCGCCAACGCGGTGGACCTCATCGTGCACGTCGCGATGGTCGACGAGACGGCCGTCGGCGGCCGCCGCCACCGCTTCGTCTCGCACGTCCTGGAGGTGGCCGGCCTCGGCGAGAGCGGCCGGCCCGCGCTGAACACCGTGTTCGGCCCGCGTCCCGAGCTCGGTGAGCCCCGCGCCGTCCCGCATACCCCGCCGAACTGCCTGGACGATCTGCGCCGGGCCGGTTTCGACGCCGCGCTGCTCGGCTCCCGTTACGGGAGCTGGGGCCAGCCGCTGCAACTGCGGATCGGCGGTGGGGCGCGATGACCCTGCTCTTCGTCCTCTGCGGCCTGCTGGTCACGGCCGGCCTGGTGACCCTGGTGTTCTGGGCGCTCGGCAGCGAGGAGACCGGCGACCCGGACGAGGACGGCCGGAGCCCGCTGGCCTCCCGGGGCCACGTCCTCTGGTACGGCGCGCCCGGCACCGCCTCCGCCCGGACGGCGCGGCTGCGCCGGATCCAGTTGCCGGTCGCGCTCGTCGCCGCGCCGCTGGGCTGGCTCTTCACCGGCATCCCGCTCACCGCGCTGCTGGTGCCGCTGGCCGTGTTCGGCCTGCCCTGGCTCTTCGACACCACCCGCTCGGACACCCACCGCATCGAACGGCTGGAGGCGCTCTCCGAGTGGACCCAGCGCATCGCCGACGTGCTGCTGCTCGGCGTCGGCCTCAACCAGGCCATCGTCACCAGCCGCCGCACCGCGCCCGCCGCCCTGGAGCAGGAGGTCGGCGAGCTGGCCGCCCGGCTGCAGGCCCGCTGGCGGCCGGAGGAGGCGCTGCGCGCCTTCGCCGACAGCCTCGCGGACGCCACCGCCGACAAGGTGCTCGCCGCCCTGCTGCTGCGCGCCGGGGACAGCGGCCCCGGCCTGGCCCGGGCGCTCTCGGACATGGCCGAGTCGGTCCGCGAGGAGGTCCGTCAGCGCCGCACGATCGAGGCCGACCGGGCCAAGCACCGCACCACCATCCGCTGGCTGGTCGGGATCATCGTGCTGGTCGTCGTGATCGGCTCGTTCAACACCGACTACACCCGGCCCTACAGCACCGCGCTGGGCCAGATCGTGCTCGCGGTGGTCGCCGCGCTCTTCGTGGCGATCATCGCCTGGATGCGCGCGCTCGCCGCGCACCCGCCGGTGCCGCGTCTGCTGGAGCCCGAACGGCGCGGCCGCGGCGGGGGCCGGCGGCGCGCCGCCGAGGCGTCGGCCGAAGGCGAGCCGCAGGAGACCGGGGACGACCGGCGACTCCTCGGGGAGGTCCGGTGATCTCCCCCTGGTCCGTGCTGGCCGGCGCGGTCGCGGCCGGCGGCGTCGCCCTGCTGATCTCCGAACTCCGGCCCGCGCCGCCCGACCTGAGCCAGGCCCTGGACCGGCTGCACCGCACGCCCGCCGACCGGGCGCCGGACCCGGACGAGCGGCCGCGCTGGTTCGACCGGATCGGCGAGCGCTCGATCGGGCTGCGCGGGGTGCGCGTCCCGCAGCGCGAGCTGTCGCTGATCGGCCGGGCCCCGGCCCGGTTCATGGCGCACAAGCTGCTGTTCGCCGTGATCGGCCTCGTGCTGCCGGCCTACCTGTCGGCGATGGCGGTGCTGCTGGACATGGGCCTGCCGTTCGCGCTGCCGCTGCTGGTCGGGCCGTTGCTCGGCGGGCTGCTCTGGTTCGTCCCGGACGCCATCGTGCGCGGCGAGGCCAAGGAGGCGCGGACGGAGTACCTGCACGGCATCGCCGCCTACCTGGAGCTGGTCGCGCTGGAGCGGGCCGCCGACCTCGGGCCCGCCGAGGCGCTGCGCCGGGCCGCCGCGGTCGGCCGCGGCCCCGTCTTCCGCCGGATCCGGGACGCCCTGGACCGCGCCGCGACCGACCGGCTGCCGCCCTGGGCGGGACTGGACGCGCTCGCCGCCGAACTCGGGCTGACGCCGTTGCAGGACGTCGCCGACATCATGCGGCTCTCCGGTACCGACGGCGCCGCCGTGTACGACACCCTGCGTGCCCGGGCCAAGGGCCTGCGGGGCGAGTTGCTCGCCGAGGACCTCGCGCGGGCCAACGCCGACAGCGAACGGATGGTCGCGCCCGGGGCGGCGCTGACCCTGCTGATGACCGCCCTGATCGTCTTCCCCGCGCTCCACCAGATGCTCGCCTGACACCGTGCTGGTGCCGGTGAGCGCCTGTCACCACACCCAACCCCCGGGAGTCCTCCGATGTCCGACCAGCTCAAATCCCTGGCAGGCCGACTGATCCGGCCCACCCTGCTGCCCGTGCAGTTCGCCCTGCTGCTCTTCCAGTTCCGGGTCGGCCGGCTGAAGGCCGCCCGGGCGCGCGGCGACCGCGGCGCGATCAGCATCGAACTCGCGCTCGCCATCATCGCGCTGGTGTTCGTCGCCGGAGCGGTCGCGGTGGCGCTGTACGCGTTGAAGGACAAGGTCGTGAAGAAGGTCGAGCAGGACCCGAACCTGCCCGGCGGGGGCGGTGCGGCCACCCCGTGAGGCACCGACCCCGTCGCCGTCGCGACCGCGGAGCGATAAGCCTGAGCCTGGCCATCGTCTTCCCGGTCGTCCTGCTGCTCGTGCTGCTCGTCGTCCAGGGCTCGATCTGGTGGTACAACCGCCAACTCGCGCTCACCGCCGCCCGGGAGGGCGTGGACGCCGGCCGCGTACAGGGGAACCGGAGCGACGAGGTGAAGGACACCGCGGCCAGGCGGCAGGCCGAGGACTTCCTGCGACGGCAGGACGGCCCCGGCTACCGGGTGCGGACCGACGGGAGTACGCCGGAGCTGATCCGGGTCACGGTGGAGCTCACGCCACCGGTCCTGATCCCCGGCATCACCCCGCCGACCATCACGCAGCACGCCGAGGCGCCGCGCGAGCGCTTCGTCCCGCCGGCGGCCGCGCCGTGAGGCGGGCCCCGCGCCCGGCCCGACCCCCGTGGCCCGTCCGGTGGGGGCGCGGGCTCGTGAGCCTGCGCCCGGCCCGGTCGGCGCGCGGGCGGGACCGCGGCGGGGTGGCGATCGAGGCCGCGATCGTCGCCCCCGGCGTCGTCGCGCTGGTGCTGGTCGCCATCGCCGCCGGGCGGGTGCAGACCGCGGCCGGCACGGTGGAGGCGGCCGCCCGCTCGGCGGCCCGGACGGCCTCGCTGGCGCGCAGCGTGGACGGAATGGACGAACTGGTCCGGAAGACCGCCGCCGAGACCCTGCGGCAGCAGGGCGTCAGCTGCCGGGACAGCGACACCGCGGTCAAGCACGGCGAGCTGACCAGCCACGGGGTGACGCTGGCGACGGTCGAGGTGACGGTCCGGTGCGACGTGGGTCTGAGCGACCTCCTGGCCGGGCCGGGCATGCCCGGGACGAAACGGCTGGTGGGCCGGTTCGTCTCGGTGGTCGACCACTACCGGGCCGGGTGAGCCGGCCGATGGCGGTGGGGCGGACGGCCGGTGCCGACGAGGGCTCCGGGCGGGGATTGGGGACGGCCCGCGCGGGGGAGACGCAAGCGGAGAGCTCCCGGGGGACGGCAGGACGAGGCGGAGCGGTCCCCGGTGGGACCGCCAGGGAGACGAAGGTGCGGGAGGGGGCGTGACGGTGCGCAGACCCGGGGGGGAACGGTGGGGCGGCCAGGCCGTCCGACGGCGGACCGGAGGCCGGCGCGGCCGGGACCGGTCGGACCGCGGCGCGATCGCGATCTTCGTGGCGATCTGTGCGGCGTTCCTGGTCCTGGTCATCGCGCTCGTCGTGGACGCCGGCGGCCGGCTGCGCGTCGCCGAGCGCACCGACGGCTACGCCCAGGAGGCCGCCCGGGTGGGCGGCCAGCAGCTCGACGAGGCCGCCGTGCTCCGGGGCGAGGGGTACAAGGTCAAGCAGGACTACGTCAAGGACGCCGCCAACAGCTACCTCGCCCTGTACCACCTCGCCGTCCACGACGTGGCGTTCTCGGACGACGGTTCGTCCGTGACCGTCACGGTGCAGGCCGACTACAGGCCGGCCCTGTTGGGCGAGCTCGGCAAACAGAAGGTCACGGGCAAGGGCAGTGCCACCCTCGTCCACGGAGTCGAGAAAGCGGAGACCGACTGATGGTCGCGCCACGTGCCAAGGACCAAGCCCGCGCCGGACGCCCGGCCCGGGGCGTGCCCGCCGCGGCGGGAGCCCGCCACCGGCCGGCACCGCTGCCACCGCGCCGAGGGCGGGGCGGCGCGCTGCTCGGCGCCCTCGCCGCGCTGGTCACCCTGCTCGTCCTGCTGGTCGGCGTACCCGCGCTGCTGGTGTACGGCACCGGGGCGGTCGCCGCGATGGGCGAGGTCGCGCCGGACGGCGTCGGACAGCTGCTGACCAGTCCCGACGACGGGCGGCTCTTCCTCTGGCTGCTCGTCGTGGTCGGCTGGCTGGGCTGGGCCTGCTTCGCGCTCTCCGTCCTGCTGGAGGTCCCGGCCCAGCTGCGCGGGCGGATCGCCCGGCGGATCCCGGCCTTCGGCTGGAGCCAGCGGATGGCGGCCGGCCTGGTCGGCTCGGTGATCGCGCTGCTGCCGGTGGCCGGTTCGGCCTTCGCCGCGGTGCCCGACCGGGCGCCGGCCGTCGCGCAGATCCAGCCGGCGGCCGGTGTGCAGCGGGCCGCGCTGCCCGCGGCCCAGGCCGCGCCCGCGCTCGCCCCCGCCGCCGACCAGCAGCCCACCTACACCGTCCGGGACAGCCGGCCGGCCGACAGCCTCTGGTCCATCGCCGAGCGCCAGCTGGGCTCGGGGGAGCGGTGGGTGGAGATCGCCAAGCTCAACGACGGCCGGGCGATGGGGGATTCGGGTCTGCGCTTCGACGCCGAGCGGCCCATCCAGCCCGGTTGGGAGCTGCTGATGCCCGGCGACGCCAAGGCCGACGAGGCCAAGGCGCCCGCCCCGGCGCCCGCGCCCGTGCCGCCGGCGCCGAGCGTGCCGCAGACGGGCACGGACGGGAGCGCCGGGAGCGGCCGCGGCACCGTCACGGTGGCGGCCGGTGACAGCCTGTCGGCCATCGCCGAGAGGGAGTTGGGGGACGCCGAGGCCTGGCCGAAGCTGTTCGAGGCCAACCAGGGCGCCCAGGCGCCGGACGGCGAACGGCTGACCGATCCGGACGTGGTCGTGCCGGGGATGGTGCTGACCCTGCCCGGTGCTCCGGCCCCGGCGCCGGCCCCGGCCCCGGCGCCGGCCCCGGCTCCCGCGCCGGCACCGGCGCCGACCCCGGCTCCAGCCCCGGCCGACCAGGCGCCCGCCCCGGCCCCGCCGGCGCCCGCCTCGCAGGCTCCGGCCCCACAGACCCCGGCCACCCCGGCGCCCTCCACCCCGGCGCCGGTGCCCGCCGACGCCCAGGCCCCGGCCGCGCACGCCGAACAGGCCCAGGGCGACGACTACACCGTCGCCCTCACCGCCTCCACCGTCGGCGTGCTGCTCGCCGCGATGATGGTCGGCACCGTCGCCCACAAGCGCGGCACGCAGCTGCGCGCCCGCCGGCCGCGCCACCGCATCGCGCTCCCGGCCGCCCCCGCCGCCGCGTTCGAGGCCGAACTGAAGGTCCGCCAGGACGACCGCGGCCTGGACCTGCTCGACCGCGCCCTGCGCACCATGGCGCGCAACACCGTGCGCGGCGGCAAGCGCCTGCCCGCCATCGTCGCCGCCCGGATCACCCCCGGCCACACGGTCGAACTGCACCTCTCCGGGCCGGCCGCCCCGATCGCGCCGTTCCGGGCCGCCCACGCCCCCAACGTCTGGTGGTGCGCGGACGACTCCGGCGAACTCCTCTCGCCCTCCCAGGCGCGCAAGACCGCCTCGCCCTACCCGGCCCTGGTCACCCTCGGCGGCGCGCCGGACGGCTCGGTCGTCCTCGCCGACCTGGAGACCGTCCGGCTGCTCCACCTCTCCGGCCACCCGGACGACGCCCGGGACGTGCTGCGCACCCTGGCCATCGAGCTGGCCCACAGCCCGCTCGCCGACCGTCTCCACCTGCACCTGGTCGACCTCGCCGAGGAGTTGCCGATCAGCGGGCCGGCCGCCGAGCGGATCCACCGGCACGCCACGCTGGAGGCGGCGCTCGGCGCGCTCGGCCCGCGCACCGCCAAAGCCCGCGCCACGCTGGTCGCCGCCGAGGCCGCCAGCCCGCGGGACGCCCGCAGCCGCGGCCTGGCCGACGAGTCGTGGGTCCCGGAGATCGTGCTCTGCGCCCAGCAGCCCGGCGGCGACGTCCCGGCCGAGCTCGGCCGCCTGCTCGACGCCCGGCCGCGGACCTGCGTCGCCGTGGTCACCCGCGCGCCCGAGCGCGGCACCGGCCCGGTCGCCCGCTGGACGCTGCCCGCCACCGGCCAGGCCACCATTCCCGGCCTGCACGTCACGGTGGAACTCCAGCGCCTCAGCGACGGGCAGTACGAGCAGGTCTCCGAGCTGCTCCGGGCCGCCGACGACACCACCCAGCACCCCGCCCCCGCCTGGACGCTCGACGGCCCCGGCATCGACCTCGAACCGGCCGAACTCCCGGCGCCCGTACCGGTACTGGCGGCGGTCGGGGCCTCGGCACCGTTCGGTGACGGTGCCCTCGGCGGGTCGCTCGGGGGCGGCTTCGACAGCGCTTCCGCCGACCGGTCCGACGGCACCGAAGCGGCCGGTCCGCGGCTGCTCGCCCGGGTGATCGGCACCGGTGCCAGCCCGTTCGCCGGCACCGACCCGGCCGCGCCCGCCGCCGGTGGACCGGGCTCCCGCTTCCTCGTCAACGGCCTCGGCCGGCAGGCGAGCAGCCCGGCCGCGTTGTCGGCGGCGCCGCCCGCGCTGCCGCCCACCCCGGCGGTCGCCGAGGAGGGCGAGGCCCCCGAGGGGGACGCCGACGACACCACCCAGAACCTCCGGCTGCCGGCCGCGGCCGAGACCCGGGCCGTCGAGGTGGTAGTCCCGGTCCAGCCGGTGCCGCCGGCGGCTCCCGGACCGGAGCCGGCCGCGGAGCCCGCGCCGGTGCCGGAGCCGGTCCCGACGCACGAACCCGCGCCGGCGCCCAGCGGCGGCGCCCCCAGGGTCCCGGGCCGCCCGGAGCCGACCCCGGAGCCGACCCCGGAGCCCGCCGCGGAGCCGGCCCCGGAGCCCGACGTCGAGCCGGAGCCCGCCCCGGTGGCGCGCACTACCCCGGTGCGCAGCGACAGCGACGACCTGCTCGCCATCCTCCGCTCCCCGGAGGCGCACGCCGTCCGCACCGCCCCGCGGATCCGGCTGCTCGGCCCGGTGGACGTGGCCGGCGCCGCCGGCACGGTCGAGCCCGCGAACCTGCCCCGGCTCACCGAGCTCGCCGCCTACCTGGCGCTGCGCTCCGGCGCCGACCACGCCGCGCTCGACCACGACCTCCACCCGGGCGCGGCCCACCTGGACACCCACCCCACCGTCGCCGACGCGAAGAGCCCGCTGCCGGGCAAACTCGCCGATCTGGCGGCCTGGTTCGGCTCCTCGGCGGAGGGCCGGGCCTTCCTGCCCACCGACACCACCGACGGCTACGCCTTCGCGCCGACCGTCACCTGCGACTGGGACGAGTTCCGCGGCCTGTACCGGCGCGGCATGCGCAGCACCAGTGCCACCGCGGACGCGGCGCTCGCCCACGCGCTCGCCCTGGTCCGGGGGGCGCCGTTCGCGGAGGCCCCGCCCGCCGCCTACGGCTGGGCCGAGGCCGAGCGGCAGGACATGATCGCGGCGATCGTCGACACCGCCCACGAACTCGCCGCCCGCCGCCTCCAGTACGGCGACCACCGCAGTGCCGAGGCCGCCGTCTTCCGCGGCCTCGCCGTCGCCCCGGACGTCGAACTCCTGCACCGCGACCTCTTCTACGCCTACGCCTCCGCCGGCGCCCGGGACCAGCTCCTGCGCGCCGTCAACCGGCTGGACGCACTGAGCCGGCGCACCGGCCGGGACCTCGACGCCGACACCGTCGCCCTGCTGCGGGACCTGCTCTCGGGGGCCTGAGTCCGCTGCTGCCCCGGCGGCACGGAACAGCCGTGCCGCTCGGGGCGGCAGTGCTGCCGGGGCGCCCGGTCCCGTGACGGCCGGTGGCCGGTGGCCGGTGGCCGGTGACGGGCGCGGGTCGGTGCGCCTGCGGGTGTCGGTGGCGGGCGGTACGGTCCTGTCATGGCAGCCAGAATCGACCTGACCCTCGATTGCGCGGACGCTCAGCTCCTCGCCGCCTTCTGGAAGACGGCGCTGGGCTACGTCGACGAGCCGCCGCCCGCCCCCTTCGCGACCAGGGCGGAGTGGCTCGCGCAGTTCGACCTGCCGGAGGACGAGTCCGAGGATGACGGGGCCTGGCTCTGCGACCCCGACGGGGTCGGCCCCCGGCTCACCCTGCTCAAGGTCCCCGAGCCCAAGACCGCGAAGAACCGGCTCCACGTCGACGTCCGGGTCCCGGGGCACGGCAGCCCCGAGGAGCGGTGGGCCCGGATCCGGGCGGAGGCCGGGCGGCTGGTGCGGGCGGGCGGGAGCGTCCTCGCGGAGTTCGACGGGCACCACGTGGTGATGGCCGACCCGGAGGGCAACGAGTTCTGCGTCGCCGCGGGCCCGGCCTGAGGCCCGCGGCTTCGCCGGGGCGGACGCCCCGTCACCGGGGCGGTCCGTTGCACGATGGGGTCGGATCACGGGGTCGGAAGGGCAGACCCGCCGACCGGCGGCGGTCCGCGTCAGAAGCGGTGGTCCTCCGGTCACCGGCCGTCAGAAGCCCCGGGGCGCAGGGCCGCCCGCGCGGCGGGCGGAGCGCCGACCGTGCCGTCCGCCCACGGCCGTTCGGGCGCGTACGTGCGTGCGGGCCCGCCCGGCGGACGCCCGGGCGCGGCGGCTGAGCAGCGGCGACGCGGCGGGCCCCGGCGGCGGGGCGGTGATCGCCCACCCGGCCTGGCTCGGGTGTGCCGGGATCTCGTAGGGTGGCGCTGACGGACGTGGTCGCAGGCGCCACGGGCAAGGGCAGCAGACGCCGCTCAGCGGCGGGGCGGGGCGGTGACCAGAGATGGCGGAGTCGACAGCTGTCCCAGGAGGCCCCGATCCCGGTGCGGACCAGGGCCCCGGGGATGCCGTGCCGCCGTGGCCGCCGCGCAATCCGTACGAGGAGCACCCGCCCGGTCCCGCGGCCCTCTACGAGCCGCCCGCGGCCGTCCCGGCCGCCGTGCAGACCGCCGCGCCGGTGTCCGTCCCGGCTCCGGCCCTGTACGAGCCGCCCGTCCCGGCCCCGGCCGCGCCGATGGCGCCGCCCACCGGCTGGACCATGACCGGGATGTCCGTCGTCGCCCCGCCGCCCGCCGCGGCGGCGCCCGCCGCACCGTCCACCGCCACCCCGCTGCCGTTCACCGTCCCGGGCGGCACCCCGGCGCACGGCACGACTCCCGCGCACGGCACGGCCCCCGCGCACGGCTTCGGCGCCGGACCGGGCGGTCTCGGGTCCGCGCCGCGCGGGCGGATCCTGGTGGTCGAGGGCGGCTACGGCAACGCCGGCCGCCGGACCTGGGGGCGCGGCGGACCCGCCCAGGCGCCCGTCCTCTCCGCGATGCTCGCCGCCGTCTCGCCCCAGGTGCTCCTCGCGGCCGACGCGGTGGACGCTGTCCACCTCCCCGGCGCCAGCGACCCGCACACCGTGCTCGCCCACCTGCGCGCCGCCGCCCGGCACCCCGGTCCGCTGCTCGTCCACCTCGGCGGCCACCTGCTCGCCGACAAGCGCGGCGGCCAACTCCACCTCACCCTGCGGGACTCGAAGTCGGGGAGCATCCGCCAGGACGGCATCGCCTGGCAGTCCGTCGCCGCCGAGCTGCGTCACCGGCCCGCCGACTGGCAGACACTCGTGATCGCCGACCTGAGCGCCGATCAGAACGCCTGGCCCTACCTCCAGGGCACCGTCTCGCCGCTCGCCGACGGCCTTCCGCTCTGGGCGGTGGTCAGCCCGGACCCGGAGCAGATCGGCACCTTCACCCGCGCGCTGATCGAGGCCCTGCACGGGGGACGCCCGGGTGCCGAGGCCGTCCTCGCGCCCGAACAGCTGCGCCAGCAGGTGTACTCGGTGCTGCGCCCGGACGTCGTCATCCTCGCCACCCACGCGCCGAACCGGCCGTTCTTCCGCAACACCGCCCGGCGGACGGACGGCGTGCTGCCGGAGGCCGTCCCGTACGAGGGCCCGCGCCCCGCCGCGCTGCTGCCCCGTCCGCCGGTCCAGCGCGACGCCGCCCCGGCCGCCCGGCCCGCCGTGACCCTCGACAAGGCCGCCGCTCCGGTCTTCCCGGCACCCGGCTCGGCACCCGCACCCGGCTCGGCACCCGCGCCCGTGCCGCTGAGACCTGCCGCGGTGGCGCCGTCCGACGGACCGGTGAACCTGCTGAAGCCCGGCGTGCCGCCGACACCCCCGCTCCCGGCGCGGCCGGTCGACCTGCTGAAGGCCTATGCCTGGCGCCCGCCGGTGACGTCGGGCGTGACCCTGGGCAAGGCGCCGTCCACAGACGCGCGCCCGGCGGACGAGGCGGCCGCGCAGGCGGCACCCGTTGACGCTGCACCCGCCGACGCGGTGCCCGCGGACCGCGGGCCGGCCGAGGTGCCGCCGGTGGACGGGCCCGCGGAGGCGCAGCCGAAGGACGCCGCGCCCGAGCCGGAGCCCGCCGCCGCGCCCGAGCCGGAGCCCGCCGCTGCGCCCGAGCCCGAACCGGCCCCCGCCCCCGCCCCCGCCCCCGCCCCCGAAGCCCCCGCCCCCGAGGCGCCCCGCCCCCGCGACGACTACCGCGAGGTGATCGGCCGCATCGTCCGCAGCGCCGACGCCGGGGACCACGCCGCCGCCACCGACCTCGCCTTCGCCCTGGAACTGGAGGCGATCGCCGAGCACGGCGCCGTCTCCGCGCCCGTGCTCCAGGTGCGGCAGGTCCGCGCGCACGTCTGCCGGCTGGCCGGGAAGTCGGTCGAGGCGGCGGACATCTACCGCGAGGTGGCCCTGACGCTGCTGCGCTCCCAGGGTCCGGACTACCCGGAGACCCAGCAGGCGGCCACCAACGCCGAGGCCTGCTGGCGGGCGATCGCGGACCGCGCGGAGGCGATCCGGATCGCCCCCGAGATCATCGAGATGCGGGCCCACCTCCCGGGCCCCGACGGGCGCAAGCTGCGCGCCGCCGAACGCCACCTGGCCCAGCTCGCCGCCCCCCGCCCCGACCCCGCCTGAGCCGTCACCCGGCGCACCGCCGCACCGATGCCCCGGCACGGCGGAGCGGGCGGCCCACCCGGCCGCCCGCTCCGCCGCACCCGGCTCCCGGCTCCCGGACCGGCGCTACCGGCCCGCGAGGGCGTGCACGAACCTGGCGGCGTCGATGGTGCCGAGCCCGCTGGCGAGGTCGTAGCCCTTGGCGGCCCGGTAACCCGTCACCGTGTCCCAGGAGTTGTCGCCCGCCGTCACGTCGACCAGGCCGCTCCACTGCTGCGGGAGCAGGGCGAGGCCGTAGAGCCGCCCGTTGAGCTGGCCGAGCCGGCGCCCGGCGAGCTGGTCGGCGAGCGCGACGACGCCGGAGAAGATCGGGGTCGCCTCGCTGGTGCCGCCGGTGATGTGCCAGCCGGCCGTCGCCGGGTCGTAGGACTCGTACGTCCAGGCCGCGCCGTCGACCGCCGCGCTCATGCTGAGGTCGGGCGTGCCGCGGTGGTTGCCGGTGACGCGGGCGACGCCGGCCTGGTACCAGGGGCGTGCGAAGACGGCGGAGGTCCCGCCGCCGCCCGCGCCCCAGTTGTCGTGCCAGACCTGGTCGGGGGCGGTCCGCCGGCCCGCGTCGTCCAGGCTGAGCCGGGTGCCGCCGACGGAGGTGACCAGCGGGTCGGCGGAGGGCCAGGAGTTGACCCTGCCCGGGTAGAGGTCCTCACCGTTGGCCTGGTAGTCGGTGGCGCCGGTGTCGCCGGAGGCGGCGAGTACGGTCACGTCGTGTGCGGCGGCCTCCTGGAAGGCGTACCGCAGGTCGGTGAGCGAGCTGAAGTCGCCCTTGTCGAAGCCGGGGAAGGTGTTCTCGGTGGCGCCGAAGCTCTGCGAGATCACATCGGCGCGGCCGGACTTGATGAGGGCCTTCTCGGCGTCCATCATCTCGGGCAGCCCGGTCGTCCCCTCGGTCTCGGAGACGCCGGTCTCGACCAGGATGATGTGCGCGCCGGGGGCGACGGCGTGGGCGTACTCGACGTCGAGGGTGCTCTCGCCGGCCCAGCCGGTGTGATCGGGGTTGGTCGGGTCGAAGACCGGGACGTCGCCCCACTTGACCACCTCGACCTGGGTGTCCGGGATGCCCCACTGCTTGTCGAAGACCTCCAGGTCGTGCTGGATGGTCGGGGAGCCGAAGGAGTCGACGATGACGATCGTGCGGCCCTTGCCGGTGATGCCCTCGCGGTACAGCGGGTCGAGGTTGTAGGCGGTCCGGTACTGGAGCGGGGAGTAGCAGTGGATGCCGATCTGGCTGACGCACTGGGAGGTGGGCAGGGGTGCGTCCCGGCCGGCGGCGCTGAGGTGGCCCGTCGAGGCGGGGCGGACGTGGACGCCCGCGAGGCCGGCGGCGGCCGCCGGGTGGACGGCCGGGACGCCGAGCGTGCCGGCCGTCAGGGCGGTGGCCCCGACGGCGAGCAGGGCCAGGGCACGGCGGAGGGTGGCGGGGCTGCCCATGGGACTCCTTGGGACGCAGGGCCCGACCTGGACCGGTCGGGTCGGTCCGGCCATCCCATCGACAGCAGCATGATCATGCCATAGTCATTCCGTACCCGTCGGCATGCTCGCGCAGGCCACCGGAAAGGGTAAAGGCCGTCCCAGGTGAAGGTAACCCACCACCTGGGACAGCCATCTGACGAAACGTCAGGAGATCTCAGCGTGCCCCACCGTTGACGTACAGCGTCTGCCCGCTGACGTAGGAGGCGTCCTCGCTGGCGAGGAAGGCGACCACCGAGGCGATCTCCTCCGGCCGGCCGACCCGCCGCAGCGGCGTCCGGGCGGAGACCTCCGCCTGGTGGTCCTCGGCCGTCGCGCCGACCCGCTCGGCGGTGGCGGCGGTCATCGCGGTGGCGATGTAGCCGGGGGCGACGGCGTTGACGTTGATGTTGAACGGACCCAGCTCGATCGCCAGCGTGGCGGTCAGGCCCTGGATGCCCGCCTTGGCGGCGGCGTAGTTGGCCTGGCCCCGGTTGCCGAGCGCCGAGCGCGAGCTGAGCGAGACGATCTTGCCGTACTTCTGGGCGGTCATGTACTTCTGCGCCACGTGGCTGCAGTTGTAGGCGCTGGTCAGATTGACCGTCAGCACCGCGTCCCAGTCGGGCCTGGTCATCTTGAAGAAGAGGTTGTCCCGGGTGATCCCGGCGTTGTTCACCAGGATGTGCACCCCGCCGAAGTCCCCGGCGACCTCGGCGAAGACCGCCTCCACCGCGTCGTAGTCGGCCACGTCGCAGCCGTACGCCCGCGCGGTGCCGCCCTTGGCGGTGATCTCCTCGACCGTGCCGGCGGCCCGCTCGGCGGTCAGGTCGACCACCGCGACGGCGGCCCCCTCCTCGGCCAGCAGCCGCGCGGTGGCCGCGCCGATGCCCTGGGCCGCACCGGTGACGACGGCGACCTTTCCTGCGAAACGGGTCACGACAACTCCTTCGACTTCGACTGCGATGGGAACTGCGCCTGCGACTGCGCCCGCGACCGCGAGGTCGGCCTCGCGGTCGGCCTGGATTCGGAGGATGGGACGGCGGCCGGCGCTCAGGGGGATTCGACCAGGACGGCGGTGCCCTGGCCGACTCCGACACACATGGTGGCCAGCCCGCGCCGGGTGCCGTTGCGGCGCATCCGGTGCAGCAGGGTGGTGAGGATCCGCGCGCCGGAGCCGCCCAGCGGGTGGCCGAGCGCGATCGCCCCGCCGGTCGGGTTGACCAGCTCGGGGTCGAGGCCCAACTGGTCGACGCTGGCGAGCACCTGCGCGGCGAAGGCCTCGTTGAGCTCGGCCTCCTCCAGGTCGGCGACGGACCAGCCGACCCGGCCGAGCGCCTTGCGGGTGGCGGGCACCGGGCCGATGCCCATCACGTCCGGGTGCACCCCGGCCGAGGCGCCGGCCACGTACCGGCCGAGCGGCCGCAGGCCCAGCTCGCCCAGAACCTCCTCGCTGACCAGCACCAGGCCGGCCGCCCCGTCGTTCATCGGCGAGGCGTTGCCCGCCGTCACCGTGCCGCCCGGGCGGAAGGCCGGCTTCAGCCGGGCGAGCTTCTCCGGGCCGGTGTCCTCCCGGATGCTCTCGTCCTGGTGGACGGTCACGCCGTCCGGCCGCTCGACCGGGACCAGCTCGGCGTCGAAGTGGCCGTCCTTGCGGGCGGCGGCGGCCAGCCGGTGGCTGCGGAGCGCGAAGGCGTCCTGGCGCTCCCGGGTGATGCCGTGGCGGGCGGCGACCTCCTCGGCGGTCTCGCCCATCGAGAGCACGCCGTGCAGCTCGGCCATCCGCGGGTTGGTGAGCCGCCAGCCGAGCCGGGTGTCGAAGGTCTCGATCCGGTGCGGCAGCGCCTCGTCGGGCCGGGGGAGGACGAAGGGGGCGCGGGTCATCGACTCGCAGCCGCCGGCCAGCACCACGTCGGCCTCGCCCGAGCCGATCGCCCGGGCGGCCTGGGTGACGGCCTCCAGGCCGGAGGCGCAGAGCCGGTTGACGGTGGCGCCGGGGACGCTGTCGGGCAGGCCGGCGAGCAGCACGGCCATCCGGGCGGCGTTGCGGTTGTCCTCGCCGGCCTGGTTCGCGGCGCCCCAGTAGACGTCGTCGATCCGGGCCGGGTCGAGGGCGGGGACATCGGCGAGCAGGGCGCGCAGCACGGTGGCCGAGAGGTCGTCCGGGCGGACCGTGGCGAGCGCTCCGCGCAGCCGGCCGATGGGTGTGCGGCGGGCTGCGGCGAAGTAGACAGGACGCACGTCGTCGGGCTCCTTATCCGGTGGGGTTGTCCGGTGAGTGGCGGTCAGAAGGCGTTGACGCCGGTGAGCGAACGCCCGATGAGCAGCTTGTGGATCTGGCTGGTGCCCTCGTAGAGGGTCATCACCCGCGCGTCGCGCAGGTACTTGCCGACCGGGTACTCGTCGATGAACCCGTAGCCGCCGAAGACCTGGAGCGCGTTGTTGGCGGCCCGGACGGCGGCCTCGCTCGCGTAGAGCTTGGCGACGGAGGACTCGGTGGCGAACGGCAGGCCGCGCTCGATGTGGTCGGCGACCTTCCAGGTGAGCAGCCGGGCGGCCTCGACGTCCACGGCGATGCCGGCGAGCAGCTCCTGGACCAGCTGGTGCGAGGCGATCGGCCGGCCGAACTGCTCGCGCTCGCCGGCGTAGTGGACGGCGGCCTCCAGGCAGGCCCGGGCGATGCCGACGCAGCCGGCCGCCACCGACATCCGGCCCTTGGCCAGGGCGGCCATCGCCACCGTGAAGCCCTTGCCGAGCTCGCCCAGCCGGGCCCCGTCGGGGACGCGGACGGCGTCGAAGGCGAGTTCGGCGGTGGCCTGGCCGCGCAGGCCGAGCTTGCCGTGGATCTCGGTGCGGGTGAAGCCGGGCAGGTCGGTGGGGACGAGGAAGGCGGTGATGCCCCGGTGGCCCGGTCCGCCCGTGCGGGCGAAGACCAGCGCGACATCGGCCCACGTCCCGTTGGTGATGAACATCTTGGCGCCGCTGATCAGCCAGTCGTCGCCGTCCCGGACCGCCCGGGTGGTCAGGTTGGCGGCGTCCGAGCCGGTGCCGGGTTCGGTGAGGGCGAAGCAGCCGAGCGACTCGCCGGAGGTGAGCCGGGGCAGCCAGTGCCGCTTCTGCTCCTCGGTGCCGTAGCCGTTCACCGACTTGGCGACCAGGCCGAGCGAGACCGAGACGATGCCGCGCACGGCGGAGTCGCCCCGGCCCAGCTCCTCCAGGGCCAGGCAGTACGCGAGGTGGTCGCCGCCGCTGCCGCCGTACTCCTCGGGGATGGTGAGGCCGAGCAGGCCGATGCCGGCGAGCTTGCCGATCACCGCCCGGTCGACGGACTCGGCCCGGTCCCAGGCGGCCGCGTGCGGGACGATCTCGCGGTCGGTGAAGGCCGCCGCGAGGTCCCGGAGGGCGGCCTGCTCCTCGGTCAGCTCCAGATTCATCGCGCCACCTCGTCGGGCTCCGGTAAACTAGCGGTGCAAGTTTTACCGGGACTGTAGCCCCGACCGGGCCGCGCTGGGAAGAGGCGCCTGCCAGAATCGGTCCTCACCCCACTCGACCGGAGGAACCGCGACGATGGCCCGCCCGCGCACACCCCTGCTCAGCCGCGAGCTCATCGTCGCCACCGCGCTGCGGCTGATCGACGCCGAGGGGCTGGACGCCCTCTCCACCCGCCGCCTGGCCACCGAGCTGTCGGTCAGCGGGCCGTCGCTCTACAACCACGTCGCGACCAAGGACGAGCTGCTGGACGCGGTGGTGGACAGCGTGATGGGGGAGGTCGACCTGTCGATGTTCACCGCCGGCGCGCCGTGGCCGCGGGCGCTGCGCGACTGGGCCCGCTCCTACCGCGCCGCGCTGGCCGCGCACCCCAACATCGTCCCGGTGCTGGCCCAGGGCCCCGGCCGCCGCCCGAACGCGCTGCGGCTGGCCGACGCCGTCTTCGGCTGCCTGGTCGAGGCCGGCTGGCCGCGCGGGCAGGCCACCCGGATCGGCGCGCTGATGCGCTACTTCGTCACCGGCTCGGCGCTGGCCTCCTTCGCGGCGGGCTTCCCCGAGGACGCCGGGCTGTACGACGCCGCCGACTACCCGCACCTCGGCGAGGCCCACCGGCTGGCCGAACACCGGGGCGCGATCGACGAGGGCGCCTTCGAGACCGGTCTCGAAGCGCTGCTCGACGGGCTGCTGCTCCGGTACGAGCGGACGGTCGACGGGGCGGCGCCGCGGCCTCACCAGGGCTCGCGCGCCACGAAGGCGGGGCGCAGCGACGGGTCCACCGGGTCGTAGTAGCGGTGGTAGACCGGGGTCAGCCCGCCGGAGACCGGCGGCACGATCCAGCTCCAGTCGGCGGGGGTGGGCCGGCCGAGCCGCTTCTCCTGGGCGATGTGCTTCAGGAACCGCTCCGACTCGGTGTGGTGGTCGGCGATCGTCACCCCGGCCTCCTGGAACGAGTGCAGCACCGCGACGTTGAGCTCCACCAGCGCGCGGTCGCGCCAGAGCGTGCGGTCGCTGGAGGTGTCCAGGCCGAGCCGGTCGGCGACGGTCGCCAGCATGTCGTACCGGTCGGCGTCGGCGAGGTTGCGGGCGCCGATCTCGGTGCCCATGTACCAGCCGTTGAACGGGGCGGTGGGGTAGCGCACGCCGCCGATCTCCAGCGTCATGTCGCTGATCGCGGGCACCGTGTACCAGCGCAGGCCGAGCTCGGCGAACCACGGGTGGTCGGGGTGGCTGAGCTCGACCTCGGGGGTGGTGTCGTCCGGCAGTTCGTACCACTCGGGGCGGGCGCCGGGCCGCTCCTGCACCAGGAGCGGCAGCACCTCGAAGCGCTCCTCGCCGCACTTCCAGCCGAGGTCCCGGGCGCGGGCCGCCAGCCGCGCGCCCGCCGGGTCCCCGACGAAGCCGTGCCCGGTGGTCCGGCCGGCGTAGCGGACCAGCTGCTGGTTGAGAATGCGGGCGGCCGGGCGGCCGGGCCGGTCGGGGGCGAACACCGAGATCACCGGGCGGATCCGGCCGCCGTTGGAGGCCACCCGCAGGTGCTCGAAGCACTCGGTGGCGATGTCGTCGGCCGAGGCCAGGTGCCGCAGGTCCCGCACCACCAGGCTGCGCCAGTACAGCCGGCCGATGCAGCGGGCCGCGTTGCGCCAGGCGAGCCGGGCGCCGTAGGCGAGTTCGGCAGGGGTGTGCTGGTAGGTGCCGGTGCGGTCGATCTCGTCCAGGACCGCCAGCACCCGCCCGGTCGGGTCGCCGGCGCCCGGCTGCTCGCGGTGGAACTGGCGGACGAAGTCGGCGGCCGCGTCGGGGTCGGTGAAGGGCTCGGCGAGCGGCTGGGCCGAGGGTCCGGTGAACGCCTCGCCGAACGGCTCTGCGAGCGGATCGGTGCGGAGACCGGCGAACGGATCGGTGCCGGTGGGGCGGTCGGCCACGGTGGGCCGCCCCGGGGTGGTCCGCCCGGCCTCGGCGCGCCCCGGGTCGACGAGGTACCGGACGCCGGTGCCGTGCACGGTGGTGGGCAGGGGTTCGGGCCCGTGCGGCGGCTCGGCGGCCGGGTGGGCGTGGGCGAACGGGCAGCCGCCGCTCGGGGCCGGCACCGCGGCCGGCGTCGGAGCCGGTGCGGGGCGACGGGTCGGGCGGGTGCTGCGGGTGCGAAGCCGGTTGAAGATCAAGGACACATCCCTCCTGCCGAACAGGAGTACCGGAGGTAGGCGCCCCGCCGCAGAGAGTGAACGATTCGGCCCCCGCACCCGCGCCGAGGGCGCTAGGGTGCGGGGGCCGAAGGTCCGACAGTCGGATCAGCCCATGTCCTCCAGGCGGACGCCCTTGGTCTCCTTCATGTACTTCGCCACGAAGACCAGCGACAGGGCCGCGAAGCCCGCGTAGACCAGGTAGGTCGCCGACAGGTTCCAGCGCGAGAGCGAGGGGAACGACACGGTGATCGCCCAGTTGGCGATCCACTGCGCCGAGGCGGCGACGGAGAGCGCGGCGGCCCGGATCCGGTTGGGGAACATCTCGCCGAGCATCACCCAGACCACCACGCCCCAGGACATCGCGAAGAAGAGCACGAAGGCGTTGGCGGAGATCAGCGCGACGGTGCCCTGGAGGTCGGGCAGGGCGACGTCGTCGCCGGTGCCGGTGGCGGAGGAGAACGCCCAGCCGCAGGCGGCCAGCGCGACGGCCATCCCGGCCGAGCCGATCAGGGCGAGCGGCTTGCGGCCGATCCGGTCCACCAGCAGGATCGCGACCACGGTGCCGAGGATGTTGATGACCGAGCCGATGAAGCTGATCAGCAGCGAGTTGCTCTGGTCGATGCCGACGGACTGCCAGAGGATCGACGAGTAGTAGAAGATCACGTTGATGCCGACCAGCTGCTGGAAGACCGAGAGGCCGATGCCGACCCAGACGATCGGCAGCAGGCCGAACCGGCCGCCGAGCAGGTCGCCGAAGCGCGGCCGGTGGTCGGAGGCGATCAGGCCCTGGATCTCGGCGATCCGCGCGTCGGTGTCGGCGCCCTCGCCCTCGACCTCGGTGAGCACCGTGCGGGCCTCGTCCAGCCGGCCGGCCGAGATCAGGTAGCGCGGGGACTCGGGGATCATCGAGGCGAGCACGAAGTAGACGGCGGCCGGCACGACGCAGATGCCGAGCATCCACTGCCAGGCCTCCAGACCGAGGAGCCGGCCGCGGGTGTCGCCGCCGGCGGCGTCCGCCAGGACCCAGTTGACCAGCTGCGAGATCGCGATGCCGAGGACGATCGCGGCCTGCTGGAAGGAGGCCAGCCGGCCCCGGTAGCGGGTCGGCGCGACCTCGGCGATGTAGGTCGGGGCGATCACCGAGGCGATGCCGATGGCCGCGCCGCCGAGGACCCGCCAGCCGGCGAGGTCCCAGGCGGCGAACGGCAGCATCGAGCCGACCGCGCTCACCGCGAAGAGCAGCGCGCCCGCCTTCATCACCTTGATCCGGCCGTACCGGTCGGCGAAGCGGCCGGCCAGCGCGGCGCCCACCGCCGAGCCCAGCAGCGCGGACGAGACGATCAGACCGGTGACGCCGTCCCCGACGCCGAACTTCTCCTGGATGCCGGAGACGGCGCCGTTGATCACGGAGCTGTCGTAGCCGAACAGGAACCCGCCGAGGGCCGCGGCGGCGGTGATGAACACGACGAAGCCGAGGCGGTCGGAGGATCGAACCTCCGCCGCCACGGGCTCCGAGGGCTGCTGGGTGACGCTCACGATCTTGACTCCTGATACTCAACGCTGAGCTTGGTAGCCGCGATCGTAACCCGTCAATGTTCAAGTGTTGTACGTGGGATGCCCGACAAGTCCCCTTGCCTATTAGTAAAGTGAACTGTCAAACCGGTTCGGCCACCGGCGAGGCCAGGGACAGCCCGAACCGGCCCTCCTCGTCCGTCCACCAGTGGCTCAGCCGCAGGCCGGCCGCCGCCAGCTCCTCGGCCACCCGCTCCCGGCGGAACTTGGCCGACACCTCGGTGCGCAGCTCCTCGCCCTTCTCGAAGTGGATCGGCAGGTCCAGCGCGGGGATCTTCACGGTCTGCTCCTGCAGCGAGCGCAGCCGCATCTCGATCCACTCCCGCTCCCGGTCCCAGAGCGCCACGTGCTCGAACGCGGTCGGGTCGAAGTCGGCGGACAGCTCCCGGTTCAGCACGTTGAGCACGTTCCGGTTGAACTCCGCCGTCACCCCCGCCGCGTCGTCGTAGGCGGCCACCAGCACCTGCGGGTCCTTGACCAGGTCGGTGCCGAGCAGCAGGAAGTCACCGGGGTCGAGCGCGGCCCGCAGGCGGCGCAGGAAGACCGCCCGCTCGGCGGGGAGCAGGTTGCCGAGGGTGCCGCCGAGGAAGGCGACCAGGCGCGGCCCGCCCTCCGGCGGCAGGCCGAGCCGGGCGGTGAAGTCGGCGAGCACCGCGTGCACGGACAGTCCGGGGAAGTCCAGGGCCAGTGCCTCGCCCGCCCCGGTCAGGGCGCTCTCGCTGACGTCCACCGGGACGTAGCTGTCCAGCGTGCCGAGGTCGCGCAGCGCGTTCAGCAGCAGCCTGGTCTTCTCCGAGGAGCCCGAGCCCAGCTCCACCAGCGTGCGGGCCCGGGTGGCGGCGGCGATCTCGCCGGCCCGGTCGGTGAGGATGGCCCGTTCGGCGCGGGTCGGGTAGTACTCGGGCAGCCTGGTGATCTCCTCGAACAGCTCGCTGCCCCGGGCGTCGTAGAACCACTTCGGCGGCAGCCACTTGGGATCGGCGGTCAGCCCCTCGCGCACGTCGTGCCGCAGCGCGGTGCTGAAGTGGTCGGCGGGCAGCAGTCGGGTGAGATCAAAGATGCTCATGGCAGATGGATCCTCTGTTCAAAAAGTGAAGGTGAGAGGAGCGAGAGAGATTTCAGAGCGGGCGGACCACGACGCCGTCCGGGCTGGCCAGCAGCAGCGAGCGGTCCGGGACGACGGTCCAGTCCGGGTGGTCGTCGTAGGGCTCGGAGGCCACCAGGACGCCCGCACCCGGCAGGCTCCGGTGGTGCAGCGTGTCGCCCCAGGCGGTGGCGGCGATCGCCCGGCCGTCGGTCAGCAGCAGGTTGAGCCGGCCGGTGGTGTGCGCGGTCACGTCCGCGACCGCGCCGGCCAGGGCCTCGCCGAGGCCCGCGCCCGCGCGCAGCCGGTGCAGCGCGAGGCCCCAGAGCAGCGCCGAGTCCGTCCGGGCCGGCAGCTCCAGCAGCTCGGCCGGGGAGAGCCGCCCGGCCGCCGCGTCCAGCTTGTCCGGCCAGCCGGCCACCGCGCCGTTGTGGCTGAACAGCCAGGGCCCGGCGGCGAACGGCGCGGCCGCGTCCTCGCCCGCCGCGCAGCCCTCGGTGGCCGAGCGGACGGCCGCCACCAGCGCCCGGGTGCGGATCACCCGGGCGAGGTCGGCGAAGGAGGCGTCCGCCCAGATCGGTCCCGCCCGCCGGTAGCGGGCCGGGGTCGGATCGC
Organism: Kitasatospora sp. NPDC005748; assembly: GCF_040630735.1. Classification (NCBI taxonomy): domain Bacteria; kingdom Bacillati; phylum Actinomycetota; class Actinomycetes; order Kitasatosporales; family Streptomycetaceae; genus Kitasatospora; species Kitasatospora sp. NPDC005748. The sequence goes on from NZ_JBEXYD010000067.1 coordinate 36,713, forward strand.
CGTCCGCGTACCAGCCGAGGCCGAAGCCGTCGGCGTTGACCGTGCCGTACTGCTGCGCCCGGGGAGCCCAGGACTGCCGGTAGAGCCCGAACGGCGGCTCCACCAGCAGCTCCCCGGGCGTCACCGGGGCGCCGAGGTAGGCGAGGTGGCGGCACATCAGCCGGCCGCCACGTCGGCCGCGGTGCGGAACCCGGCGAAGATCTGCCGCCGGACCGGGTAGTCCCAGTTGCGGAACGTGCCGCGGCAGGCCACCGGCGCGACCGCGAAGCAGCCGCCGCGCAGCACCTTGTACTCGGGCCCGAAGAAGACCTCCGAGTACTCCCGGTACGGCCAGGCCCGGAAGCCGGGGTAGGGGTGGAGGTCACTCGCCGTCCACTCCCACACGTCGCCCATCAACTGCCGTACGCCGTAGGGGGACTCGCCGGCCGGGTAGCTGCCGGCCGGCGCCGGGCGCAGATGGCGCTGGCCGAGGTTGGCGTGCTCCGGGGCGGGCGGGCCGTCGCCCCACGGGTAGCGGCGGGAGCGGTCGGTGGCCGGGTCGTGCCGGGCGGCCTTCTCCCACTCCGCCTCGGTCGGTAGCCGCCGCCCCGCCCAGCGGGCGTAGGCGTCCGCCTCGTACCAGCTGACGTGCAGCACCGGCTCGTCCTCGGGGACGGGCTCGACCGTGCCGAAACGGCGGCGCAGCCACTGGGCGCCCTCGCGGTGCCAGAACAGCGGGGCGGTCAGCCCGGCCCGCTGCCGGTGCTCCCAGCCCTCGGCCGTCCACCAGCGCGGGTCGTCGTAGCCGCCGTCGGCGATGAACCGCAGATAGGCGCCGTTGGTGACCGGCGTGGTGTCCAGCCGGAAGGCCGGCAGGTCGATCCGGTGCGCCGGGCGCTCGTTGTCCAGCGCCCACGGCTCGGTGTCCGTCCCCATGGTGAACGGGCCCGCGGGGACGAGCACGTCGGCGGGCAGCGCCGCCGCGTCCGCCGGGGCGGGCGGCGGCGGGGGAGCGGCCAGCGCGGGCTCGCCGCGGCGCAGCTGGTGGGTGACCAGCATGGTCTCGTCGTGCTGCTGCTCGTGCTGGGCGATCATGCCGAAGGCGAAGCCGGCGTCGAGCAGCGGAGCGCCCTCCAGCGGGCTGGCCTCCAGCAGGTCGAACACCCGGCCGCGGACTTCGTGCGCGTAGGCGCGCGCCTCGGCCGGCGGCAGCAGCGGCAGGCTGGGGCGTGCGGCGCGCGGGTGCTCGAAGGCGTCGTAGAGCGGGTCGATCTCCGGGCGCATCGGCTCCCGGCCGCCGATGTTGCGCAGCAGCCAGAGCTCCTCCTGGTTGCCGATGTGCGCGAGGTCCCAGACCAGCGGGGACATCAGCGGGGAGTGCTGGGCGGTGAGGTCGTGGTCCTCGACGCAGTCGGTCAGCGCGGCGGTGCGGGTCCGGGCGGCCAGCAGCTCGGTGGCGATCGCCTCGCGCAGGGCCGCCGGGGGCAGGCCCTCGGGGGACGGGCCGGCCGGCGGGGCGGGGGAGGCCGCGGGCGCAGACCCGGGGCCGGTCGCCCCGGCGGTGCGGGAGCCGGTCGGGCGGGCGTCGTCGATCATGGTGCGGCCTCCTCCGGGGGAGTGCGTCGGGTGCCGGAGCGCAGGGCGTCCAGCTGGTCGTCGGCCGGGCAGCGGCCGCGCGCGGGGTAGCGCTCGGCGAACTCGGCGACGGCGGTGCGCAGTCGCTCGGCGCCGGGCAGGCGTCCCAGCGCGGCGTCGGCGGCGGCGAAGCAGGCGAGGGTGGCGCGGCGCAGCGCGGGATCGGCGACCGCCAGGGTGGCGGCCCGGCGCCACGCGTCGCTGCGCGGCGGGAGCGGCCCGGTGGCGCTCTCCAGCGGCTCCAGCGCGGCCAGCGCCGCGTCGGCGGCCTTCGGGTCGTCCAGCAGCGCGGTCACCAGTGCCGCGGGGACGATCCAGCCGTCGCCCGGCTGGGCGTCGATCATCCGCAGCTCCAGGTGGCCGTGCGGGCGGACTGGCGGGAACAGCGTGGTGCGGTGGTAGTCCAGGTCGGCGAGGGTCGGCGGGCGTTCGCCGCCGCCGCGCAGCCAGTCGAGGAAGGTCAGGCCGGCCGGCGCCGTCCACGGCAGGCCCTCGGGGCGCCGGATGCAGAGCACCTCGGCGTCCAGCACGTACCTGGTCCAGGCCTCGCGCGGATCGCCGTGGTCGGGCGCCGGGGCGAGCGTGCGGGTGGGATCCATCCGGGACCAGACGATCTGCCGGGTGGACCGGTGCCCGGTGGGCTTCCCGTCCAGCAGGGGGGAGTTGGCGAAGGCGGCGACCAGGACCGGACCGAGCTGGTGGGTCAGGCGCCAGCGCCGGTCGAGCGCGTGCGGGCCGTCGGCGGCCCCCGCGTCCAGGCAGACCTGCACGGAGGCGGTGCCGGTCATCATGATCCGGCCCCAGGGTCCGGCGGAGTCGAAGAACCGTTCCATCGCGAGATAGCGGGGGTGGTCCAGCACCATCGTGCGGGGACGGGCCAGGGGGTCGGTACCGGTGCCGGTGAGCCGCAGACCCTGGGCCGCGAAGGCGGCCCGCAGGGTGGCGAGATCACGGCGGGTGTCGTCGACGCAGGCGACGATGCCGTCGGCGGGCGGGGAGCTGAGCTCGACCTGTCCGCCGGGTTCGAGGGTGAGGCGGGCACCGGACGGCAGGACCGTCCCGTCGGCGCCGCCCAGTGGCAGTGACTCCAGTGCGGCGTGCAGCCGCTCCGGTAGCACGGGGCCGGTCGGACATCGGTCGTCGTGGACGAACCACTCGACCTCCACGCCGACCAGCCGGGGCGGCCCGATCTTGAAGCAGACGCCGGCCATGTGGCGGCGCGCCGTCGACTCGGTGAGCGGGGTGACGCTCCCGGTGGGCGGATCGGTGCCCTGGCGGTCGGTCGGGCTGGTCGGGCTGGTCGGGCTGGTCGGGCGAACGGGTATCACCGGACTCACCATCCTCGGGATCACGATTGCGGCCCGGTCTACCCTGCCCAGTCTGCTACGGACCATGCCGGGGCGCTCCGCAAACATCTGGTGAAGAGAGGTCGTCGCAGGTCAGAGGCGGTGCAATCGGGTGATACCGGGATTTCGGAGCCGTTCCAGCCTGCCCACGGCCGCCGCCAGCGCGGGCTCCGGCAGGGCGTAGTTCAGCCGCAGCGAGCCCTCGCCGCCGGGGCCGAAGTCGTCGCCGTCGGAGGACTCCAGGCCGCACCGCTCCAGCAGCGCCGCCCGGGCGCCCACGGGCGGTAGGCCGAGCGCGGCGGCGTCCAGCCAGAGCAGGTAGGAGGCCTCCGGCGCGGAGCGGACGGCTTCTCCGAGCACGCCGGTCAGCCGGTCCCGGGCGGCGGCCAGGTGGTCCAGCAGCGCGTCCAGCCACGGGCCGCCGTCGCGCAGCGCCGCCTCCTGCACCACCTGCTCCAGCAGCCCGCCCTCCCACAGGCCGTACCCGGCCATCACCTCGGTGAGCCGCTCGCGCAGCGCCGCGTCCGGCACGAGCGCGAAGCAGCTGGGGATGCCGGAGGTGTTGAAGGTCTTGCCGACCGAGTTGAGGGTGACGGTCCGATCCCGGTGGGGGCCGGCGACCGCGACGGCCACCGGGTGGCGGTGGCCCGGATGGGTGAGGTCGCCGTGCACCTCGTCCGAGAGCAGCACCCCGCCGCCCCGGGCCGCCGCCTCGGCCAGGGCGCGGACCTCCGCGGCGGTCCAGACCCGGCCGGACGGGTTGTGCGGGCTGCTCAGCAGCACCGCCCCGGCCCGGTGCCCGGCGAAGGCGTCCAGCGGTAGCCGGTAGCCGGCGGCGTCCCGGGCCAGCGGCAGCTCCCGGTGGGCCACTCCGGCGGCCCGGCAGATCTGGGCGAAGCCGCCCCACTCCGGCGCCGGGAACAGCACCGGCCCGGTCGGTCGCACCGCCTCCAGCAGCAGCCGGACGGCGGTGCGCGGTCCGAACGGCAGCAGCAGCACCCACGCCGGGTCGATCTCCACCCCGTGCCGGTCCCGGTACCAGCGGGCCACCAGTTCCCGGCCGGCCGGGTCGCACACCGTGTACCCGTACGCCGGGTGCCGCGCGCGCCGGCCCAGCGCCGCCGCGACGGCCGGCGGGCCGGGCAGGTCCATGTCGGCCAGCCCCATCGCGATCACGCCGGCCGCGCCGGCCGTCCGGGCCCACTTGCTGCTCCCGGTACCGGTCCGGTCGAAGGCCCGCCCGAAGAGCCGGTCGGGGGCGTGGCCGGGGTCGTGGCCGAGGTCGTCCGACGGGGTCGTCATGGCGGGCGCCTCCCGGGCGGCGGTGGGGGTCGGTCCCGGGCCACGCTAACCGCCCGGGCGGGGCCGGTCACCAGGGCGCGGGCGGGCCGCCACCGGCACCGGCCCGCGTCCCGAGGAGCGGTCGGCAGGGGCGCGGCCGCCCGGCGGGGCCGTACGCTGCGGGACGGCTGCGACCGGGGACGCACGGGGACACCCGGAAAGGGCGGGACCGATGGGACTGGTGGGACTGCGAGGACGGGCGGGCCGGGCGGCGCCCGCGGCGGACCGGGGCGGGCCGGACGACGAGGTCACGCTGTTCGTGGCCCGGCGGGTCGAGCCCGGTCACGAGGAGGCGTTCGAGCGGTGGGCGAAGGGGATCCTCGCCGCGGCCGCCGGGCACGAGGGCAACCTCGGCACCGGACTGCTGCGCCCGGCCGGGCCGGACGACCCCTGGCACCTGCTGCTGCACTTCCGTGACGGCGGGGCGTTCCGTTCCTGGCAGGCCTCGCCGGCCCGGGCGGCCTGCTTCGCCGCGGCGGACGGGCACCACCACGAGGTGCACCGGCACGAGATCCTCGGGATGGAGGGCTGGTTCGCCACCACCCGGTCGGCGGCGAAGGGCCGCCCGCCGGTGCGCTGGCGGATGGCGGTCGCCTCCACGGTGGCGATCGCGCCGCTCACCGTCACCTCCGGGCTGCTGCTCACCCCGCACCTGGCCGGCCTGCCGGTGGCGGTCCGCGCCCTGGTCACCGCACCGCTGATCAGCGCGCTGATGACGTACGCGGCCCTGCCGGTGGTCACCCGGCTGCTGCGCGGCTGGCTGTTCGGTCGCACCGACCGGGTCTAGGTGTCACGCCGGGCGGTCGGCCGGTGTGCCGCCCGCCCGGCCGCCCGGGTCCCGGCGGGCCAGGTGGGCGGCCAGGCCGCGGTGGCCGCGGCGCATCATGACGGCGTGGTTGGCGCGGAACACCGGGTGCAGCGGCACGGCGAGGCGCCGGAGCAGCGGGCGCCCGGGCCGGGCGTCCTCCTCGAACAGGGCGCGGGCGCCGGTGCCGTCCGCCCCGACCGTCCAGCGGGACCAGCCGACCAGGTCGCCCCGCATCGCGACCTCCAGCCCGCCGGCCACCGGGTCGCGCCGCACCACGGTCAGCCCGATCACCAGCCGGTACGGCAGCAGTGCCCGGACCACCGCCTCGCCGTCGTCCGGGCCGAACCGCCGCACCGCGCGGATCTCGGGCCACCAGAGCGGGTAGCCCGGGACGTCCTCCAGCGCGGCGTACACCGCGGCCGGCGGCGCGGCCAGCCGCCACACGTGGCGGAACCGGTAGTGGTTGAGGTCCACGGCCGAACTCTAGGGCCTCCGGCCCGGCCCCGGGGGTGGACCTCCGGTGACCGGCTCCACCGACCCCGGGGCCGGGGGAGCCCTAGGTGTACTGACCACGGAGGTTGGTGACGGGGCTCACGGCGTGGTGATCTTGAAATGAGTGAGGGCCTTCTGGCTCGGTGTGGATTGCGA
>NZ_JBEXYD010000068.1:0-40394 GCF_040630735.1 Kitasatospora sp. NPDC005748
CTGTTGAGTTCTCAAGGAACGGACACTTCCTTCGGACCGCCTTCCAGCGGGCCCTCCGGGCGCTTCGTTCTTTCGTGTTTCCAGCTTACCAGATGCTTTCCGCTCCGTTTACCGGCGCTTCGTTCATCCGATTTGCTTTCCTTCGGCCTTTCGGCGGTTCCGACTCTAGCAGATCGCTCTGCTTCGTCTTTCCGCGCTTCCGGCTTTCCAGAGGTTGTCGGATTATCGACCCGAGGGCCTCTCCGACCTGCTGAACTCTAGCCGAACCGCGCTTCACAAAGCGAATCCGGCCGCAACCGACTTAGACACGCACAACAATTCGAGCGGAGGCGCACCGAAACGCGACCCAGCCAGGAAGAGAGGTGTGAACAAGAGGATTGGCCGCCCCGGGACCGTCCGCGCGATTGCGTGTCCGGTGCTCCCAGCCGAGCGACTAGGAAACACTACCCGCCCCTGGCGGCAGAGGCAAACCTCCCCGGCCGGCCCAGACCGGGGGCTCGGCGGTCCGCCCGCCAGAGCCTGCCAGAGCCCCGGAAAGCCCCCGGCATGACGTCGGCGGCCCGGACGGCCGATGGCCGGATGTGACAGATCGCCGTCATTGCAGTCGTCCGGGTGCTGCCGTGACGATGGATGCATGCCCACTCCACACCGTGTCGTCATCGCGGTCTTCCCCGATGTCGACCTGCTCGACGTCACCGGTCCGGCCGAGGTCTTCGCCCTGGCCAACCGGGAGACCGGCGGCCGGGCGGGCTACGAGATCCGGCTGGCCGGCCCCGACAGCGGGCCGGTCGTCACCTCGGCCGGGGTCCGCCTGGTCGCGGACCTCTCCTTCTCCGAGGTGGGCGCCGCAGTGGACACGCTGCTGGTGCCCGGCGCGGTGGAGCTGCGCCCCGACGGTCCGGTGGCCCGGGTCGACGAGGCCGTCGTGGAGTGGGTGAGGGAGACGGCACCGCACGCACGGCGGATCGCCTCGGTGTGCGTGGGAGCGCATCTGCTGGCGGCCGCCGGGCTGTTGGACGGGCGGCGGGCGACCACCCACTGGTCGACCGCGGCCCAGCTCGCCGCCGACCACCCGAAGGTCAGGGTCGACGCCGACCCGATCTTCGTCCGCTCGGGCCGGGTGTGGACCGGCGCGGGCATCAGCACCTGCATGGATCTGGCGCTCGCGCTGGTCGCCGAGGACCACGGCGAGGACCTGGCCCTGGCCGTGGCCCGGCAGCTGGTGATGTATCTGCGGCGGCAGGGCGGCCAGAGCCAGTTCAGCGTGCCGCTGAGCCGGCCCGCCCCGGCCCGCAGGGACATCGACGAGTTGCGCGTCTTCATCACCGAGCATCTCGACGAGGACCTGTCGGCCCCCGTCCTGGCCGCGCGGATGTGCCTGAGCGAGCGCCATTTCGCCCGGGTCTTCCGCCAGGAGACCGGCACCAGCCCGGCCGCCTACGTGGAGGCGGCCCGGGTCGAGGCGGCCCGCCGCCTGCTGGAGACCACTGACCAACCGCTGGAGCAGATCGCGGCGGGCATCGGGATGGGCTCGGTGGAAACGCTGCACCGCGCCTTCCGCAAGCAGATCAGCACCACCCCGGCCTCCTACCGTCGCCGTTTCCGCACCACGTCCTGATCGCACCGGCGTCCTGGTCGCGCCGGTCTCGTCGCCCCTGCGTCGGGATCACCGGACGCCCTGACCGCTCCCTCACCCGGCCGCCGCGGCACGCGAGTCGTCGCGACCGAGGCTCGGCCATGCCTGATTCCCGGCACCGGCACGGATACGGGCCGCCCGAATCCGCTCTTTGTCCACCCCTTCTCACGTCCACCCCGTTCCGGTCCGGCGTCGCACCATCCGGTCCGGCGTCGCACCTTCCAGTCCGGCTTCCGACCGATCGGTCATCCGCCCGAAAGGACACCTCCAGCCATGTCTGCCTCCACCACCCTGCGTGACGTCATCGGCCTCGACAACACACCGCCGCGCCTCGGCGAGAGCACCCTGATCATGATCGACTTCCAGAACACCTACCGCGGTGGCGTGATGGCGCTCGACGGCGTCGAGCGCGCCCTGGCCGCCGGGGCCCGTCTGCTCGCCGCCGCCCGCGCGGCCGGCACGCCGGTCGTCCACATCGTCAACGACGGCGGCGAGGGCACCCCTTATGACATCCGCGCCGAGATCGGTGCGATCAGCCCCGAGGTGGCACCGATCGACGGCGAGCCGGTCGTCGTCAAGCAGTTCCCCAACGCCTTCCACCAGACGGAGCTGGAGAAGACACTGCGCGACCTGGGCTCCGGACTCGACCTGGTGCTGGCCGGCTTCATGACCCACATGTGCGTCACCTCCACCGCCCAGGGGGCGTTCAACCTCGGCTACCGGCCCACCGTCGTCGCCGAGGCGACCGCCGCCCGCTCACTGGCCGCGCCCGAGGGCGGCCTCGTGCCCGCCGCCGGACTGCAGGCGGCGAGCCTGACCACGATCACCGACCTCTTCGGCATCGTGGTCCCCACCGTCGACCAGCTCGCCGGCTGACACGTCGGCGCTGCCGCCCCGAGACCCGCCGGGCCGACGGTCGGCAGCGCCCCTGTTCCGCTCGGGGGTCGGGACAGGGGCCGGGGCCGCCCCCGGCCCACACAGCTGCGCGGCGTCGGCCCGGCCACCACCGTGCTGCCGCGACGGCCCACGGCGGAGTCGGCCGGGCGCCGGGCGCATCCGGGGGCCGGCCGGGGCCGGGGTCAACCCGGTCGGGGCTCGGTCCGAGCTCTGCTAATGTTGGCGGGCAACATCAGCGCGGGCCTATAGCTCAGACGGTTAGAGCGCTTCCCTGATAAGGAAGAGGCCACAGGTTCAAGTCCTGTTAGGCCCACCGCTGGAACCCCCGGACGTCTGTCGTCCGGGGGTTCTTCTTTGCCCGTCGCGCTGCCTCTCCCCGGGCACGGCCTCCCGCCCCGGGCACCGCGTCCGCGTCCCGCCCGGGGCTCGGCGTGCCCACCCGCCCCGGGCGGTGTCGGTCCGCCGGACGGCGTGGGGCGACCGCCCGGCGGGGTGGGTCAGGAGAGCAGGCCGTTGTAGTCCGGCAGCTTGAAGGTGCGCTCGGCGTGGCCGCCGTCCAGGTCGGTCCAGTTGTTGCCGACGCTGGCGATGATCGTGTAGCCCTCGTTCTCGACCTCGACCCGCTCGTCCGTCTTGTACTGCTGGACCGGCTTGAACAGGTCGCACAGGTCGCGCCCGTGCAGCTCGTCCACGGTGTAGCCGGCCGCGGCCAGGCTGTGCCGGGTGATCGGGTCGATGAAGTCCACCCGCGCGGTGACGAAGATGATCGCGACCCCTCGGCTGTGGGCGTACTGCGCCAGCTCCACGACCGGCGCGATGCCCGACATCGCGAACGGGTGGAAGTGCGTGGCGAGCGTGGTGTTGTCGATGTCGAACACGATCGCGGGCTTCTCGCCGCTGGGCGAGGCCGTGCGCTGCTCGACGTACGCGCGGGCGGGCGCGATCGCGGCGCCGACGTCGGCCAGCCACTGCGCCTCGGTCACCGCACCGCTGCTCGCGGCGGCGGCGACGGCCGGGGCCTTGACCGGAGCAACCGGGGCCGCCGGGGCCTTCGGGGCCGCGACCGCCGGGGTGGCGAGACCGGCGGTGATCGCGGCCGTGAGGGCCGCTGCGGCAACGAGCCGTGCCTTGATGCTCATATCGGGGAGGTGGCCTTTCGTCTGGGGGGGTCGTCGGTCGGCGCGGCGGTGGGGGTCGGTCGGTGGCGCGAGTCGCGACGACGTGGTGGCCGGGCGGAGCGGGCCTCCCTCGGACGAGGTCGCTCGACGGGGCCGCCGCGGGCGCCGGTCGACGGAGGGTCGAGGGCATGCCGAACGGCCGGCTGTCGGCAGGAGTCGCCACCGGGGGGCCGAGCGCCTTCCGTCCGGCGGGAGCCGGACGGGAGGGGGCCGAAGTCGCCGCCGACCGGGTCAGTGCAGCCGGGTCGCCCCGCGCGGCCGGGCCCGGCGTCCCGTGAGGGGGCGTCAGGCGCGGTCCACCGGAAGGTCCCTGAACCCGGGGCAGTCATTCCGCCCGGGCGAGAACGTACACCAGCCGACGGGGCGAGCCAATACCCGCGGGTAACAAAGAATCGGCGGGCGGGCGAACATCAATCGGCGGGGCTCCGGACCCCGACGGCACGCCGCACGATCCGGCCTCGTACGACGCGCCGCCACCGGACGCTGCGGGGCCGTCACCACCGGACGCCGGGGCCGTCACCGCCGGACCCTACGGGGCCCTCACCACCGGGCGCCCGGGCGCCGTCGCCGGCCTGGGCCGACCCGTCGGCGCGACCGTCACCGCCGGCCCGGAGCCCCGCCGAGGATCGCGGTGAGGCCGTACTCGAAGCGCTCGTCGAAGGAGTCGGCGGCGAGGTGGCCGAGGACGCGCCGGAGGGCGGGGTGGGCCGTCTCCGAGAGCGCGTCGGCCAGCCGGTCGCCCAGCGGGCGGCGCGCGGCGGCCTGCTCCTCCTGGGTGAGGCCGAGGGTGAAGTAGATGACCGACCAGGTCGTCCAGGCCGCCCCGCGTTCGTCCCGTCCGCCGTCCAGGAGCGCGCCGACCAGGGCGTCGGCGAGGCCCAGGGTGTGCGGCTCGGCGGCATAGGTGCCGACGACGAGCGCGGCGCCGTCGCGGTGGGCCAGCAGTGCGCGGCGGTAGCGGCGGACCAGCTCCCGGGCGCGGGCGTCCGGCGCGGCGGGCAGGTCGCCGAGGGAGATCTCCCCGATCACGGCGTCCGCCATCAGCTCCAGCATCCGGGTCTTGGTCTTCACGTGCCACAGCACGGTGTTCATCCGCACGCCGAGCCGTTCGGCGACCGCGCGGGTGGACAGGGCGTCCAGGCCGGTCTCGTCCAGCAGCTTCAGGGCGGCCCGGATGACGGTGCCGGGGTCGAGGCGTCCGGCCGCTTGCGCATTGGTCATTGACCTAGTTTACTGCGACCAATTGATTTGGTCAGTGACCAAGAGAGGTGGACCCCATGACCGAGCAGCACGTCGTCATCGCCGGAGGCGGCCCCGTCGGGCTCTGGCTCGCCGCCGAACTGCGGCTGGGCGGGACCGCCGTCACCGTCGTCGAGGAGCGCACGGCGATCGACGAGCGGTCCAAGGCGCTCACCGTCCACCCCCGCACCATCGAGGTGCTGGCCTCCCGAGGAGTGCACACGGCCTTCCTCGCCGAAGGCCTGCGGATCCCGAACGGGCACTTCGCGATGCTCGACACCCGGCTCGACTTCCGGGGCCTGGACACCCCGTTCCCGTTCACCCTCGCCCTGCCCCAGGCCCGCACCGAAGAACTGCTCCAGGAGCACGCACTGCGCCTGGGCGCGCGGATCGTCCGCGGGCACCGCGTCACCGGATTCACCGCTCACGACCGGTCGGTGACCGTCCACGTGGAGGGGCCGCGGGGTCCGTACGAGGCGGAGGCCACCTACCTGGTCGGCTGCGACGGGACCCGCAGCACCGTCCGGCAGGCCGCCGGGATCGACTTCCCCGGCACGCCCTCCACCGTGCTCGGCCGGCTCGGCGACGTCACGCTCGACCGCCCGCCGCGACCGGGCTTCGGCATCCACACCCTCCAGGGCGCGGTGATGGTCGCGCCGCTGCCCGGCGGGCGGTTCCGCGTGCTCGGCATCGACCCGGACAGCCTCACCACGGAGTGGCCCGGCGACCTCACGATGGACGAGTTCCGGGCGAAGACCGTCGCCGTGACCGGGGACGACTTCGGCATGCGGGACCCCTCGTGGCTCTCCCGGTTCGGCAACGCCGGCCGGCTGGCCGCCGAGTACCGGCGCGGGCGCGTCCTGCTCGCGGGCGACGCCGCCCACCAGCACTACCCGGCGGGCGGCGTCGGCATGAACGTGGGCATCCAGGACGCGCACAACCTCGGCTGGAAGCTGAACGCGACGCTGAACGGCTGGGCACCGGAGGGCCTGCTCGACACCTACCACGCCGAACGTCACCCGGTCGGCGTACAGCTGCTGGAACACAGCCGCGCCCAGACCGCCCTGATGACCACCTTCACACCCGAGGGCCTCGACCTGCGCGCCCTGCTGAGCGAGCTGATCGCCACCCAGCCCGCCTTCGGCCGCGCGCTGGCCGAACGGCTCACCGGGCTCGCCGTCGCCTACCCCGCCCAGGACCCGGCGGCCCACCCGCTCACCGGCACCCGCGCACCCGACCTCGCGCTCGCCGGTTCGGAGGCGGGCCTGTTCGCCCTGCTGGACCCGACCGCGTACCTGCTGCTCGACCTGACGCCCGACGGCGCCCTCGGCGACCGCGCCCGGCCCGGGCTCGCCGTCCGCTCCGCCGTCCTCGACGGGCCCCCGGCCGCGTGGGCCGGCGTACGCGCGGCGCTGGTCCGCCCCGACGGGCACGTCGCCTGGGCGGGCACCGACCGGGACGACGCCGAGCTCTCCGCCGCGCTGGACGGGGCGCTCGCGACCGTACTTCTCCGGGCCGCCTCCGATCGGGGGCGGCGAGTCTCGGCCCCCTAGACGGCGGGTCTCGGGCCGGTAGGCGGCCGGAGGCGGGCCCGCGGGCGGCCGATCTCGGGCCCGTAGGCGGCCGGGGGCGGACGGTCTCGGCCGTGCGGGCCACCGGGCCCCCAAAGGGGTGAATCGGATAGAACGATATAAATCGCGCAAAACGTGAATCAGGTGTCGCATGTCGGGTAGAACACCCGTGCGGCGTTCGCCCGGCCTACGCCGCTGCGCACCCTGCCGGGTGCCACCGGGACCTCCGGCCGAATCCGGCCACCGGTTCCGGAGGGAAAGAGACCCGGGGTCGGCGCACGTCACGCGCCGCCGCCGGGCGTTCCCCCGATGCCCTGGAGATACACGTGTCCACCACCCTGGAGAACGTTCCCCGAGCCCCCGTGCCCCCCGGCCTGCCGGCCGACCTGCCACCCCGGCCGACCGAGGCCGAGTTGCGCTCGATGGGCAAGACCGAGGCCCGCGAACTGAGTGACGCGCTCTTCGACCGTCTGATCGCGCTGCCCCGGGAGTCGCACGCCTACAGCTACGTGCGCGGCACCGTCATCGAGCTGAACATGCCGCTGGTGCGCTTCATCGCCGCCCGCTTCCGGCACCGCGCCGAGGACATGGACGACATCCTGCAGGTCGGCACCATCGGCCTGATCAAGGCCGTCGACGGCTACGATCCCGGCCGCGGCGTCGAGTTCGTCACCTACGCGATCCCCACCATCGCGGGCGAGATCAAGCGCTTCTTCCGCGACACCTCCTGGCCCGTGCGCGTACCGCGCAGCATGCAGGAGCTCTACCTCACCGTCGCCCGCGGCTCCGACCGCCTCGAACAGCGGCTCGGCCGCCTCCCCCAGCCCGAGGAGATCGCCGAGGACCTCCACCTCACCGTGGACCAGGCCACCGAGGGGCTCGTCGCCGGCCGCGTGTACCGGCCGGACTCCCTCGACGCCCCGCGCGACCAGGACACCGACGACACCGGCAGCGCCATCCTGGACCGCATCGGCAGCTGCGACCCCGGCATCGAACTCGCCGACTTCCGCACCGCCGTCCGGCCGCTGCTGGCCCAGCTGCCCGCCCGTGAACAGACCGTCCTGAAGCTCCGGTTCTGGGACGGCTGCACCCAGTCCCAGATCGCCGAACGCATCGGCGTCTCCCAGATGCACGTCTCCCGGCTGCTCACCACCACCCTGGCCCGGCTGCGCGAGCAGCTCGACGACCAGGACGCCCCCGGCTGGGACGACCTCCCGCACGAGCCCCACCCGGACTGATCCGGACCGGCGCCGCCAGGCGTCGAGGCGGCCCGCCCCTCGTGGGGCGGGCCGCCTCGACGCGCCCCGTCGGGACGGGCCGCGGTCAGGACGGACCGGCGGCCCCGGCCGTCACCCGCAGGGCGACGTCGATGCCCCGCAGGAAGTGGTCGAGGTCACCGGGATTGCGGGAGGTCACCAGTCGCCAGCCGTTGGCATCGTCCGTGACCAGCGGTTCGTCGAGCCAGGTCGCGCCGGCGTTGGCGAGGTCGGTGCGCAGCGACGGGTACGAGGTGAGCCGCTTGCCGAACGCCACCCCGGCCTCGGCGAGCAGCCAGGGCCCGTGGCAGATGGCGGCGACCGGGCGGCCGGAGGTGGTGAAGGCGAGCACCGCGTCGACCGCCTTCCGGTGGAGTCGGAGGGTGTCCGCGTTGATGGTCCCGCCGGGGATGAGCAGCAGGTCGTAGTCGGCGGGGTCGACCTCGTCGAGGGTGTGGGTCGGGCGCACCCGCTCCCCCGGCTCCTCGTCCCCGACGAGCGTGCGGATGTCGTCCGCGGTGGGGGCGGCGATGTCGACCCGCACGCCGTCGTCGCGCAGGTGCTGGGCGGGGACGAGGAGCTCGTCCTGTTCGACCCCGTAGTTCGTCACGATCGCGAGGACCTTGGTGTCGCTGGTCATCGTTCCTCCTGAAGGTCGGGATTGGGTGGGCGGAGACGTTCCTCGGGGCTCGGCCGTTCGGTGGGCGGGCGCGGCCGGTGGGCGGGGACGCGGCCGCCCGCACCCCTCCGCGCCCCGGGAGCCGGCGGGTACCCGGCTTCGCGCCCGGCATGCCGGATTGGTGGCGTCCGGTTCGGGTAGCCGCGCGGCATCGGCGGGCGGGTGGCGCCCGCTCCGGACCACCGGGAGGCAGTGGTGAGCATCAGACGACGGTCCTGGGCCCTGGCGGTGCAGAACCGGTCCGGCCGGGAGCGGGACGGGCGGGAGCGGGACGGGCGGGAGCAGCACGGGCGGGAGCGGGAGGGTGCGAGTGGTGCGGCTGGTACGGGTGGCCTGCGACGGCGCCCGACGGACGGCACAGGCCCACCGGGCGCCGCCCCGTCGTCCGCCGACGCACCGGCGGCGGGGCGCGGTGAGGACCGGCCGGGGCCTCCGGCCGCCGACAGCGCCGCACCCTGAGGGCGGCCCCGGCACCGGCCGGAGGCCCGCGTCGACCGACGGTGCCGGGTTCCCGGCGCCGTCGGTCACGGCGCCGTTCGTCGCCGCACCGTCGATCACGGCAGCGCGTACGCCTGGAGGCAGGGGTGCCGGCCGCTGCCGGCCGGCGCCGTGAGGACGGTGGCCACGCCGCCGGTGATCTCCACCCGCAGGCTCCCGTCCGCGCTCTCCCAGACCGGTTCGCCGTCGGGGCCCGTCGCGTCGGTCGCGTGGACGACGACGGTGGTGGGCGGGGCGTGGCCGCCGACCGGGCCGGGCAGTGTCACCGCGTAACGGCGTTCGAGGCTTCGCATGGCGGGCTCCTGCTCCCCACCCCCGGCTGACCGGCCCGTACCCGTACCCGCGGCACCCGGTCGGGGGCGGGCACGATCACCCGACACCACGGCCGACGCCGACGGGCCGGCGATCCGGTCGGGACCGCCGTCCGGACCTCCGGGCCTTCCGGAACTCCTCCGGTACCCGGGCGGGTCCCCCGTAGCGGCCCGCCCAAACGCCGCCGGTGGCGGTACACCCGGCGGTGTGGACCCGACCGCGTGTCGTCTCACCGGCGGCCGGATTCGGGTTTGGCGGAGCGGTGCCCGGCAAGCCGCCCGGTATGGATGCCTCAGCTCTGCACCTGCACCCGTGGTCCCGTCGACTGCGCCGGGCGCTGGACGCCCCGGCGCACTGGGAGTTCCTCGACGCCCCGGCCTCCTCGCTCGCCGACGCCGTGGAGTCCGTCCCGCTCGGGCCGTCCCGCGACGCCCTGCACGGGGTGTGGCTCGGCCACCCGCTCCACCCCGTGCTGGTCCAGCTCCCGATCGGCTGCTGGATGTCCGCGGGTCTGCTGGACTTCACTCCGGGCGGCCGCCGGGCGGCCGGCACCCTGGTGGCGGCCGGGCTGCTGACCGCCGGGCCGGCCGCGCTCGCCGGCTGGGTGGACTGGGCGCGACTCGACCCGCCGCGCCGGCGCACCGGCCTGGTGCACGCGCTGTCCAACACCACCGGTGTGCTGCTGTACGCCGGATCGCTGCTGGCCCGCTGCCGGGGGCACCGCGCCCGCGGCCGGCTGCTCGGCCTGGCCGGGCTGACCGCCGTCTCGCTCGGTGGGGCGCTCGGCGGGCACCTCTCCTACCGGCTGGCCGCCGGGCCCGACCGGTCCGCCGCGGTGCCCCGGCTGGCGCCGCCCGACTGGGTCGGCCTCGGTCCGGTCGACGACTTCCCCGACGGCGAGCCGGTCCGCCGGACGGCGGGCGAACTGACGGTGGTCGTGGTCCACGAGGGCGAGCGCTACCACGTGCTCGCCGAGCGCTGCGCGCACCTGTCCGGGCCGCTGTCCGCCGGGACGGTGGTGGACGGCTGCCTGCGCTGCCCCTGGCACGGCAGCGAGTTCCGGTTGCGGGACGGCGAGGTGGTGCGCGGCCCGGCCACCGCGCCCCAGCCGGTCCTGGAGACCAGGGTGCTCTCGGGCCACCTGGAGGTACGGCTGCCGGGGGCCGGCTGACGCCCGGGCCCGCCGAACCCCGTTCGGCCCCGTGTCCCCGGGCGCAGCCCGGGTAGGCGGTGCCGAGAAGACGATGCCGAACGATCGAATCGAGCCCAGGAGCAGCCCTATGGGGACATCCCCGAACGACCCCGTACCGCCCAGTCCCACACCGGCCCCGGGCCCCGGCCCCGGCCCGCAGCCCGGTCCCCTGCCCGGTCCGGTCCCCGGCCCGGGCGGGCCGGACCCGGTACCGCCCGCACCGCCCCGGCCGGGTCCGGACCCGCAGCCGACACCCGCCCCGGGACCGGATCCGCACCCCCGCCCCGGCCCCCTCCCGGGCCCGGGCCCGGCACCGGAACCCGTCTTCTGACAGGTCTCGTCATGCGGGACCGGGACCGGCGAGCGCTCCCCGGCGGCGGCCGCCGCCGGGGAGCCCCTGCGCCGAAGCGCTCCTGGGGGCCGGTCGTGGTCAGGCCCCGCCCGCCTCTTCGGTGACCTGCCGCAGCGTCCGTCCGCTGCGCACCGAGCGGGCCCGCCGGGGGCCGGGGGCGGGCCGGCCACCACCGTGGCCGTGCCGCACCAGCAGCCAGGCCGCGCGCTCGCCGGCGCCGTCCTCGCGGAACCGGGTGAGTGCCCGGTCCCCGCGAAGCCTGCGGCCGGCCAGCCGGAACGACGCGTGACCGGCGTCAAGCGCCTCCGCGAACGGGAGCTCGTGGCCGCGCCGGTCCGTACCGCGGTTCTCGTGTCCGCCCTCGTCCCAGATGATCACCGTGCCGCCGCCGTACTCGGCCTCGGCGATGACCCCCTCGAAGTCGCGGTACCCCATCGGGTGGTCCTCGGTCGGCATCGCCAGCCGCTTGTCGTGCGGGTCACCGGACGGCCCCTAGGGGACCGCCCAGGACTTGAGCACGCCGTCGACCTCCAGGCGGAATTCGAAGTGCAGGGTGCGGGCGTCGTGGATCTGCACCACGAACCCGGGCCGCGCGCCCGGTGCGGCGCGGCCGCCGCCCTCGGCTTCGGCGGTCCTGTCGAAGTCGCGCTTGCGGTGGTAGCCCGACAGCGCGTCCGAGCCGCCCGTCCCGCCCTCCCTCCACCCCGTACGGCGCCTACCCGCGCCCGGCGCCCGACCCGCGCGCCCGCCCGGTTCCCGGTCCACCGGCCCCGGCACGGGCCCCGCACGGACCGGGTGGGAGTAGCGGTCGCGCAACTTGCTGCCACGGGGGCGGGGTGCCCGCGTACCGCCCGGTGGGGCCATGCTGGGGGGAGGGCTGTCGAGGGGGCGGCCGTCGGACGACCCGGGGAGGCGCGGCCATGGCCGTCGGGAGCACCGTGCGGGACCGCGGGGCGCCCGGGCCGGGGGCCGCCCGGCACCTGGTCCACTGTCCGCCGTCCTGGGACCACTGCCTGCTGGAGGCGCCGAGCCGCGGTGAGGAGCGGTTCCGGCTGATCGGGGAGGTCCCGGCGGCCGACGACGGGCCGGGCCACTTCCACGATCCGCTGCTGGTCGCCGAGGCGGTCCGGGAGACCGCCGAGTTCGTCGGACGGCAGTACTTCGGCGGGCCCCCGGACCGGGCCGGATGGTTCCGCCGGTTCGGACTCGACGTGACCGAGGTGGCCGCCTGGCGGGCCGGGCGCGGTCCGGCCCGGCTGACCGCCGAGCTGCGGGCCACCCCGACCGCGCCGGTCGACGGGGTACCGCGCGGCCTCGACCTCCGCCTGGAGGTGTCGCTCGACGACGTACCGTGCGCGACGGGCACCGCGAGCCTGGCGTTCGACCCGCCCGGGCCGCCCCGCGAGCGGGCCGGTCGGTGGGCGGTGCGCGCCGCCCCCGGGCCGACGGGCGCCCCGGCCGACCCCGGTTCGGTCGGCCTCGCCTCGGCGGCGGACGTGGTGCTGAGCGAGCCCGCCTGGGACTCCCGCGGCCGGCTCGACACCTGGGTCCTCCTCCGCCGGGACCACCCGGCCGACGGCCGGCTCCCCGCTCCGTCACTGCTGGAGGCGGTGCGGCAGGCCTCGGTGCTGGTCGCCGGGCGCGCCGGCGGGCTGGTCCCCGGGCGGACCCTGCCGGCCTCCTGCGACGTGCGCGTCCGCGGCCTCGCCGAGGTGGACCCGCCGGTGCACTGCGCGGCCGTCGCCGGGCCGGTCGGGCGGGACACGGCGGGGCGGCCGGCCGTCCCGGTCACCCTGACGCTGACCCAGCACCGGCGGACCGTCGCCGAGGCACGCACCACCGTGGTGCAGGACTTCTGACCCGCCGCCGGCCGACGGGCCACCGTCACCGTCGTCACCGCCGGGGACCCGGCGCACGAGAGCACAGCGAGTACGAGGGGTGGGCCCGGTGAGGTTCCGGATCCTGGGACCGATGGAGATCGAGGGCGGCACGGGCCCGCACACACCGCGGGCGGCCAAGCTGCGGGTCGTCCTCGGCACCCTGCTGGTCCACGCCGACCGGGTGGTCTCGGTCGACAGCCTGGTCGCCGAGCTGTGGCGGGACGAGCCGCCCCGCACGGCCACCGCCACCGTGCACGTCTACGTCTCACAGCTGCGCAAGCTGCTGCACGCCGCCGACCCCGACCGGGGCCGGGAGCTGCTGCGCACCCAGTCCCCGGGCTACCGGCTCTGCGTCCCGCCGGACCGGCTCGACCTGTCCGAGTTCGAGCGGCTGCACCGGCGCGGCCGGGAGGCGCTCGCCGCCGGCCGCCACCGCGCCGCCGCCGACCTCCAGCGCCGGGCCCTCGCGCTCCGGCGCGGCCCGCTGCTCTCCGACACCCCGCACGGGCCGCTGCTCGAAGGGGCCGCCGCCCGGCTCGCCGAGGCCGGCGTCGCCGCCCTGGACCAGCGGATCCGGGCCGACCTCGAACTCGGCCGGCACCACGAACTGATCGCCGAACTACGGTCGCTGGCCGCCGAACACCCGTTGCGGGAGGAACTGCACGGCCACCTGATCCTGGCCCTGTACCGGGCCGGGCGGCAGGCCGAGGCGCTGGAGGCCTTCGCCGAGCTGCGCCGGACGCTGGTCGCGGAGCTGGCGATCGAACCCGCGCCGCCGCTGCAACGCCTGCACCGGCGGATCCTGGCGGGCGATCCCGGGCTGCTACGCACGGCGGCGGGCGGCGGCCGGGCCGCCGCCGTGGCCGTCCGGCCCGGGCACGAGAGGGCGATGCCGCCCGCCGACCCGGTCTTCGCGGGCCGCGGCACGGCCCTCGCCCAGGTCGAGGAGCTGCTGCGGGACGCCCCGGCCGGATCGTTCGTCGCGGTCGCCGGGCAGCCGGGGGTCGGCAAGACCGCGTTCGCCCTGGAGGCCGCCCGCCGCAGTGACCCGTCCTTCCCCGACGGCCGGCTCTTCCTGGACCTCCACCCCGAACGAGGGCGGCCGTTGCGCGCCACCGAGGCGATGTCCACCCTGCTGCGACGGCGCGGGGTACGGCCGGCGAAGGGCGCCGGGGCGGGCGAGCTCCGCGCCGCCTGGCAGGCCCAGCTGGCCGGTCGTCAACTCCTCCTGGTCCTCGACAACGCCGACTCCGAGGCGCAGCTGCGCCCGCTGCTGCCGACCACCGGCGGGAGCAGCGCGATCGTCACCGCCCGCCGGCTGCCCGCCGGGCTCGGCGGCATCCGGCCGGTGCTGCTGGACACCCTCGATCCCGAGGAGGCGCGGCTGCTGTTCGCGGCGGCCGCCGGCCCGGAGCGGGAGGCGGCCGAGCCCGCCGCCGTCCGCGAACTGCTGGAGCTGTGCGGGCGGCTGCCGCTGGCCGTCCGGGTCGCCGCCGCCCAGCTGACGGCGCGCCCGCACTGGAAGGTCGCCTGCCTGGTGGACCGGCTGCGGGACGAACGGTACCGGCTCGGCGAGCTGCGGATCGGCGAACTCGACGTCCGGGAGCCGCTGTTGCGGGCCTACCGGGACGCCCGGCCGGAGCTGCGGCAAGCCTTCCGGCTGCTCGGGCTGCTACCGGCCGGCCGGTTCGACCGCGCGACGGCCGCTGCGGTGCTGGGCCGCTCCCCCGCCGAGACCGCTCGCCTGCTGGACGGGCTGCTCGACGACCGGCTGCTGGCCACCGACCGGACCGGCCACCACCTCCCCGAGCTGCTGCGGGTCCTGGCCGTCGAACGGCTCACGGAGGAGGAGGACCCCCAGGACATCGGGGACGCGATCGAGCGGCTCTGTGCGGAGCACGCCCGCGCGGCCGAGCGGGTCACCGCCGCGCTGACGCACGCCCGGCCCACCGGGGAGGAGCCGCACGAGCCCGCCGGCTGGTTCACCCGTGAGCGGGAGGCGCTCGTCCGCGCCGTCCGGCAGGCCCACCGGGCGGGGCGGCCGGCCGCCGTCGTCCGGCTGGTGGCGGCGCTGGACGGCCACCTGGAGACGCACGCCGCCTGGGACGCCTGGGCCGAGACGCACGCGCTCGCCCTGGACGCGGCCCGGCGCGGCGGCGACCGCGGGGCCGAGGCCCGGACGCTCCGCTCGCTCGGCGATCTCGCCTG
This sequence comes from Kitasatospora sp. NPDC005748, assembly GCF_040630735.1. Classification (NCBI taxonomy): domain Bacteria; kingdom Bacillati; phylum Actinomycetota; class Actinomycetes; order Kitasatosporales; family Streptomycetaceae; genus Kitasatospora; species Kitasatospora sp. NPDC005748. The sequence goes on from NZ_JBEXYD010000068.1 coordinate 14,899, forward strand.
GCAGCAACGGCGCCCGGAGGAGGCCGGGGAGTACTACGGGCTGGCTCGCCGGGTCGCCGAGGAGACCGGTCACCGGGCCGAGCTGAGCCGGGCCCTGGTCGGCCTGGCCGAACTGCGGATGGACGCCGGGGACGGCGCCGACGCCGACGCCCTGCTCGCCTCCGCCCACGCCACCGCGCTCGCCGACGACTCCGGACCGGCCGACCCGCGGGCCCGGTTCGACGTGCTGCGCGCCCTCGGACTCCACGCGCTCGCGGCCGGTGACCACGCCCGGGCACACGCCCGGTTCACCGACTGCCTGGACCTCGCCCGCACCCTCCACGACCGCCGGCTGGAGTCCTTCGCCCACCGCGCCCTGCGCACCGCCCGGCCCGGCCCGGGCGACCACCTGGAGGTCCGCCCCGGCGTCTGGCGCCTGCCCGCCCCCGGCCGCCGGGCCGAGCCGGCGGGGTAGCCGAAGGGGTAGCCGAAGGGCGGCCGGGCCCGGCGGGGTGGGCCGGCCGGTCCGAGGTACGAGGGGCATCGGAGCGCCGACCGTCGGGACCGGGCCGAGTGCCCCGGCGGCGGGCGGGCGAGATCACACGCCGGCCGGGCCGGTCAGGGTCCGGCCAGGCGGGTGGCCAGGGTGGCGAGTTCGGTGCGCCAGGCGATGGTCAGCGGGGCTGCGGCGACGACCCGCCGGGTGCGGTCGAGGAGGTGGCCGATGGTGCGCTCGGCGCGGTCCGGGTCCTCGCCGCCCAGCAGCATCTCCCGCAGCAGGTCGCCGTACCAGTCGCGGTCCCCGCTGCCGCTGAGGAAGCCGCGCACCCGCCAGGCGGCGTGCAGCAGGCGGGCGTAGTCCTGGTACACCACCGCCAGGTCGCCGCGGCCCGCCAGCGCGGCACCCATCAGCAGCGGGTGCTGGAGCGCGTACCAGCCGGTGCCGCAGCCTCGGGCGCAGCCCGCGAGGCAGCCGGCCGGCCACGGGTCGGCGAGGTAGCTGCTGGACAGCTCGGAGTCGACGTAACTGCCGCCCAGCCGGCCGATCCGCAGGTCGTGCCAGACCTGCCGGGCGGCGTCCGGCAGGCCTGCGGCGAGCCGGTCGGCGAGGGCCGTCGCGAGGTCCCCGATCAGGGAGGCCATGCCGACGCCGAACCCCTGGGCGTCACCGCACCAGCCGTTGCGCTCGTGCTCGGCCGCGTGCCGGACGTGCAGGGTCGGCGCGCCCTGCCGGAGCGGGGCGTTCTCCCGGGCGTCGCGGCGGATCAGGTAGCAGGTGTCGAGGAGTTCGAGGGCCGCCGCCGCGTCGACGGCGGGGCCGCCCGCCGGATCGCCGCCCGCCGCGAGGTAGCCGGTGAGCAGCACGGTCGGCCGGATCCGTTCGCCACCGGCGGCGACCAGGTCGGCCAGCGCCTCCACCATGCCCGCGGCCGGCGGGTCGACGGCCCGGCAGCGAGCGTGCTCGGCATGGAGCTGACCCCGCAGCCGCTTCTCGACCCGGGCCAGCATGCCGGTGCGCAGCACCTCGGGCAGGGCCGCGTCCGGCGGACCGGTGTGCGTCGTCATGGTGTCTCCGTGGGTAGGCGCGGCGTCGCACCGGGCCGGTCCGGCGGTCGGCCGGTCCGGCCGACGCCGCGGGCCCGGGGGTCTCCCGCCGCCGGTCCTGGCTGTTCACCGCGGTGCCGGACTCCCGTCACCCGGTCCGCCGGGCCGTCACACCCGGCCGCCCGAGCCGAGCAGGTGGAGTTCCGCGGGCAGTTCCCGCCGGCAGGTGATGTTGAGCTTGCGGTAGACCCGGGTGAGGTGCTGCTCGACCGTGCTGACGGTGATGTAGAGCTTCATCGCGATCTCGCGGTTGGTGTGGCCGTGCACCGCGAGCATCGCCACCCGCTTCTCCGAGTCGCTGAGCCTGGCGTGGAGTTCGGCGAAGTCGACGCCCCCGCACCGGGTGTCCTCGGACGGCCCGCCGGGTCCGCCAGGGCCGGGGGCGATCTGCTCGCACAGGGCTTGGGCGCCGCACTCCTTGGCGAGTTGCCAGGCGCGGCGGCCGACCATGCCGGCCCGGTTGGTGTCGCCGAGTTCCTTCAGCACCCGCGCGAAGTCGGCGAGCGTGCGGGCGAGTTCGTAGCGGTCCTCGGCCTCGTGCAGCTCGTCCACCGCGCGGGCGAGCAGCGCGTGCCGCTCGCGGGGCTCGCACAGGCCCGCCCGTACGCGCAGGGTGAGGCCGCAGATCCACGGGTGGGCGGCGTCCCGGTGGGCGAGCTGCTCGGCGATGAGCCGGGCGGCCTGCGGGACTTCGCCGAGCCGGATCAGTGCCTCGGCCGCGCCGCTGCGCCAGGGCATCAGCAGCGGCCGGTCCAGGCCCCAGCGCTTCAGGCTGCGGCCGATGTCGAGGAAGTCGCCGAGTGCGGCGTGGAAGCGGTGGGTGGCGAGGTGGTACTCGCCGCGGGCCCGCAGGTGGGCGAGGCCGTGGATGCTGCCGGTCAGGCCTTCGGGCAGCGGGCGGCCGAGTTCGCGGGCGGCGGTGTCGTGGCGGCCGGCGGCGGTGGCGGCCCGGATCAGGGTGGCCGCCACGCCCCCGGCGTAGACGCTGCCGCCGCGTTCGGGCAGCAAGGCCAGGGCGGCCTCGGCCCGCCGCTGGGCGCCCGCCAGGTCGCCCTGCCGGAGCAGGGCCTCGGCGTGCAGGGCGGTGAAGGTGGTCTGCCAGCCGGGTGCGCCGCGCCGGACGGCCTCCTCCAGGAACACCTGGCACCAGGGCAGGGCGCGGGCCGGGCCGTCGGTGGCGAGCAGTGCCCGGACGGCCTGCACGATCGGGGCGGCGGTGCCGTCGCCGAGCGTGGCGCCGCGCAGGAAGGTCTCGGCCGCGGCCCCGGCCGCCCCGTCCGCGGTGTACTCGGGGACCGCCCACAGGGTCGCGGGCCCCTGGGTGCGGGCGGGCAGCGGTTCGCCGGGCCGGGCGCCCGCGGCCGACGGGGCCGGGCCGGCCCACCGGGGGAACGCCGAGAGGCCGTCCAGCGGGTCGGCGCCGCGGCCGAGCCGGGCGGGCTGTCCGGCGCGCTCGGCCTCGCGGGCGGCGGCCAGCCGTTCCAGGGCCTGGCCGGCCTCGTCGATCCGGCCCTGTTCGGTGAGCAGCCGGGCGAGCGGTCCGAGCCGGGCCGGGCCGAGCCGGCCGGCCCTGAGGGTCTCCAGCGGTCCGGCGAGGCTGCGCTCGGCGGCACTGGGGTTGGTCCGCCAGGTGATGGCGGCGAGCATGGTGCGGAACTGGGCGCGCTGTTCGTCGTCGGCCCGGCCGCGGTGGGCGAGTTCGAGGCAGGCGGCGGCCCGGTCGGTCGCGCCGTCGGCGAGCAGTTGCTCGGCGGCGGTGGAGAGCACCGCCACCGCCCACGGCAGCTCGGTGGGGCCGACGGCGAGGAGCTGGGCGGCCACGGCGGTGGTCGGGGCGCCGTCCTGGTAGGCGAGTTCGGCGGCGCGGCGGTGCAGGGCGGCCCGGTCGTCCGGGTCCATCCGGTCGAGCACCGCCTGCCGGGCGACGGGGTGGCGGAAGCGGTAGCCGTCCAGGATGCCGGCGGCGCCGAGCGTGGCGCTGCCCCGGACGACGGCGCCGTCGGTGCCGCCGAGCAGGCGGACGGCCAGTTCGCGCGAGCCGAGCTCGCCGAGGACCGCGACCACCTCGGCGAGGCGGCGCGCGACCGGTCCGCAGCGGGTCAGGCAGGCGAGGACGGCCTGGGTGAAGGCGCCGCCGAGTTCGGGGGCGCGGCCGCCGGCCCGGTGCTCCTCGATCAGGGCGCGCAGCAGCAGCGGGTTGCCGCCGGCGGCGTCGGCGGGCGGCGGGGTTCTGCCGTCGGCCGGGGAGGCGGCGAGTTCCGTGCGGACCAGCCGGTCGACGGCCTCGGGGCGCAGCCGCTCGGCCCGGATCCGGACGAAGCTGCGCTGGCGCAGCAACTCGGTGCCGTAGACGGGGTCGTCGCCGCGCTCGTGGACCGACTCGGTGCAGACCAGCAGGACGCGGGCGGCGCGGGTGCGGCGGACCAGGTGGAGCAGGTACTGGCAGGACAGGTCGTCGATGTGGTGCAGGTCGTCGATGCAGATCACGGCCGGCGTGGTCTCGGCCAGCCGGTGCACGGCGGCGCACAGGGACTGCATCACGTCGATCCGGGACGGGTCCGGCGCCCCCGCCGGGTCCGGCAGGGATCCGGCGGGGGCGGCGGCGAGCAACTGGCCCAGCACACCGAGCGGGAGGTCGTGCTCGACGGCGGTGCCGATGGCGCGCAGCACCACCGCGCCGGAGGCGGCCGCGCGTTCGGCGACCGTCTCGACGAGTTCGCTCTTCCCGCAGCCGACCGCGCCCTCGATCAGGACGATCCTGGGGGTCCCCTGCAGGCTGTCCGCGAGGGCGGAGTCCAGTACGGCCAGTTCTCGTTCACGGTCCATCAGCACTTTCGGCCCCCGGCTTCGTCCGCGTCACGGTCGGCGCGCCCGCCTCACGGCGATCGCCGGAGAGTCGTGGGCGCGGTTGAGACTTGCCACCCGGAAAGTGATCCGCCGGCGGTTCGAGTCTAGGCAGGCGGGACCGCCCGGACGGGCCGCCGAGGGCCGTCCGAAAGCTGCACGGCAACAACTTCCCCCCGCCTCGACGGCGGCTGTCCGGGGCGGGGTGACGAGGGGTCGGGTCGGGTACGGCGGGGGCCCGACCGGCCTGCGCGCGGACCGACTTGTGTGCGGACCGACTTGTGTGCGGACCGGCCTGCCCGCCGATCGGCCTACGAGCCGACCGGCCTGCGCGCGGAGCGGTCTGCGCGCGGACCGACTTGCCGCGACCGGACGCGGTGGTTCCGGCGGGTGTCGGGGAAGGGGTGGCACCCGGGCGCCGGCGCACCGGCGGGCGGGAGGCTGCCGGGCGCCGCGTCCGGGGCGAGTGGCCGTCAGGTCCGGGCCGCGCGCCGGCGGGCCGGCCCACGTCGGCGGCGACGACCGGTCGGGCCGCGGCAGCGCGGAGTTCGACGGCGGGCCGCCGGGCCACCCGGTGCGTGACGGGCGGGCCGGGACCGGAGAGCGGAGCGGGGGCCGCGGGCCGCGGGCCGGGAAGGGCACCGGCGGCGGCGCGAGCGCCGGGGCGAGGGAGTACACACCTCGGGGCGCTCGGAGCGGGTCGTGATCGGCGGGCGGGGAACGACTCACCGCGCCCGCCCCGGTGGGCCGTCAGCCGGCGGGCGGGGTGCCGCCGGGCGGCCGCCGGCCGGGCCGGGGGCGTCCGGGCACCGCCCCGCACCCCCGGCCGGTCCGACGGGTGTTCGCGGGGGATCAGCCCCAGCGGTCGTCGTCCTCGGTCGCGGTGACCTTGAAGCCCAGGCGCGCGTCGGCGGCCTTGATGAGCAGTTCCTTCTTCAGGCCCCAGTCGTCGCTCGCGACGGGGGACGGTATGAGGTGGGTGATCCCCCAACGGTCGTCTCCGGGGCCGGTGACACCGACGCCGGAGGCCGAGCTGTGGCCGAGCCCGAGCAGGGTTGCGACACCCACCGCGAGCAGGGCGCTCTTCGCCGCCACCCGAATCCTGATGGTCGAGACCTTCATCTTGTCCCCCAAGCAGTCGGAACAGGTCGGAAACTCCGGCAGGGCGACGGCCGCACAGCCTTTCACCGCTTGCCTGGGCTCTACTCTGCCGCGCGGACGACGCCCGGTCCGAGCGGATCACCATGGCGTAAAGTTGCATGGCAGGAACTTCGCATTCCGACGGGGGCTTCAGAGTGTTCGGACACCCACAGCTTCAGACCGGCTTCGCCGAACTAGACGATCTGAGTGCGAGCGCCTATGGACACGCCGTCGAGTCGGGCCGCTTCGACCGGAATGCCATCGCCGCCGTGCTGAAACTGGACGAGGCCGAGGTCAGCCGCATCGAGCAGGTGCTGCGGCTGATGCACCTGCTGCAGCCGAGACCGGGCGACCCGAACGTCCTGGTGCCGGTCAGCCCGGACGTGGCCGCGGCCGACCTGGTCGGGCCGGCGGAGCATCAGATCCGCGACCTGCGGCAGGCGGTCACCGACGTCCGCAGCAAGTTGCTGTCGCTCAGCCCCCTGTACTTCGAGGGCCGCCGGCTGCGCAACCGGTTCGAGGCGTTCGACGTGGTCACCGACGTCGACGCGATCCAGAACATGCTCGACCACCTGGGGCAGACCTGTCGCAAGGAGGTGCTCACCGTCCAGCCGGGCGGCGCCCGCCCCTCCACGCTGCTGCCGGCCGCGCGCAAGTCCGCCGAAGGCATGCTGGAGCGCGGGGTGCGGATGCACACCATCTACCAGCACACCGCCCGCAGCGACCTCCCGACCAAGGCGTACGTCCGTGACGTCACCGCGATGGGTGCCGAGATCCGCACCGCGGACCAAGTGATCGACCGGATGCTGATCTACGACCGCGAGACGGTGTTCCTGCCGGTGCGCACCGCGGACGAGGAGGAGTCGACGGGCGCGGCGATCGTCCGTGAGCCGACCCTGGTGGCCTTCCTCTGCGCGGTGTTCGAGCACCTGTGGGACAGCGCGACCCCGTTCGTCTACGACACCCCGACCACGGACGACCTCAAGCAGTCGATCATCCGGCTGATGGCCCGGGGCTACAAGGACGAGATGGTGGCACGCCGGCTGGGCATGTCGGTGCGCACCTGTCGTCGTCACATATCGGAGATCACCGAGGAGCTGGAGGCCACCAGCCGCTTCCAGGCCGGGTACAACGTGGCGATGGCGGGTCTGCTCGGGAAGGGTCCGGCGGGCGCCGAACCGCCGCCGAAGCCGCCCGCCTGACCGGTCACGGGCTCGCATCACGCGCGGTCGTGATCGGGCCCGGTTGTCATATTCATGTCTTCGAGGGAGTCGGGCCCGGCGTCGTAGACCGCGACGCCGACCCGGTACCCGCTGTCCAGTTCGAAGGTGTGGAACCCCCACTCCTCGCCGGTCCCGGTGCTGCCGTCGGGTCGCCGCACCGGGACGGGCCGGCCGTCCGGACCGAAGCCGAACTCCGTGAAGTCGAACCGCATGCCCTGCCCGGTCGCCTTCCGGTACGCCTCCTTGAGGGTCCACAGCCGCACCAGGGCCGGGTTGCGCTCCTCCTCGGCCTGCGCCGCCAGCGTGATCAGCTCGTACGCGGTGCACACCTGGCGGCTCAGGCCGCCCTGGTGCATCGGGCGCTCGGCGGGCTCGGCGTCCACCCCGATCAGGCCCCGGGTGGTGATGCCCAGCAGCAGCAGGCCGTCGGCCTGGCTGAGGCTGATGTCCACCCGGTCGCAGCCGCGCAGGTACGGCCGGCCGGTGGGGCCGTACGCCAGCTCCGGGGCGTCCGGGCCACCGTCCGGGAGGGCGGCGGCGGCGTGTTCGAGCAGCGCCCTGGAGGCGGCGTGGCGGTGGCGCACCTCGGGGTGGGCGAGGTCCAGGTAGCGCGACCGGTCCCGGTCGAGCGGCCCGCGCGGTTCCCCGCCGCCCGGCGGGACGGGCACCAGGTCGGCGAGATCGGCGTGGACCACGGCGGTGCCGTACGCGGCCAGGTCGGCGCGCACCCCGTCCCAGGACCCGCCGAGGGCGGCCACCCGCCTGGGCCGGCCGACCGGCGGTCCGATCGTGGAGTTTCCCGGGTCGGTCATGCTCGTCGCTCCAGAACTGGGTGGGTCGTTGCGGGGCCGCGCGCCTGCGGGAGGGCGCGGTGACGGGTGGGGACGCGGTGACGGGTGATCGTGCGGTGGGCGGGGTCCGTCGACGCCCCGGAGCGCGGCGCACGACGGCCCGGGCCCGCGCGCGCCCCGGGAAGCTGACGGAATGTGACATGACACCCCCTCGGGTCGTCTCCGGTCCTGCGGGTCCCGCACACCGGGCCCGTCGTACGCCCCGATGGTCGCGCGGACCGCTAAAGCCCCGCTTAGGTGCGGGATTTCTCGCGATCGGTGCCCGGGGCGGCCGCGAACCCCGTGGGCGGTCAGCGGCAGGGGCGGCCCGCCCCGCCCGAGGTGGCGGCCCCGGGCGCGGACAGCGCGCACGGCAGCTCCATGGTCAGCCGGGTCGGGCCGCCGGGCGGGCTGCTCAGGGTGAGCGTGCCGTCGAACGCGGCGAGCCGGCACTGGATGCCCCGCAGCCCGCTGCCCAGCCGGGGGTCCGCGCCGCCGTGGCCGTCGTCGGCCACCTCGGCCCGCAACCGCCCGGCGGCGTGCGAGAACTCCACGCTGGCGCGCCGGGCACCCCCGTGCTTCACGGCGTTGGCGAGCGCCTCGCTGACGGCGAAGTAGACGGCCGACTCGACCGGCGCCTCGGCCCGGCCGGGGACGTCGGCCCGCACCTCGACCTTCAGCGGGACGTCCAGGGCGAGGGCGCGCACCGCGGCGACGAGTCCCCGCTCGGCGAGGACCGGGGGGTGGATGCCCCGGACCAGGTCGCGCAGCTCCTGGAGGGCCCGGACGACGTTCGCCTGGGTCTCCGACACCAGCTCCTTCGCCGCCTGCGGATCGCGGTCGATCAGCGCCCCGACCGCGCCGAGGCGCAGGCCGACCGCGACCAGCCGGGCCTGGGCGCCGTCGTGCAGGTCGCGTTCGATCCGGCGCAGTTCGGGAGCCCGGACCTCGCCGAGGTCCGGGCGGCCCCCGACCGGCGGCTCGCCCCGGCCGGTCGGCGCGGCCCGCTCGGTGGGCCCGAGCAGGGAGGTCGGCACAGCCCGCTCGGTGGGCCCGAGCAGGGCGCGGGTCCAGCGGCCGTGCAGGCGCAGCACCCGCTCCGCCAGACCGAGGCCGGCCGCCGCCAAGGCGAAGCCGAGGAGCGCGGTGTCGGCGCCGTCCAGCGGGAGGAGGGCGGTGTGCAGGGCCGGCTGCGCGAGGCCGGCCAGGCCGCAGCCGACCAGGAGCAGCGGGACGGCGGCGGTCGCGCCGCCGATCAGCGGGTTCAGCAGCACCCAGAGGTAGTCCCGCCAGGTCGCCGGGTCGGTCCAGAGCCAGCGGACGGTGCGGGTGTCCCCGGTGGGCCGGCCGCACCGCTGGTGCTCCCCCGCGGTCGTCCTCCGGAGGGGCGGCGGGCGCTCCGGCTCCGGGCGCGGCAGGTAGGGCGACGGCACGGGCACCCCGGACCACGCCCCGGCCAGCCGCCGGGCGAGGCCGGCCGCCGCCCTGGTGAGTCCGGTGACCGCGGGGAACAGCGGGAAGACCCCGAGGCAGAACCAGAGCACGAAGCCGAGCAGGGTCGTGACGAGCAGTCCGAGCGCGGGCGGGACGAGGACGGCCAGCACCGCCAGCCGGCCGAGGGCCGTCGCGTGCCCCCGCGCCCGGGCGACGGCGGGCAGGCCCGTCGGCCGCTCGGCCGCTGGGGACGGCATGCTGCTCACGGCTCCTCCGGCGGTCGGTTCGGTAGCGTCCGCTCGACGCCGTCCACTGCGGTGGTCGCTCCGGGACCTTCGGCTCCGACAGTAGGGCGCACGGGCGGCGGCCAAGAGCCACTCGGCCACCCCTTAGGGGTAGCGGCGGCCCCGACCCCTGTTCGCGGGCCCCGGAACAGGGGTGCCCGTCGCGAAGTCAGGGGTTCGCCACCGCACGGCCGGCGCCCGGTGTCCGGTCCCGCGCCTTCCCGTGGTTCGTGCACCGAGGTCGTTCCGCTCGCCGGTCCGTTCGACCGATCCGCCGGGAGCACACTCGCCCCTCCCCCGGATTCGGCGATTTCCGATCGTTTTCCCTCCTCCTGCCCATTCCACCGGTCGTCTTGTGCACGGAATCGATTCGGTGGGATATCCCTGGGGCGTCTTGAAATCGAACAGTCAGGAAAGCCGGTGGGGGTAGGCCCACTGCGTACGGGGCATAGCGGGGTGGCCGGGCGGCCGGGCGAACCGTAGGTTTTCCAGTCCGGGCCGACACCGGCACGCGCAGCCAGCATTCGAAAGGACAACCGATGTCCGTGGTGATCGAGGTGCGGAACCTGCACAAGACGTACGGTGACCGGGTCGCGGTCGATGACGTCTCCTTCTCCGTCGAGGAAGGTGAGATCTTCGGGATTCTCGGGCCGGCTGGTGCGGGCAAGACCACGATCCTGGAATGCCTCGAAGGGCTCCGGGACCGGGACGGCGGCCGGATCGAGGTGCTCGGCCGCGATCCCCGGCCGGAACGGACCGGGGTGACGCGGCAGATCGACGCCCGCCTCCAGGACGACCGGGCACCCGACCACCCGCGGATCGCGGAGGCGCTGTCGCTCTTCAGCTCGTTCTACCGCGACCCCGGCGACTGGCAGCGGCTCATGGACGCGCTCGGCTTCACCGCCGGGAGCGGGACCGAGACCACCGGGAACGGGACCGAGGTGGCCGGTCCGGCGTCCGGTCGGCCGGACCAGCGGCCGGACCAGGTGCTGGCGAGCGCGCTGGAGCAGGTCGGGAACCCGAAGGTGGCGGTCTTCGACGAGCTGACCACCGGGCTGGACCCGCGGTCGCGGCGAGACACCTGGGAGCTGATCGAGGCCGTTCGCGCCAGTGGCGTCACCATCCTGCTGGTCACCGGTTCCTGGGAGGAGGCCGAGCGCCTGTGCGACCGGGTCGCGCTGATCGACCGGGGCCGGCTTACCGTCACCGACACGCCGGCCAGGCTGCTGGAGCGCGTCCGGAGCGGGCAGCGGATCCAGTTCCGCCCGTCCGCCCCGTTCGACCACCGCCTGCTGGCGCGGCTGCCCGAGGTCAGCGGCGTCAACCGCCAGGGCGACCACGTCGTGGTGACCGGCACGGACGAGGCACTGGGGAAGGTCACCTCGCTGCTGGCGCGGCACCAGGTCCTGGCCGAGAACCTCCGCGTCGACCAGGACGCCCTGGAGGCGTTCCTCGGTCTGATCAGCAGGCGCTCCGCCTGAGCCCGCACGGGGGCGCGCGGACCGCGGCGCCCCCGGACACCGTCCGGCCCGGTGCCGCCCTACTCGGCGGCGACGACCTGGGCCCGCCGGTTCAGCTCCTGGGCGAAGTCCTCCCAGATCTGGGAGTTCTGACGGGAGAGCTGGACGATCAGCTCGATGCAGTGCGAGGGCACGGACGCGCAGATGTCCGACATCTCCTTGGCGCCCAGCACGTTCTCCTTGAACATCCGCAGCAGCCGTCGGCCCAGCTCGTTCTGACGCAGCGACGGGTCCCGCATGAGCTTCTCCAGCGTGACGGTCGAGGGCGGACCGACGACGACCGGGGTGCGGTCCGGCTGCTGCTCCCGGGCGGAGCCCGCCGGGGTCCCGGCGGGGGTCCGCTGACAGGGCACGGGACCCTCCCCGCGCTCCAGCCGCCGGCGCACGTCGAGCGCCGTCGCGGGCGAGACGCCGGCCGACCGGGCCACCTGGCGCAGCGAGGCCTCGGGGTTCTCCCTGATCAGCTCCGCCACCCGCAGCCGCCCCGTCGCGCCGTTCAGCGGTCGGACCTTGCCGTCGCGCCCCACCCGGAAGTTCGAGGCGGGCACGCAGTCGGAGGAGCGGCGCAGCTCGGCGACCGCCCTGGCGCCCAGTCCGGTCGACTTGGCGACGGCGCGGTCCGACATGGTGGGGTGCGACTTGAGGATCCGCAGCGCGGCCGCGTTGCGATCGGCCTGCGACAGCGGAAGGCCGTGCTCGATGTTCGACTCGACCGCCTTGAGGAACGCCTCCTCGCTGCTGCCGTCGAAGAACCTGACGTCGATCGCGTGGCGCCCCTTGAGGGAGGCCGCCATCAGCCGGTGGATTCCGTCGATCACCCGCATCGTCCGCCGGTCGACCAGAATCGGCGGCAGCGGACTCTCGATCGCCGCCAGCCGCAGGACGTGAATCTTGTCCTCACCCTCCAGACGCGGTGAGTCCCCGGGCAGGATCTGCATGATCGGAACCGAGACGATTTCCGACTCGCCAATCCAGTGCTCATCAATTCTGAGCGGCATGACACTGTGGGCTAGAAGTCCCATACTGCACCCCCATGACAACTCGGTCGAGTCATTTGCAGCGGAAGCGGAAGCTGTCTGTTCCGGCAGGTCGGCAGCCGGAGGAACGTCGCACCGACCCCCAAAAGTCAATAGCGTTCGATCGGATTAACCAGAACCGCACGCTAGCAGCCCCGGACACCGCCCCGGAAGCTTCCGCCTGGGGATATAGGGGTCCCCTCACCGGATGTAAGGGCCCCCCGATTCCCCCCTCCTGCCGGCCTGCTCCGGCCGCGGCCGGCCCCTGCCCGGGGAGGGCCGGAGGTGCTCGACGGGGTGGCAGGGGGTGCTCCACGGCGTGGCCGGAGGTGCTCCACGGGGTGGCCGCGGCGGCCGACCGCCGGCCGCACGGAAAACGCGGCGAAGCTCCGGTCGGGGTGACTCGAAAGTTCACCCTCGGCCGGAGCTCCGCCGCGCTCACACCCACCGCCACCTGGGCGGTTTCTTCGTCTCGTGCCGACAGGCTAGGCCGCCTCGGCGGCCGCCTCCTCGACCGGCGCCTGCGGCACCGCCGGGACGCTGAGGCCCGGGACCGTGAGGTCCGGAACCGTCTTCACCGTCTCCAGGGCCGACTCGATGGCCTCGGCCAGGGAGGGCGCGACCTCGTCGTCGAACTCGATCCTCGTGACCGGGACCTCCGCGTTGGTCGGAAGCGCATCGGTCGAGAAAGTCGCGCCGGCGAAACCCGCGTCCTGCAGGATCGTCGATTCCTCGTCGGAGATCTCCCGACTGAGCACCAGAGAGAACTTGTGTCCCACGTACGTCACCTCTCAATGTCGCCGCGTATTTTGGAACAGTAACCGGGATCATCGGGGCAACGCAACAGGCAGCCACGCTCCCTCGGTCCAAAGGAATACCAGTCGGCCGGCCGCCCGGCCACCGTTCAACTGCCGCCCGCTCGCCAGTTGAGCGGATAACGCGGGGCCGGGCCCGCCGATCTCCTTGCCGCCGTTCCGGCAATTCGCTATGTTCGGGTTCAATTGACAATCCGGTATGACGACCTTCTGGAGTGGCATGTCTCGGCCTTCGCCCGGAGATGAACTGTGGTGCCGACGTTTTCACCCTGCCGAAAACGCGACCGCCCGACTCGTATGCCTCCCGCACGCGGGCGGCTCGGCCTCCTTCTACCTTCCGGTCTCGGCGGCACTGAGCCCCGCGGTCGACGTCCTCGCCATCCAGTACCCGGGACGGCAGGACCGGCGGATGGAGCCGGCCATCGACGACCTGGCGGTCCTCGTCGACCGCCTCTACGAGGTGCTCCGGCGCCAGCCGGAACTCCCGCTCACCTTCCTCGGCCACAGCATGGGGGCCGTCATCGGGTTCGAGCTGACCCGTCGGCTGGAGGCTGACGGGCACGCTCCGGTGCGGCTGTTCGCCTCCGGGCGCCGCGCGCCGTCGACGGTCCGGCAGGAGAACACCTTCCGCAGTGACGACGCCATCCTGGCCGAGGTCCGCCGGCTGAGCGGCACCGCGTCGGCCCTGCTCGGGGACGAGGAGATGATGCGGGCCGCGCTGCCCGCCCTCCGGGCCGACTACACGGCGGTCGAGGGCTACCGCTGCGCGCCCGGGATCACGGTGAACAGCCCGATCACCGTGCTGACCGGCGACAACGACCCCAAGACCACCCTGGACGAGGCGAAGGCCTGGGCCGAGCACACGACGGCGGAGCTCGACCTGCGGGTGTTCGAGGGCGGGCACTTCTTCATCAGCGAGCGGAGCAAGGACGTCATGCAGGTCCTCGTCGAGCACTTCCGGGGTGCGGGTGCCCGGACCGCCGGCTGACGGTCCGGCCGCACCACCCGGCGACTCCCGCCCCCCGGGGCCTCCATGGCCCTCCGGCCCCGCAACCGCCCTACACGTCCGGGCGGTTGCGGGGCCTTCGCCGTCCGTCCCGCCGGGCCCCTCGCGCCCGCCGCGCTCCGCCGCCGGCTCGCCGACCGTTCGCCGGCCGATCGACGCCGGCCGCCCGCGGACCCCCAACACGCCGGAGCCGTGCACCGACCGGACGGTCCCGGTCGGTGCACGGCTCCGGTGCACGGTTCCGCTCTGCCGTACGCCGTCGACGTGCGGGTCGTTCGGCGTCCCGGTCGCGCTACTCGGCCACGTACGTGCTGTGGGTCCAGACGAAGACCCGCAGCTCGCGGTCGTCGACGAGAGTGGTCTCGGAACTGGCCTCGAAGTGCTCGTAGCGGTTACCGAGCGGGACCTTCACCTTGGTCGCACCGGTATCCGCCACATGGCGCAGCCGCTCCGCACCGGTGAGCACGGGGGCGCCGGTGAGGAACACGTTGGGTGCACCGTTGTCGTTCATGATCACCCTCACTTCTCTGGGGTTCGGGATTCCTGTTCTTCTCCGGTCTCGGTTCCTCGACGTCCCTCGACGAGGCGCGCGCGGTGGTTCCGCTCTCCCCCGGGGCCGGGTCGGCCCGGCCGGAAGAGGGAAGGGCCGGGTGCTTCGGGGGAGCGCACCCGGCCCTGGCCTTGCGCATGATCGTAACAATCCCAATCGCCCTTGGCCGTGCGGCAGTTGAACAGTCGAACGGCCTGCTCGGGAGGGCTCCGCGGGGAGTGGGTCCAGACCCACCCACCCGTACGGACAGACCCATGTCGGGGCGGGCCGGCGATCCGTAATGTCGTTAGCACAACGACACGAAGGAGCAGGAACCATGGCGAACACCAGCGACATCACGGCCTCGGCGGCGCAGCTCGGCGAGTCCCGCACGCAGGACGCATTCGACACCGTGAAGAAGTGCATCACGCTCTTCGGCGCCGTCGGCGCCATCGTCCTGGGCACGGTCGCCGTCATGGCGTTCACCGGCCACGAGGCCTCGCCGTTCATGTGGATCCGCGGCGCGATCCTCTTCCTGATCACCTTCCTGCTGCACCGGATGACGGCCCGCGCCGCCCAGGGCTCCTACAAGGCCTTCGACCGGGTGCGCACCCTCTCCACGATCATGCCGATCGCGATCATCGTCGTCGACCTGATCCCCGGCCTCTGCCCGGTCTGGTACGCCGTCCTCCAGGGCCTGTCCGCGCTGGCCCTGATCGGCGTCGCCGTCCTCACCCGCGGCTCCGCGCTGAGCGCCGTCTTCCCCGCCCCCGACAAGAAGTGACGTGCTGAGGACCTGCTCCGCCCCTCCGATGGCCGGACCCCCCTGGGCATCCGGCCATCCGGCGTCCGGGCCCCCGGTGCGCGCGGGACACCCGCGCGCGTGGCGTACCGGCAGCCCCGGTGGGGGACCCGCCCGGCGTACGTTCGCAGGTACCGCCTGAGGAACCGGCGCCCGGCTGACACAATGATCACCCTTGCGAAAGGAACTGGCAGATGCGGATACCGCTCGGAGGCAATCCCCTGCGGTGGGGCGCCGGGATCGGGCTCGGGCTGTACCGGTCCGTCGTGCTGACCGGCCTCACCTGTGTGATGGCCCTGGTCGCCGTGCCCGTCGCGGTGGCCGGCTCCGCCCTCGCCTACTCCTGGTCCGACGGACTGTCCGCCCCGCTGGCCGTCCGCGCGCTGGCCACCCTCGGGGAGACCCTGGTGGTGGTCCTCTGGGTCGCCGTGTCGCTCTGGGTGGTCCACCCGCTGACCAGCCGGGCCCTCGCCAGGGGCGCGCGCCACTGCGCGAAGAAGTGGCTCGACCTGGAGATCCGGGTGGCCTACCGCCCCGTCCCGCCGGTCACCAGGATGGCCACGGGCTTCTGGTGGGACGGTCACGAGTACCACAAGTCCGAGCGGGAGGCCCGCCGGCGGGCCAAGGTGCACGCCCGGTTCCACGACCCGCAGCTGCACTGGGACGGCGTCTGGTCCCTGGTCGCCTCGGTCACCGTACTCCCGGTCGCGGCCCTGCCGCTGCTCGCGCTCGGCTACGGCGGCTACATGGCGCTGACGCCCGCCCTCACCGGTTACGGCGTCGCCGTGATCGTGGCCGGCCTGGTCGGCGCCCCCTTCGCCTGGCGGATCCTGGGCCCGATGGCCCGGCGGTTCCTCGGGCCGGTCCCGAGCACCCGGCTCGGGCGGCGGGTCGAGGAGCTGGAGGCCATCCGCGCCGACCTGACCCAGACCCAGGCCGCCGAGCTGGAGCGCATCGAACGGGGCCTGCACGACGGCGCCCAGGCCCGGCTGGTGGCCATGGGGATGTCGATGGGCGCCGCCGAGCAGCTGGTGGACACCAACCCCGACGCCGCGAAGGCGATCCTCGCCGAGGCCCGGGCCACCTCCGCCACCGCGCTCGCCGAGCTGCGCTCGCTCGTCCGCGGCATCAACCCGCCCGTCCTCGCCGAACGCGGACTGGTCGACGCCCTGCGGGCCCTGGCCCTGGACTCCTCGGTGAAGGTCAACGTCTTCAGCGAGGTGCCGGCCCGGCCCGAACGCCCCGTCGAGTCGGCCGTCTACTTCTCCGTCGCGGAACTGCTGGCGAACGTCGCGAAGCACTCCCGCGCCGAACGGGTCAAGGTCGAACTGAACTACGCGGCACGGTTGCTGACTGCTACCGTGAGCGACGACGGAATCGGCGGAGCGGCCGCATCCACAGGGTCCGGGCTGAGTGGCATCGAGCGCCGCATGGCGGCGTTCGGCGGACGTCTGGAGATCGACAGCCCGGCCGGTGGACCCACTCGTATCACCGTGGCGGTGCCGTGCGAATTGTCGTAGCCGAAGACCTCTTCCTGCTCCGCGACGGGCTGGTGCGCCTCGTCGAGGCGTACGGCCACACCGTCGTCGCGGCCGTCGACTCGGGGCCGGCCGCGCTCGACGCGCTGGTCACCCACAAACCGGACGCGGCGATCGTGGACGTCCGGCTGCCGCCGACGTTCTCCGACGAAGGACTCCAGGCCGCACTCTCCGCCCGCCGGGTCGTCCCCGGCCTGCCGGTGCTGATCCTCTCCCAGCACGTGGAGCAGCTGTACGCGCGCGAGCTGCTCGCCGACGGCCACGGCGGCATCGGCTACCAGCTCAAGGACCGTGTCCTGGACGCCAACCAGTTCATGGACGCGGTCCAGCGGGTGGCCGACGGCGGCACCGCGCTCGACCCCACGGTGGTCGCCAAGCTGCTGGGCCGGCCGATGCGGGCCGACCCGCTCGCCACCCTCACCGAACGGGAGCGCTCCGTCCTCGCGCTGATGGCCGAGGGGCTCTCCAACACGGCGATCGCCAACCAGCTGTTCCTCAGCGAGGGCTCCATCAGCAAGTACACGACGGCGATCTTCGCCAAGCTCGGGCTCGCCAACGACGACGACACCAACCGCCGGGTCCGCGCCGTCCTCACCTACCTCGGCGCCGACGGGCAGGGCGAGGACTGAGCACCGGGCAGCCGGACAGCCGGACAGCACACGGCAGCGGCCCTGCGGGATGTCCTCCCGCAGGGCCGCTGCCGTGTGCGCGGGACGGTCAGCCGGCCGGCGCCTGCGCCCGTGCCGAGTCCCGGACGGCGGCGGCCAGTTCGCGCGGCGTACGGCGCTCGAACACCTCGGCCAGGCTGACCGACACCCCGCTGATGTTCTGGAACTCCTGCATCGCCAGCGCGGCGAGCATCGAGTTCCCGCCGTTGGCGAAGAAGTCGGTGTCGGCGTCGAGCGCCTCGTCCCGCAGGATGCTCCGCCACAGCCCCGTCAGCTCGGCCGTCAGGTCGTCGACGTCGCGCCGCTCCGGGCGGTCCGGGCCGGACCGGGTGGCGGCCGCGCGCCGGGCTTCGACCATCCGCTGCAGCGCGGGGTAGTCGACCTTCCCGCTGCCGTTGACCGGCAGCGAGTCGACCGTCACGAGGTCCCCCGGCAGCATCGACCGGGACAGCCGGGCGCGGGCGTGCGCCCAGACGCTCCCGGTGTCGATCGGCCCGGCGGCCGGCTCCAGGCAGCCGATCAGCACGGCGTCCGCGCTCGGGTCGCCGACCATGACCACCGCGGCGCCGCCGACCTCGGGGTGCGCCAGCAGGGTCGCCTCGATCTCGCCCAGTTCGATGCGGTTGCCCCGGAGCTTGACCTGCCGGTCGCTGCGGCCGAACAGGTCGAGCAGGCCGTCCGCGCGCCAGCAGGCCACGTCGCCCGTCCGGTAGAACCGGCCGAACCCGGGGTGCTCGCCGAAGCGCTGGGCGTTGAGGTCCGGCCGGCCGTGGTACCCGATCGCCACCCCGACGCCCGAGATGCAGAGCTCGCCGCGGACGCCGACCGGCAGCTCGCGGCCGTGGCGGTCGAGCACGTGGACCCGGGTGTTGCGGATGGGCGCGCCGACGTCCAGGCGGCCGGCCGGCGCCTCGGTGACGACGCGTGACGTCGACCAGATGGTCGTCTCGGTCGGCCCGTAGGCGTGGTGCAGCACGCAGCCGGCCGCCACCAGCCGCCGGGCGAGGGACAGCGGCACGGGCTCGCCGCCCACGACGACGCCGCGGCCGCGCAGGCAGTCCGCCACCCGGTCGATCACCAGCCGCCAGGTGGTCGGCGTCGCCTGGACGAACCGTGCCCCGTACCGCTCGATCAGCTCCCGCAGGACCCGGCCGTCGCTCCTGGCCCGGTCGGGGGCGGCCACCAGCCGGCCACCGGAGCTCAGCGACACGAACAGTTCGAGGCCGGAGATGTCGAACGCGAAGGTGGTCGTCCACAGCGTCGTGTCCCCGGCCGCCGCGCCGAACTGCTCGGCGAAGTGCGCGACCACGTTGGCCAGCGCCGCGTGGTCGACCAGCGTGCCCTTGGGCAGGCCGGTCGAGCCCGAGGTGTACATCAGGTACGCGCAGGCCGCCGGATCCACCGCCGCGGGCCGGGCCTCGGCCGGCACCCGGTCCGGCGCGTCCTCGACGGCCGGCGCGGTCAGCACCACCGGGCCGGTCCCGGCCGCCTGCTCCGGGCCACCGGTCCCGTCCATTGCCCCGGCCGGGCCCGCGACCAGCACCTTCGCGCCGGAGTCGGAGAGCTGGTGGCGGATCCGCTCCTCGGGGTGGGCCGTGTCGACCGGCAGGTACGCCGCACCCGCGAGCCACGCCCCCAGGACGGACGCGACCAGTTCGGGCCCGCGCGGAAGGGCCGTCGCCACCACGTCGCCGGCCCGGACCCCGGCGCCCCGGAGGAGGGCGCCCATCGCGTGCGCCGCGCTCCACAGCTGCCGGTACCGCACCGAACGGTCGCCCTCGACGACGGCGACCGCGTCGGGCGAGCGCAGGACCTGGGCGTGGACGGCTTCCAGGACGGAGCCGGGCCGCACGGGCCGGGCGGTGTCGTTCGCCGCGCCGATGATCGCGTGGTCCCGGTCGCTCCAGCACCGCACGTCGCCGACCGCGCGGTCCGGGTCCTCGGCGAAGGAGGCCAGCACCGCCTCGAAGCGGCCCAACAGCAGCTCGGCATGGGCCCGTTCGAAGAGCTCCGTCCGGTACACGGCCCGCAGCGAGACGGCGTCCGCCGTCGAGGTGGCGCAGAGCTGGAGGTCGAACTTGCCGAAGCCGCTCCCGACGGCGAACGGCCTGACCGGCAGCCCGTCCAGGGCCGGCGCGGCGCCGCTCGCCGTCCGGTGGTCGAACACGTGCCGGAAGGGCAGCGACCACCGGCCGGTCCGCGCCGCGGGCATGAGGTCCGCCCGGGCGTCCACGGCCACGTCGGCGTGCGCCGCGCCCGTGCGCAGCCGCTCGCCGCTGCGGCGCACCAGCGCGCGGACGCTCTCCGCGCGGTCCAGCCGCAGCCGCAGCGGCACATGGGTCACGTGGTACCCGATCGTGCGGGCGGCGTGCGGCGGCCGGAGATCGACCGGGCACCCGACCAGCAGGTCGGGCCCGGCGCCGGACGCCTCCAGCAGCACGTAGTAGGCGGCCAGCAGGACGGCGGACTCCGGGACGCCGAGGTCCTCGGCGAGGCGGCGGACCCCGGCCACCGTACCGGGCGGCAGGGTGCGGTCGAGCTGCGCCGCCGCCAGCGTCGGGCGGTCCGGCTCGGGCTCGGTGCAGGCCAGCTCCATGGTGCCGGTGCTCGCGCCCGCCAGCTCCGCGCGCCAGTGGGCGAGGCTCTCCGGGGTCGGGTCCGGCTCGGTCCAGCCGGGCACGGACGCGGGCGCTGCGTTCCTGTCGGTGTCGGCGGCGGCGTCGGCGTTCTCGTAGGCCGATGCCAGGTCCGCCAGGAACACCGGGACGGACACCTCGTCGAAGACCAACTGGTGCGCCGTGACGCAGAGGACGTCCGACTCCGGCGAGCGGAGGAGCACCGCCCGCAGCATCGGCCCCCCGTCCAGCCGGAACGGCACGGCGGCCACCGATGCCAGGTCGGCCTCGCCGGGTTCGCCCGCGAGCACGACCTGGGCGAGCTCCAGCCGGAAGTCGGCCGCGGCGACCACCCGCTTGGTCAGCCGGGTGCCGTCGGCGCGGTAGACGGTGCGCAGGGCCGCGTGGCCCCGCAGCACGACGGCCAGCGCCGCGTCCAGCCGCAACGGGTCCAGCCGGCCCGCGACGGCGAACGCCGCGGACACGTTGTTCACGGGCGTGCCCGGCACCAGCGACTCCAGCAGCCACAGCGCCTCTTCCCTGGGGGAGACTCCCGCGTCGTCAGCCGGATCCGCAGGCGTACGCCCTTCCGCGGAAATCATCACGTCACTCCTCTACCCGTTACCAGTCCGTTGGGTCCGCCGGCGTTCCCGCTGCTGCCCGACCGCTCAGATCCCCAGCTCTTTGTCGATCAGGTCGAAGATCTCGTCGTCCGTCGCCCCGATGATGTCCTCGTCGGAGGGCGCGCCGTTCGCGTCCGCACCGCGGAACTCCTCCAGGAGCAGTTCGAGACGGCTCGTGATCTTCGCGTTCTGGCCGCCGCCCCGCCGGGCGATCGCGGTCAGCAGGGACTTGAGCCGGTCGAGCTCGCCCAGCACCGGCTCGTAGTCGATCTCCTGCTCGGCGACCCGGTCCCGGAGGTACCGGGCCAGCTCCGCGGGGGTGGGGTAGTCGAAGACCACCGCCGCGGGCAGCCGCAGCCCGAGGGCGCCGCTGATCCGGTTGCGGAACTCCAGCGCCGTCAGCGAGTCGAAGCCGAGCTGACGGAAGTACCGGCTGGCCTCGATGGATTCGGAGCCCGGCCGGCTGAGCACCAGGGCCGCCTGGGTCAGCACCAGGTTCAGGACCGCGCCCTCCAGCTGCTCCGGCGGGAGGGCGACCAGCTGGTTCAGGAGGCTCCTCCCGCCCTCCGGACCGGCCCCGCGCCCCACCGAGCGCCGACCGGGGCGGACGAGCCCGGTCACCAGCGCCGGCACGACGCTCCCGGGGCGACGCATCGCGGGCAGGTCCAGCCGGGCCGCGACCAGCAGGGGGTCGACGGCGTGCGCGGCCGCGTCGAGCAGCGCGAGCCCTTCGGAGGCGGACAGCGGCTTCAGGCCCTGCCGGGCCATCCGACGGCGGTCGGCCTCGGTGAGCTCACCGGCCATGCCCTGCTCCCAGGGGCCCCACGCCAGCGACACACCGGGCAGGCTCTCGTGCCGCCGGTGGGCGGCCAGCGCGTCCAGGAAGGTGTTGCCGGCCGCGTAGTTGGCCTGCCCCGGGGTGCCCCAGACACCGGCCACCGAGGAGAAGAGGGTGAAGGTGTCCAGGTCCAGGTGGCGGGTCAGCTCGTGCAGGTGCCAGGCGGCGTCGGTCTTCGGCCGCATGACCCGCTCGACGCGGTCGTCGGTGAGCGAGCCCACGACACCGTCGTCGAGAACGCCCGCCGTATGGACGACCCCGGTGAGCGGCTCGCCGTTCAGTACGCCCGCCAGTTGCGCGCGGTCGGCGGCATCGCACGCCACCACCCGCACGCTCGTCCCGGCACCGGCCAACTCGGCCGCCAGCGCGGACAGCTGGGCGGCGGCCGGGCCGCGACGGGAGGCCAGCAGGAGCCGTCCGGCCTGTCCGCTCGCCGCCAGGTGCCGGGCGACCAGACCGCCCAGCGCACCGGAGGCGCCGGTCACGAGGACGGTGCGCGGGCGGTCGGTGGCGTGGAGCCGGTGCCGGTCGTCCCGGCCGTTCTGGTTGTTCCGGTTGTTCCGGTCGTTCCGGTCGTTCTGGTCGTTCCGGTCGTTCCGGTTGGAGGCCTGCTCGCCCGGCTCCTGCCGGTCCTGATCGGCCGCACGCGTCAGGCGCGGCACTCGCACGGTGCTGTCCCGCACCGCGAACCCGGCCTCCCCCAGCGCCGTTCCGGCCACGACGAGCGGCCCGGAGCCCGCCAGCTCCGCCACGTCCGCCGACACGATCCGCTCCGGATGCTCACCGGCCGCCGCCCGCACCAGTCCGACCACGCCCGCGCTGTCCAGTCGCACGCTCGCGCCGCAGCCGGCATCCACACCGCGCTCGGTCACCACGACCAGCCGCGTCCCGTCGAGCGAGCCCGCCGCCAGCCAGTCCCGGAGCACTGCCAGCACACGCAGCACGGCGGCCCGCGCCGCGGCCGGGACGTCGTCCGCGCCTTCGCCGGTGGTTGTTCCGAAGGATGCTGTTCCGGGAACGCCGCAGACCAGCACGACATCCGGGACCGCAGCCCCCGCCTCCACCGCGGCGACCAGATCCGCCACGTCCGCGTACGCCGCGGCGCCGGGCACGGCCAGGCCACCGTCGTCGCCCAGCACCGCCCACGCCCGACCCGGCTCGCCGGCCGTCTCCGGCGCGGCGACCGGCACCCAGTCCACCCGGAAGAGTCCGTCACCGACCGCCCCCGCGGCCCGGTCCAGCAAGCCGACGGCCGGCGCTCCGAGCACCACCGAGCCGACCGAGACGATCGGCTGTCCGGACTGGTCGGCCAGGGCCACCGAGACGCCCTCACCCGAGGGCGACGGCGCCACCCGTACGCGCGCCGCCGGGGCGCCCGAGGCGTGGACCGTCACGTCGGCCCACCCGAGGGGCAGCAGCGGGCCCTCCTCGGCGGCCTGTTCCAGGCCGATGAGATGCAGCGCGGCGTCCAGCAGGGCGGGGTGCACCCCGAACCCGGACACCTCGGTCCCCTCGGCCGACGCCACCTCGGCGAACACCTCGTCGCCGCGCCGCCACGCGGCCCGGACCGCCTGCCGGTAGCCGAGCCCGGCCGCCGCCAGCCGTGCGTACATCGCGTCCACGTCGGCCGCCTCGGCACCCACCGGCGGCCACTGCACGCTCCACGCCGCCGTGTCCGCTCCGGAGTGGCCGGCCGGCTCGCCGGGCTCGTCCGGGGCCAGGGTGCCGGACGCGTGCCGCACCCACTCCCCGTCGTCCGCCCGCGCGAACAGCGCGACCTCCCGGCGCCCGGCGGGACCGCTCTCCCCGACGGTCACCTGGACGCGCACGCCGCCGCGCTCCGGCAGCACGACCGGCATCTCGACGGTCAGTTCCTCGACCCGTCCGCAGCCGACCTCGTCGCCCGCGCGCACGGCCATCTCGACCAGCGCCGCCGTGGGGACCATGACCCGGTCCCTGAGGAGCGACTGGGCCAGCCACGGTTGCGCGGCCAGTGACAGCTGCCCGGTCAGGGCGACGCCGCCGGTGGCCGGCAGGGTGACGGCGGCGCCGAGCAGCGGGTGTCCGGGGTTCTCCAGACCGAGGTCCTCGGCGCGGCTGCCCGCCGTCGCGGTCAACCAGTAGCGCTGACGCTGGAAGGCGTAGGTGGGCAGGTCGACCTGCTGGGCACCGGTGTCCGCGTAGACCTGCTCCCAGGCGACCGGCACACCGCGCACGAAGAGCTTCGCAAGGGCGGTGAACAGGGCGCGGGGTTCGTCACGGCCCCGGCGCAGCAGCGGCAGCCAGACTTCGGGCTCGCCCTGGTCGTCCGTGCGGGTCTGCGGGCCCATGCCGGACAGCACACCGTCGGGCCCGATCTCGACGAACGTCCGGACGCCGGCGGCGCGAAGGCACTGCGCGGCGTCGTGGAAGCGGACCGCCTCGCGGACGTGCCTCACCCAGTAGGCCGGGTCCGTGACCTCGTCCGTCACCGGGAGGCCGGTCAGGGCGGAGACCATCGTCAGCTTGGGCACGCGGTAGCTGACGGCGGCGACGACGCGGGTGAACTCCTCCAGCATCGGCTCCATCAGCGGCGAGTGGAACGCGTGCGAGACCTGCAGACGCTTCGTCCGTGCGCCGGACGCGGCCAACTGTGCGGCGGCCTGCAGTACTTCGTCCTCGACGCCCGAGATCACCACAGCCTTGGGGCCGTTCACCGCGGCGATACCGACACCAGTCCGGCCCGCGATCGCTTCGAGAACCTGCTCCTCCGTGGCCTCGACGGCGACCATCGCACCACCGGACGGTAGTTGCTGCATGAGCCGGCCGCGTGCGGCCACTACAGCGCAGGCGTCCTCCAGCGACCACACCCCCGCCACATGCGCCGCCGCCAGCTCACCGATCGAATGACCGGCCACCACCTGCGGACTCACACCCCACGACTCCAGCAGACGGTGAAGGGCCACCTCAACGGCGAACAGTGCGGGCTGCGCCCACCCCGTCTCATCGATCGGGCCCTCACCCCGGATGACGGCGGCGAGGGAACCGTCCAGGTGCTCGGCCAGACCCGCGCACACCGCGTCGAACGCGGCGGCGAACACCGGGAACGCGGCATACAAGCCCTGCCCCATGCCAACGCGCTGCGCACCCTGGCCGGTGAACACGAACCCGACCTTGCCCGCACCGCCCACGGCTCCGGTCACCACACCCGGAACCTCACGGCCCTCGGCCAGCGCCGCAAGACAGGCCAGCAGCTCCTCGCGGTCCGCACCGAGGACCACCGCCCGCTGCTCCAACGCCGCCCGCGACACCGCCAACGACCAACCAGCGTCCAGAAGATCAGCGTCAGACTGCTGTACGAAGTCCGCCAACCGCTCCGCCTGACCGGCAAGACCCTCCGCCGACCGCCCCGACACCACCCACGGCACCACCGGGAGCGTCCGGTGGTCCGCCCTGGGGCGCGGAATGTCCTGCTCGGGAGCCTGCTCGATGATCACATGTGCGTTGGTCCCGGAGAACCCGAACGACGACACGCCCGCCCGACGCGGCCGCTCACCCGTCTCCGGCCACGGCTGCGCCTCAGTGACCAGCCGGACCGCGCCCGCCGCCCAGTCCACGTGCGAGGACGGCTCGTCCACGTGCAGCGTCGCCGGAACGCTCCCGTGCTGCATCGCGGCGACCATCTTGATGACACCCGCCACACCGGCGGCCGCCTGCGCGTGACCGATGTTCGACTTCACCGAGCCCAGCAGCAGCGGCCGGTCGGCCGGCCGCTCCTGGCCGTAGGTCGCCAGCAGTGCCTGCGCCTCGATCGGGTCGCCCAGCCTGGTCCCGGTGCCGTGGCCCTCGACCACGTCCACCTCGGCCGCGGACAACCCGGCGTTGGCCAGCGCGGCCCGGATCACCCGCTGCTGCGACGGCCCGTTCGGCGCCGTCAGACCGTTGGACGCACCGTCCTGGTTGACCGCCGAACCCCGCACGACCGCGAGCACCTTGTGACCGTTGCGGCGCGCGTCCGACAGCCGCTCCAGCACCAGGACGCCGACGCCCTCGCCCCAGCCGGTTCCGTCCGCGGACTCCGCGAACGCCTTGCACCGGCCGTCGGCCGCAAGACCGCGCTGCCGCGAGAAGTCGATGAAGGTACCCGGTGTCGACATCACCGTCACACCACCCGCCAGCGCGAGCGAACTCTCCCCCGACCGCAGCGA
>NZ_JBEXYD010000069.1:0-39515 GCF_040630735.1 Kitasatospora sp. NPDC005748
CGGACGACGTGGTGATCGCACCGCTGCCGACCGTGCAGAACGCCTTCACCGGCTTCGGCCCGGTCAGCCAGATCCTCGTGCGTCGGTCCGGCCGACTTCCCACTCCGCCGCAGTGGCTCCCCAGCAGTGGCGGTGCGGCGGCGGACAGGCCGGCTCCATCCCCCCCGGGGCTGCCGGATGGCTGGGGATGCCTGGGAACCTCCTGGGAGTTCGGCCAACGGTTGGGCGGGGGGTGGGCAAGGTGAGGGCTGGGGGCGGGTGGATCATGCCGGAACGCCCGGATTCGGCCGGTCAGGGTTCTCCCAGGCCGCGCCCAGAGTGCCGCAAGAGCGTCCGGCGAAGCTGTGCGCCATGAAGGTGCTTCCGCGACGGCGTGGTGCCGTCCTCCTGAACTCCGCACTGGGCGTGGCCCTGGTGGGCGCCGTGGCCCTGGCGTACACCACGTTGGACAGCGGGACGGAGAAGGCGGCCGGCAAGGCCCAGGTCCGAACCGCGACCGTGGCGAAGGGCACGGTCCTGGCCACCGTGTCCGGAACCGGCACGCTCGCCTCGCCGACCGACGCCGCCCAGGACTTCACCACCGGCGGGAAGCTGACCGCCGTCAAGGTCGCGGTGGGCGACACCGTGACCAAGGGACAGGTGCTGGCCACCGTCGACACCACGGCGGCCCAGCAACAGGTGGACGCCGCCCAGTCGGCGCTGACCACGGCCAACGCCAACCTGACCAAGGCGCAGGCCGGTGTCACCACCACGACCACCCAGCAGATCCCGGGCAGCTCGAACAAGTCCTCCAGCGGCTCCGGCGGCTCGTCCAACGACTCCACCGGCGGCGGCACCGGTGGCGGGGAACGGGGAGCGGGCGCGAGCAGCGCGCCCGCTCCCCAGACCACCCCCGTCCCGCAGACCACCACGATCACCACCATCAAGGTGGACGAGGCGGCCGTGGCCCAGGCCCAGCAGCAGGTCGCCACCGCGCAGACCAACCTGGCCAACGCCCAGGCGGCGCTGGCCGGTACGACGCTCACCGCCTCGGTGGACGGCACGGTCGCGTCCGTCTCCAACAAGGTCGGCGACACGCTGGGCGGCGGTACCGGGAGCGGCGGCACCGGGAGCACCGCCAAGTCCACCGGGGCCACCACCGGCTCCGGTGCCCCGAGCGGCTTCATCGTGCTGACCAACCCGACCGGGATGCAGGTCACCGCCAACTTCTCCGAGCTGGACTCGCTCAAGCTCAAGAAGGGCGAGTCGGCCACCGTCGCGCTGAACGCGCAGTCCGACACCAAGCTCAACGCCACCGTGCTGTCCGTCAGTTCGCTGCCGGTGAGCAGTGGCGGCAGCGGCGGCGCGGCCGCCGTCCAGTACGCGGCGACGCTGCAGATCACCGGTGACACCAGCAAGCTGCGGACCGGCCTCAGCGCGACCGTCTCGGTGGTCACCGGCGAGGCCGACAACGCGCTCTCGCTGCCCACCGCCGCCCTGGCGGGCACCGGCACCAGCCGGACGGCGACCCTGGTGCAGCCGGACGGCTCCAGCGAGCGGGTCACCGTCGAGGTCGGCGTCGAGGGGGACACCACCGTGCAGGTGGTCTCCGGGCTGAAGGAGGGCGACAAGGTCGAACTCGCCACCACCAGCGGGACCAACGGCTTCCCGAACGGGTCCTTCCCGGGCCTGACCGGCGGCCAGGGCAATCGCGGCGGCACGGGAGCCGGCGGCGCGGCCGGCGTGGCAGGCGTCGGCGCGGCCGCCGGCGGCGGCACCGGCCGGGGCGGGAACCGCTGATGGGGCGCAGGACCGCCCCCGCGCCCCAGAGCACGGCGGCGGCGCCCCCGGTCATCCAGATCCGCCGGCTCACCAAGTCCTACGGCCACGGCGACGCCACCGTGCACGCGCTGCGCGGCCCGTCCGACCCGGCCACCGGCGAGCCGCTGGGCGTCGACCTGGACATCGAGCAGGGCGACTTCGTCGCGGTGATGGGCAGTTCGGGCTCCGGCAAGTCCACCCTGATGAACATCCTCGGCTGCCTGGACGTACCGACCGCCGGGCGCTACCTGCTGGACGGCATCGACGTCGGACACCTGGACGAGCAGCAGCTCTCGCTGGTCCGCAACCGCAAGATCGGTTTCATCTTCCAGTCCTTCAACCTCGTCCCCCGCACCACCGCGCTCGCCCAGGTCGAGCTGCCGCTCGCCTACGCGGGCGTGCGCAGCGCCGAGCGCCGGCGCCGGGCGCTGGCCGCGCTCTCCCTGGTCGGCCTCGCCGAGCGCTCCGGGCACCGGCCGAACGAGCTCTCCGGCGGCCAGCAGCAGCGCGTCGCGGTGGCCCGGGCGCTGGTCACCGCGCCCGCGATGCTGCTCGCCGACGAGCCCACCGGCAACCTGGACAGCCGCTCCACCGACGAGGTGCTGGCCCTGATCGACGGCCTCAACGCGACCGGCCGCACGGTGGTGCTGATCACCCACGAGGACGAGGTCGCCCGGCACGCGAAGCGGGTGATCCGGCTGGTCGACGGCGCGGTCGTCAGCGACGTCCGGCAGGCTCCGGTGGAGGGCCCGCCGCCCGCCCTGCTCGCGGCCGCCGACCTCCAGGGGGTGCTCGCATGATCCTCTGGCAGATGCTCCGGTTCGCCGTCGGCGGCCTGGCCGCCAACAAGGTGCGCTCCGCCCTGACCATGCTGGGCGTACTGATCGGCGTGGCCTCGGTGATCCTGCTGCTCGCGGTCGGCAACGGCTCCTCGGTGGCGGTCAAGGAGTCGATCACCTCGCTCGGCACCAACTCGCTGACGGTCACCGCCGGGTCCTCCTTCGGCGGCTCGCGCACCGCCTCCACCGCCAAGAAGCTCACGGTCGCCGACGCCAGGGCACTGGCGAGCGACCCGGAGGCGACCTCGATCAAGTCCGTCGCGCCGGTGGTCACCGCCAGCGGCACCGCGCTGTACGGGGACATCTCCTACAGCCCCGGCTCGATCGTCGGCACCTACCCCGCGTACTTCGAGACCGCCAACCTGAAGATCGGCCGGGGCGAGTACTTCACGGCCGACGACGTGCTCGGCTCCCGCAAGGTCGCGGTGCTCGGCGCCACCACCGCCAAGCAGCTGTTCGCCACCACCGACCCGGTCGGCAGGGCGATCACCGTCGGCGGCACCCCGCTCACCGTGGTCGGCGTGCTCCAGGCCAAGGGCGGCACCGGCTTCACCGACCCGGACGACGTGGTGATCGCACCGCTGCCGACCGTGCAGAACGCCTTCACCGGCTTCGGCCCGGTCAGCCAGATCCTCGTGCAGGCCACCTCCGCCGAGACCACCACGGCCGCCCAGGCCGAGGTCACCCGGGTGCTGCTCGGCACCCACGCGATCGCCGACCCGAGCAAGGCGGACTTCCGGATCGGCAACCAGGCCTCGCTGCTCACGGCCCGGGAGTCGACCACCAAGACCTTCACCGTGCTGCTCGGCGCGGTGGCCGCGATCTCGCTGCTGGTCGGCGGGATCGGCATCACCAACATCATGCTGGTCACCGTCACCGAGCGGACCAGGGAGATCGGCATCCGCAAGGCGCTCGGCGCCCCGCGCGTGGCGATCCTCGGGCAGTTCCTCGTCGAGTCCACCCTGCTGTCGGTGATCGGGGCCGGACTCGGGGTGCTGGCCGGTCTCGCCGGATCGCACTTCTCCGTCGTCGGCATCAAGCCGGTGGTGATCCCCGAGTCGGTGCTCGGCGCGTTCGGCATCGCCGTCGCCATCGGCCTGTTCTTCGGCAGCTACCCCGCCAACCGGGCCGCCTCGCTGCGCCCGATCGACGCCCTCCGCCACGAGTGACCAAGGACCCGCAGACCATGAGCAACGAGATCGAGCCGCGCACCCCCGCCGAGCAGGTGGTCCTGCTCTCCACCGCGCCGGACGTCCGGGACGTCACCGCCGAGCTGGCCGCGCCACCGCGCCGCCGGCTGCCGTGGCCGACCCTCGTCCTGGCCGGCGCCGTGCTCGCCACGGCGGCCTTCGCGGGCGGCGTCTGGTACCAGCAGGGCCACGGCTCCACCGGCTCCGGCAAGTCGGCCGCGGCGGGGCAGCAGCCCCGGGCGGCGGCCTCCGGCTTCGGCGGCGGGCAGAACGGCACCCGCCGGGGCGGCCAGGGCACCGGGCAGGGCGCCGGCGCCGGTCAGGGCACGGGTCAGGGTGGCCAGGGCGCGCAGGGCGGCTTCACCCGGGGCACCGTCAAGGCCGTCGACGGCACCACCGTCTACCTGACCGACGCCAACGGCAACACCGTCAAGGTGACCACCGGCGACGCCACCAAGGTCCAGCTCAACAAGGAGGGCAAGGTCACCGACCTGCAGCCCGGTCAGAGCGTCACCGTGGTCGGCACCCCGGCCGCCGACGGCGGGTACGCCGCCACCCAGCTCGTCGAGGGCGCCGCCGGCTTCGGCGCGGGCGGCTTCGGCGGCGGCGCCGGTGGCCGGGGGACCCAGAACCAGACCCAGACGCCTCCCTCCTAGCCCGTCCACGGGTGGGAGGGGGCCTGGCGGCTGACCCCGCAGCCCCCAGGCGCCCGCGCGGCCCGGCCGAACCTCCTCCGGCGGCCGGGCCGCGCGCTGTCCGTGACCGGGTGGCGTGCCGGGCCAGGGGCCGCGCGGTGTCCGTGCCCGCGCGATGTGTCCGTACCCTGGGTCACGCGCGGTCTTCACCCTGGCCGGGAACCGCCGGCCTCCGGCCGGGAACCGACCGCCCCGGTCCGGAACCGCCCGGCCTCCGGCCGGGAACGGCTCCGCGCCGCGGCCGCGCGGCGCCTCCGCCCTGTCCACCGGCTCGTACGCACACCATCCAGCCCGACCGCGCGGGCTCGTTCGCCCAAATCCGCCCGCTAAGGTGTTAATCCAACATTCATCGACGGCGCATAGCCTCCCCGGGCTAGCCTCAAGCTGAACGCCATCGTCCGACCGGGAGGCGGAACCCCCGTGCAAGGCACTGTGTCCACACCTGGCAGCTCCGCCGTGGCCGGCGGCCCGGGCGAGGCGTTCCTCCTCGTCGTCGACGACGAACCCAACATCCGGGAGCTGCTCTCCGCCTCCCTGCGCTTCTCCGGCTTCCGGGTCGCCTCCGCCGCCAGCGGCACCGAGGCGCTCGAACTGATCGCCGTCGAACGCCCCGACCTCGTCGTCCTCGACGTGATGCTGCCCGACCTGGACGGCTTCACCGTGGTCGAGCGGCTGCGCGAGCAGACCACCCGGGGCCAGATAGCCGGGCCCGCCCACGGCCACCCCGGCGACCACCTGCCGGTGCTCTTCCTGACTGCCAAGGACGGCGTCGGCGACAAGGTCCAGGGCCTGGCCGCCGGCGCGGACGACTACGTCACCAAGCCGTTCAGCCTGGAGGAGCTGATCGCCCGGATCCGGGCCATCCTGCGCCGGGCCGGCGGCCCCGCCGAGGACGGCCGGCTGGTCGTCGCCGACCTCACGCTGGACCCGATCGCCCACGAGGTCACCCGCGGCGGCACCCCGGTCGCGCTCTCGCCGACCGAGTTCAAGCTGCTGCACTACCTGATGGCCAACGTCGGCCGGGTGGTCTCCAAGGCGCAGATCCTCGACCACGTCTGGGCCTACGACTTCGGCGGGGACCTCTCCATCGTCGAGTCCTACATCTCCTACCTGCGCCGCAAGCTCGACTCCGGCCCCGCGCACGGTCCCAAGCTGATCCACACCGTCCGCGGCATCGGCTACGCGCTGCGCCGGCCGCCGCAGAGCTGACCGCCCCCCGTGTTGCCCCGCTTCTCGCTGCGCGTCCGGCTGCTCGTCCTCGTCCTCGCCCTGGTCACCACCGGGCTCGCGGTCAGTGACGCCGTCGTGCTCGGCACCGTCCGGATGCAGCTGGTGGAGCGGCTCGACGACCAGTTGCAGCGCTTCGCCGAACCGCTCTCGCACCGCGCCCCCGGCCGGACGACCTGGCCGGAGAGCCGGCAGCCCTCGGTCGGCGGGAGGCGGCCCGCGGCGGCGCTGCCCAGCCAGTACCTGGTCCAGTACCTCTCGGCGGACGGCAAGGTCCAGCAGGTGGTGCGCCAGCCGGTCTCCGAGAACGACCCGGCGCCGCAGCTGGCCGGTCTCGACCCGGCGGCCGCCGCCCCGGACACCCCCTTCGACCTGCCCGACCAGCGCGGCCAGCGCAGCTGGCGCACACTCGTCCTGCCGCTCCAGCGGCCGCCCGCCCTCGGCCCCGCTCCCCCCAGCGCCTTCGCCGTGCCGACCCCCACCCCCGCGTACCTGATGGTCGCGGTCTCCCGGGAGGACATCGACGCCACCGTCGCCCGGCTGCGCACCTCCTTCCTGGCGATCGGTGGCGCGGTGCTGGTGCTGATCGCGGCCCTCGGCTTCTTCGCCGTCCGGGCCGGGATGCGGCCGCTGCGCCGGATCGAGGAGGGCGCCGAGCGGATCGCCTCCGGCGAGCTGTCGCACCGGATGCCCGAGCTCGCCACCCGCACCGAGGTCGGCCGGCTGTCCGCCGCCCTCAACGCGATGCTCACCCAGATCGAGGCCGCGTTCGCCGCCCGGGCCGAGTCCGAGGCACGGATGCGGCGGTTCGTCGCCGACGCCTCGCACGAGCTGCGGACCCCGCTGGCCGGCATCCGAGGCTTCGCCGAGCTGTACCGGATGGGGGCGCTGCCCACCGAGGCGGACGTCAAGCGGACGATGTTCCGGATCGAGAGCGAGGCCGTCCGGATGGGCGCCCTGGTCGAGGACCTGCTGGTGCTCGCGCGGCTCGACGAGGAACGCCCGCTCGACCTCGCGCCGATGGACCTGCGCACCCTCGCCGCGGACGCCCTGCACGACCTCACCGCCCTCGACCCGTCCCGCCCGGTCGCCCTCACCGGTCCGTCCGGCACCGGCGCGCCCGGCCCCGCACCGGTGCTCGGCGACGAGGCGAGGCTGCGTCAGGTGGTCACCAACCTGGTCGGCAACGCCGTCAAGCACACCCCGCCCGGCACCCCGGTGCGGATCGGCGTCGGCACCGCCGAGGGCCTCTGCCTGTTGGAGGTCGCCGACTCCGGTCCCGGCCTCACCGAGGAGCAGGCCGTCCGGGTGTTCCACCGCTTCTACCGGGTGGACGCCTCGCGCAGCCGCCACGACGGCGGCGGCGCCGGCCTCGGCCTCGCCATCGCCACCGCGCTCACCCACGCCCACGGCGGCACCCTCACCCTCCACACCGCCCCCGGCACCGGCGCCACCTTCCGCGTGGAGATCCCCCACCAGCGCTGAAACCGCCCGTTCGGGTGAACCGCCCTGGTTCTCTCCGCCCGGTCTCCGGTCGTGTGCGACCGTACGGCTGCGGCTTGATGCGGATCGCGCGAGCCGACCGCACTGGACGGGAAGAGGTGTCTCAATCACCGCGCTCGTAGCCGAGGAGACCGTCGTGGACCTGGACCAGGCGCTGTGGCAGGTGTGGAAGGAGATGGACGTCCCTGAGGGCATCAGGGCGGAGATCATCGAGGGAGCCATCGAGATGTCGCCCACCCGCGGGCACCGCCGTTTCAGCGTCAACCGGCGGGTGAGTCGGGCCCTGGACAGGTATCTGGGAGGCGGCGGCTATGGCCCCGCCCAGGACGGCAACGTGATCGCCGGGCTCAAGGTGCTGGCCCCGGACGTTTTCGTGGCGCCCGACGACGTGGACGAGATCGAGCACCCCGAGGGCCTTGGGGTGCTCGCCTCCGGAGTGGTCCTGGTGGTCGAGACCGTCTCCCCCGGCAGTGCGGCCCGCCGCCGTGATCTCGTCCTCAAGCCCCGCGCCTACGCGACCGCCGGCATTCCGGTGTACGTGATCATCGACGACTTCGACGACGGCGGCGCCGTCACCGTCCTGACCGGCCCCGACATCGAGCGCGGTGCCTACGCCCGTTCGGTCCGGACGCCGTACGGGGAGGAGGCGTTCGTGCCGGAGGGGCCGGTGAAGGGGTTCGTGATCGGGCCGGAGATCACCGGCGGGCGGCGGGGGTGACGCCGTCCTCCAGCAGCTCCCGGGCCAGCAGGCCGGCCTGGAAGCGGGAGGTGGCGCCGAGGGTCGTCATCAGGTCGGCGACCCGGCGGCGGTAGGTGCGCAGCGAGAGGCCGAGCAGGCGGGCGCCGGTCTCGTCGGTGTGGCCGGTCGCGAGGGCGCTCAGGATCTGCCGGGCCTGCTCGGTGAGGTGCGGCGGCCGGGCGCAGTCGGCGAGGTCGGTGGCGGTCTCCCAGGCGGCGCGGAACAGCGAGCGCACGCCGTCGACGACCTCCGGCGACTGCACCACGGTGTACGTCCGCACGCCGCGCACGGGGGCGCCGGCCAGGATCGCGGTGCGCCGGTCGATGATGATCGCCTCGCGCGCGAGCGGTCCGTCGCTGATCCGGACCTCGATGCCGGTGCCGGCGATCCTCACCAGCCGCCGGTGCGACTCCGGATCGGCCAGGGCACGCCGGGTGTACAGCTTGCGCATGGTGAGCCCGGGGACGAGGTGCGGTCGCTTGCCCTCCGCGAAGGCGGCGTTGACGCCCGACGACCAGGTCAGCAGGTCGGTGGCGGCGACCAGGAACTCCTCACGCGAGGCGACGAAGAGGTGGCCGGCCCGCTGGACGAGCTCCCGCTCGCCGTGCAGGGTGATGATCGGGTCGGTGCTCATGGCAGCAACATGCCAGATCGGTCGGGCGACGGGCGAGCCGGGCGGAGGCTTACCGACATGACGACCACCTCCCACGCCTCGGCCGCCGGCTCCCTCCTGCTCGGCGGCGACCTGCCGATCGCCCGGATGGGCTTCGGCGCGATGAAGCTGCCCGCCCGCGACTGGGACGGCCCGGCCTGCGACCCCGTGCGGAGCCTCGCCGTGCTGCGCCGGGCGGTCGAGCTCGGTGTCGACCACATCGACACCGCCTGGTTCTACTTCCACGAGGACGTCTCGGCGAACGGCCTGATCCGCGAGGCCCTACACCCGTACCGCGACGGCCTGGTGATCGCCACCAAGGTGGGCCCCGGCCGCAACCCCGACGGCAGCTGGCTGGAGCCGGCCGGTCCGGCGGAGCTGCGCGCGGCCGTCCACCGCAACCTGCGTGAGCTGGGGGTGGACCGGCTCGACCTGGTCTACCTGCGGCGGATGCCCAGCCTGCGGTCGATCGCGACGTCCTTCGCGGCGCTGGCGGAGCTGCGGGAGGAGGGGCTGATCCGGCACCTCGGGGTCAGCAACGTGGACGCGGCCCAGCTCGCCGAGGCCGAGGCGATCGCACCGGTGGCCGCCGTGCAGAACCGGTTCAGCGTGCTGGAGCACTCGGCGGAGGACGCGGCGCTGCTGGCGGACTGCACCGCGCGGGGCATCGCCTTCGTGCCGTTCTTCCCGCTCGGCGGCTCCGGGGTGCCCGAGGACCCGGCGCTCCAGCGGGTGGCCGAGCGGCATGGCGCCACCCGGGCGCAGGTGATGGTGGCCTGGCTGCTGGCGGCCTCCCCCTCGATCCTGGCCATCCCGGGCACCTCCTCGCCGGTCCATCTGGAGGAGAACGTCGCGGCCGCCTCGCTGCGGCTGGGCGCCGAGGACCTGGCGGAGCTGGCGGCACTCGCGGCGCCGGTCCGGCCGTGATCCCCGCGTGGGCGAAGCGGTATGACGGTCCGACCGATCCGACCGATCCGACCGATCCGACCGATCCGACCGATCCGACCGTCCGACCGGTCCGACCGGTCCGGCGGGGGCTGGTCGGCGGGTGCCGCCGCGGCCTAGGATCCCGGTACGGCATCGCGTGTCGGTCACCGTCCGGGTGAGGCATGGAGGTAGCCCGTGAGTGCCTTACGGAGGCATTCGAAGCATGACAGTCCAGCTCGATCACACCATCGTTCACGCCCGGGACAACCGGGAATCCGCCGCCTTCCTGGCGGCCATCCTCGGCCTTGAGGTCGGGACGGCCTGGGGTCCGTTCGTCCCGGTCGCCACGGGCAACGGGGTGACCCTCGACTTCGCGTCCGTCCCGGCGGAGGCGATCGCCCCGCAGCACTACGCCTTCCTCGTCTCCGACGAGGAGTTCGACGCCGCCTTCGCCCGGATCGAGGCGGGCGGCATCGCCTACTACGCCGACCCGCAGCTGAAACTGCCCGGCGAGATCAACCGCCACCACGGCGGCCGGGGGCTGTACTTCTTCGACCCGGCCGGCCACGGCATGGAGATCATCACCCGCCCCTACGGCAGCCGCTAGGCGCCGGGCCCGTGCCCGGCCGGGTCACCACCCGGCCGGGCACGGTCGCGCGTGCCGCGGCGATGGGCCGAATGTCAAGCGCCGGATCGTCCAAGATCGTTCCGTGAGTCGCCCGGGCGCTCGTTGTGGCAGGCCAGGGCCGGTCCGCAGACTGTGCGCACGGCATCGCCGGTCAATCCCACCCCGCCTGCAAACCACTCGTAAGCATGATGGATACTGGCCCTTGTGAACGTGTTCACGTTCACAAGCGGACAAGCTTGCACGGGTACGCAGCGGTCTACAGCTATAGATGAAGTTTGTCCGGAAAGTGACCTTCGAGGTCGGGTCGGAGAGAGGGCGACGTGGAACTGGCAATCGCTCACGAAACCATCGCGCGTTGGCAATTCGGCATCACCACCGTCTACCACTTCCTCTTCGTACCGCTCACCATCAGCCTGGCCGCCATCGTGGCCGGACTGGAGACCGCCTGGGTCCGGACGGACAAGGAGAAGTACTTCCACGCCACGAAGTTCTGGGGGAAGCTCTTCCTGATCAACATCGCGATGGGCGTGGTCACCGGCATCGTCCAGGAGTTCCAGTTCGGGATGAACTGGTCGGACTACTCCCGCTTCGTCGGTGACGTCTTCGGCGCCCCGCTCGCGATGGAGGCGCTGATCGCCTTCTTCTTCGAGTCGACCTTCATCGGGCTCTGGATCTTCGGCTGGGACAAGCTGCCGAGGAAGCTGCACTGCGCCTGCATGTGGATGGTCTCGCTCGGAACCGTGCTCTCCGCCTACTTCATCCTGGCGGCCAACTCCTGGATGCAGCACCCGGTCGGCTACTCGGTCGACCCGGTCACCGGGAAGGCGCAGCTCACCGACATCGCCCGGGTGCTGTTCCAGGACACCACCGTCACCGTCGTCCTGCACACCCTGACCGCCGCCTTCCTCACCGGCGCGGCCTTCATGGTCGGCATCGCCTCCTTCCACCTCTGGAAGGCCAAGCGCCGGCCGGAGGCCGCCGACCCCAAGCGGGTCGCGGTGATGCGGACCTCGCTGCGCCTCGGCCTGGTCCTCGCGGTGGTCTTCGGTCTCGGCACCGCGCTCAGCGGCGACTCGCTCGCCAAGGTGATGTTCCGCCAGCAGCCGATGAAGATGGCCGCCGCCGAGGCGCTCTGGGACAGCCAGGCCCCGGCGCCGTTCTCGGTCTTCGCGGTCGGCGACGTCGGCAAGGGCCACAACTCGGTCGAGCTGGAGATCCCCGGGATACTCTCCTTCCTCGCCAACAGCGACTTCAGCTCCTCCGTCCCCGGCATCAACGACACCGCCAACGCCGAGGCCGCCCGGTACGGCGGGGATCCGAAGGACTACATCCCGAGCATCTTCGTCACCTACTGGGGCTTCCGCCTCATGATCGGCTTCGGGATGACCTCCTTCGTGGCGGGCGTGGTCGGGCTCTGGACCACCCGGCGGAAGTGGCTGCTGGCACCGGAGTTCCGCACCGGCGACACCGAGGTGCCGAGACTGATGCTGCTGCCGAAGCGCGAACTCGGCCCGGCCCTCACCAAGTGGAGCTGGCGGATCGGCATCCTCACCATGGGGTTCCCGCTGATCGCCAACAGCTTCGGCTGGATCTTCACCGAGATGGGCCGCCAGCCGTGGGCCGTCTTCGGGCTGATGACCACCGCGAGCGCGGTGTCGCCCAACGTCGGCATCGGGACCCAGATCGGGGCCCTGACCACCTTCACCGCGCTGTACGCGATCCTCGCCGTCATCGAGGTGCGGCTGCTGGTCAAGTACGCCAAGGCCGGGCCGGTCACCTCCGAGCGGCCGCCCACCGAGGACCCGACGCTGCGCGGCCCGTCCCCGGACGAGGACGCGGACAAGCCGCTCGCCTTCGCCTACTGAGCCCGGGCCCCCACCCGAGCCACCGGGCCCGCCCGGTTCACCGAGCCCCACCGCGGACTACCGAGGACTACTGAGGATCCGACATGCAACTCCACGACGTCTGGTTCGTCCTGATCGCCGTCCTGTGGATCGGCTACTTCTTCCTTGAGGGCTTCGACTTCGGCATCGGCATCCTCACCAAGCCGCTGGCCCGCTCCACCGCCGAGCGGCGGGTGCTGATCAACACCATCGGCCCGGTCTGGGACGGCAACGAGGTCTGGCTGCTCACCGCCGGCGGCGCCACCTTCGCGGCCTTCCCGGACTGGTACGCGACGCTGTTCAGCGGCTTCTACATCCCGCTGCTGGTGATCCTGGTCTGCCTGATCGTGCGCGGGGTCGCCTTCGAGTACCGGGCCAAGCGCTCCGACGCGCGCTGGCAGCGGAACTGGGAGGAGGCCATCTTCTGGACGTCACTGCTCCCGGCCTTCCTCTGGGGCGTGGCCTTCGCCAACATCGTCCGCGGCGTCGACATCGACGCGCAGAAGAACGTCGTCGGCGGCTTCTGGGACCTGCTCAACCCGTACGCGCTGCTCGGCGGACTGGTCACGCTCACCCTCTTCACCTTCCACGGCGCGGTGTTCGCCGCACTGAAGACGGTCGGGGAGATCCGCGACCGGGCCCGTGCCCTGGCGCTGCGACTCGGCCTGGTGACGGCGGTGCTGGCACTGGCCTTCCTGCTCTGGACCCAGGCCGACCACGGCAACGGCTGGAGCCTCGCGGTCCTGGCCGTCGCGGTGCTGGCCCTGGTCGGCGCCCTGGTGGCCAACCAACTGGCCCGCGAGGGCTGGGCGTTCGTCCTCTCCGGGGCGACCATCGTGGCAGCGGTCGCGATGCTCTTCCTCTCGCTGTTCCCGGACGTGATGCCGTCCACCCTGAACCCGGAGTGGAGCCTGACCGTCACCAACGCCGCCTCCTCGCCGTACACGCTGAAGCTGATGACGATCGTCGCGGCCGTCTTCACCCCGCTCGTACTGCTCTACCAGGGCTGGACGTACTGGGTCTTCCGCAAGCGGATCGGCGTCCAGCACATCCCCGGGCACGACCCGGCCGCCGCGCTCGACCAGGGCTGAGCCGTGAAGCCCGTCGACCCCCGACTGCTCGGGTACGCCCGCACCACCCGCGCCTTCCTCGCCGGATCGGTCCTGCTCGGCGGGGCGGGGGCGGCCCTGGTGGTCGCCCAGGCGAGCCTGATCGCCGAGATCGTCGTCCGCGGCTTCCAGCAGCGGGCCGGCCTCGACGAGCTGACCGCGCCGCTGCTCTGGCTGGCGCTGACGGCGGTCGGCCGCGGGCTGGTCGGCTGGCTCACCGAACTCACCGCGCACCGCTCGGTGGCCCGGGTGAAGTCCACCCTGCGGCGCCGGCTGCTCGACCACGCCACCGCGCTCGGCCCGGCCCACCTGGCGGGCCGGCGCACCGGCGAACTCACCACCCTCGCCACCCGGGGCGTCGACGCGCTCGACGACTACTTCGCCCGCTACCTGCCGCAACTGGCGCTCGCCGTGGTCGTCCCGGTGATCGTGCTGCTGCGGGTCGTCGGCGCCGACCTCACCTCGGCCGCGATCATCGCCGGGACGCTGCCGCTGATCCCGCTCTTCATGGCGCTGATCGGGATGGCCACCCAGAGCCGGATGGACCGGCAGTGGGAGACCCTCTCGCGGCTCTCGCACCACTTCCTGGACGTGGTCGCCGGCCTGCCCACGCTCAAGGTGTTCAACCGGGCCCGTACCCAGGCCGCCACCGTCGCCAGGATCACCGCCGACTACCGCCGGGCCACCCTGCGCACCCTGCGGATCGCCTTCATCTCCTCGTTCGCCCTGGAGCTGCTCTCCACCCTGTCGGTGGCGCTGGTCGCGGTCTCGATCGGCTTCCGGCTGGTGGACGGCACGCTCGACCTGGAGACCGGGCTGCTGATCCTGATCCTGGCGCCCGAGGTCTACTTCCCGATCCGCCAGGTCGGCGCGCTGTACCACTCCAGCGTGGAGGGGCTGACCGCGGCCGACGAGCTCTTCGCGGTGCTGGAGACCCCGCTGCCGCCGGCCGGGACCGTCCCCGCCCCCGCGCTCGCCGGCGCCGTCGTCGAGGCCGAGGGCCTCACGGTGCTGCACACCGGCCGGAGCGCACCGGCGCTGGACGCCGCCGGGCTGACCCTGCGGCCGGGCACCACCACCGCGCTCACCGGCCCGAGCGGGGCCGGGAAGTCGACCCTGCTCGCCGTCCTGCTCGGCCTCACCGTGCCGGACGCGGGCAGCGTCCGGATCACCGCCGCCGACGGGCGGACGTACCGGCTGGACGAGCTGGAGCCGGCGAGCTGGCACCGGCAGATCGCCTGGGTGCCGCAGCACCCGCACCTGTTCGCCGGCACCGTCGCCGAGAACCTGCGGCTCTACCG
Source organism: Kitasatospora sp. NPDC005748 (assembly GCF_040630735.1). NCBI lineage: Bacteria > Bacillati > Actinomycetota > Actinomycetes > Kitasatosporales > Streptomycetaceae > Kitasatospora > Kitasatospora sp. NPDC005748. Next base: position 14,494 of record NZ_JBEXYD010000069.1, read on the forward strand.
GCCCGGCGCCGGCGAGGACGAGCTGTGGGCGGCGCTGGGGTCCGCGCACGCGCGGGACTTCGTGCGGCGGCTGCCGCACGGGCTCGCCACCGTGCTCGGGGAGGACGGCGCCGGCCTGTCGGCGGGCCAGCGCCAGCGGCTGGCGCTCGCCCGGGTACTGCTCGCCGACGACCGGCCGCTGGTGCTGCTGGACGAGCCGACCGCCGGCCTGGACGGCGCCTCGGAGGCGGCCGTGGTGGACGCCGTCCGGGTGCTGAGCGCCGATCCGGCGCGCACCGTGCTGCTGGTCGCGCACCGGCCGGCGCTGCTGGCGGTGGCCGACCGGCTGGTCCGGCTGGAGGGGCCGCCGGTGCCCGCGGGCACCGCCGCGCCACCCCGGCCCGCGCACGACGGGCGGCCGGTTCCGGCCGCCGACACCCTGCCGGAGGAGCCCGCCGGAGCGGCGACCGTACGGCCCCGGCTGGCGCTCTCCGTCCTGCTCGGCGCGCTCGCGCTCGGCTGCGCGGTGGCGCTGATGGCCACCTCCGGCTACCTCATCTCCTACGCCTCCGAGATGCCGCCGGTGCTCTACCTGATGATGGCCGTCACCTCGGTGCGGGCCTTCGGCATCGGGCGCAGCGTGTTCCGCTACGCCGAGCGGCTGGTCTCGCACGACGCCGTGCTGCGCACCCTCGGCACCCTGCGGGCCGCCGTGTACCGCCGGCTGACCGTGCTGGCCCCGGCCGGGCTGCCGGCCTTCCGGCGCGGGGACCTGCTCTCCCGGCTGGTCGCCGACGTCGACGCCGTCCAGGACCACCACCTGCGCTGGCGGCTGCCGGCGGCGGTGGCCGCGGTGGTGTCTTCGGCCGCGACGGCGGCGATGGCCGCCTTCCTGCCCGCGGCCGGCCTGGTCCTCGGGCTGGGGCTGCTGCTGGCCGGGGCGGTGGTGCCCGCGCTGGCCGCCCGCTGGTCGGCCGGTGCCGAGCGGCGGCAGGCCCCGGCCCGCGGCCGGCTGGCCACCGCCGTCGTCGACACCCTCACCGGAACGGCCGAACTCACGGTGGCCGGGGCGCTGCCGGGCCGGCTGGCCGCCGTCCGGTCCGCCGACGCCGCGCTGACCGGGCTGGCCGCCCGCTCGGCCGCCACCACCGCGCTCGGCACCGGGCTGATCGCGCTGCTCACCGGGCTGACGGTGGCCGCCGCCGCGGCCGTCGGCATCCGGGGTGTGCAGAGCGGCGCGCTGGCGCCGGTCTGCCTGGCGGTGGTCGTGCTGACCCCGCTGGCGGCCTTCGAGGCCGTCACCGGGATGCCGCTCGCCGTCCAGGCCCGCCGGCGCAGCCGGACCGCCTCGGCCCGGCTGGCCGAGGTGCTGGACGCGCCCGCCCCGGTCACCGAGCCCGCCGCCCCGGCGGCCCTGCCCGGGCAGCCGCTGCCGATCACCGTCCGCGGGCTGACCGTCCGCCACCCCGGACAGGAGGCGGACGCGCTGGTCGGCCTCGACCTGGAGCTCGCCGCCGGCCGCCGGATCGCCGTGGTCGGCCCGTCCGGCTCGGGCAAGACCACGCTCGCCCAGGCGCTGCTGCGCTTCCTGGAGCCGGCCGCGGGCCGGATCACGTTCGCCGACGGCCGTCCACAGGCTGTGGACAGTCGGGAGCTGGCCGGGGACGACGTCCGCCGGGTGATCGGGCTCTGCGCCCAGGACGCGTACGTCTTCGACAGCTCGCTGCGGGAGAACCTGCGGCTGGCCCGGCCCTCGGCCGACGAGCGGGAGCTGCGCGCCGCGCTCGCCGCCGCCCGGCTGCTGGACTGGACGGACACCCTCCCGGCGGGCCTCGACACCATGGTCGGGGAGCACGGCGCCCGGCTCTCGGGCGGCCAGCGCCAGCGGCTCGCGCTCGCCCGGGCGCTCCTGGCCGACTTCCCGGTGCTCGTGTTGGACGAGCCCGCCGAGCACCTCGACCTGCCCACCGCCGACGCGCTCACCGCCGACCTGCTCGCCGCCACGGCCGGCCGGAGCACCGTGCTGATCACCCACCGACTGGCCGGCCTCGACGACGGCTCCGTCGACGAGGTCCTGGTCCTGGACGGCGGCCGGGTGGTCGAACGCGGCACCTGGTCGGAGCTGGTCGCGGAGCCGGGCGGCCGGCTGCGGGCGATGTGGGAGCGCGAGCGCGCGGCGGACGGCCCGGTGGCGGTGGGCACCGCCGCAGCCGGTCGCCCGCCGGTGGTCGCGCCGACCTTCGGCTGAAAACCGTACAAACTACGCTCGACACCATGGACCCCACGCCAGACCTGCCACCCCCCGCCGCTCCCGACCCGGCGCCCCACCGGGTGCCCGAGATCTCCTCGCTCGGGCTGGACACGCTGGTCACCGAGGTGGCGGAGCGGCTGCAGTCGGCGGCCGCCGTCACCGACCGGATGCAGCGGCTGCTGGAGGCCGTCGTGTCGGTCGGCGCCGGGCTGGACCTGCACGCGACGCTGCACCGGATCGCCACCGGCGCCGCCGAGCTGGTGGACGCCCGGTACGCCGCGCTCGGCGTGATCGCACCGGGCGGCCACGGCCTGGCGGACTTCATCCACGTCGGCGTGGACGACGAGACCGCCGCCGCGATCGGCGAGCTGCCGGCCGGCCGGGGCATCCTCGGCGCCCTGATCGACCGGCCCGAGCCGCTGCGCCTGACCGACCTGGCGACCGACCCGCGCTCCTCCGGGTTCCCGCCGGAGCACCCGGCGATGAAGACCTTCCTCGGCGAGCCGATCCGGATCCGTGACGAGGTGTTCGGCAACCTCTACCTCACCGAGAAGCAGGGCGGCGGCGCCTTCACCCCCGAGGACGAGCAGGTGGTGCACGCGCTCGCCGCGGCCGCCGGCGTCGCGATCGAGAACTCCCGGCTGTACGAGGAGGGGCGGCGGCGCGAGCGGTGGATCGCGGGCGCGGCCGCCGTCACCACGGCGCTGCTCTCCGCCGACGAGGCCGAGGTCGCGCTGACCGTCGCGGCCGAGCAGGTGCGCGAGCTGGCGGACGCGGCGCTCGGCATGATCCTGCTGCCGACCGTGGACGGCGAGGGCGACGGCCAGATGCGGGTGGCGCACGCCTCCGGCGAGGCCGCGGAGTTCGTCCAGGGCGAGCTGCTGCCGAAGGAGAGCTTCGGGGCCCGGCTCCTCCAGGGCGACAGCGTCTACCTCGACGACATGTCCAGCGACCCGACCGTGGTGATCCGCCTGGCGCGCAGCTTCGGCCCGTCGATGGCGGTGCCGATGGTCGCCGCCGGCCGGGTGCTCGGAGGGCTCTGCGTCTGGCGCCCGCGCGGCGCGGTGCCGTTCACCGACACCGAGAAGCAGCTCGCCGAGACCTTCGCCTCGCAGGCCGCGCTGGCCCTGCGGCTCGCCGAGGGACAGCGGGACCAGCAGCGCCTCGCCGTCTTCCAGGACCGCGACCGGATCGCCCGCGACCTGCACGACCTGGTGATCCAGCGGCTGTTCGCCACCGGGATGATGCTGGAGAGCGCCGCCCGGCGCGCGGTCGTGCCCGAGGTGAAGGTCGGCATCGGGAACGCGGTGGACGAGCTGGACGCCACCATCCAGGAGGTCCGCACCACCATCTACGCGCTCCAGCACGACAACCACGGCGACGCGCCGGACACCCTGCGGACGCGGGTGCTGCGGGAGGGCAGCCAGGCCGCCGCGGCGCTCGGCTTCAAGCCCTCGGTGACCTTCACGGGCCCGGTGGAGAGCCTGGTCGGCGAGAAGACCGGCCGTCAACTGCTGGCCGCGCTGCGCGAGATGCTCTCCAACACGGCCCGGCACGCACGGGCCTCGCGGGTCGGCGTGGAGGTCGACGCCACCGTGCACCTGGACGACGAGGGACGCCCGGTGAGCGGTGACCCGGAGTCACTCGACCGGGCCGGGCGTCCCGGGGTGCTGCTGACCGTGACGGACGACGGCGTCGGCATCCCCCCCGGCGGCCGCCGCAGCGGTCTGCGCAACCTCACCCGACGGGCCGAGGTGCTCGGCGGGGACGCCTGGCACGAGCCCGGTCCGTACGGAAAGGGGACGCGGGTGCGCTGGACCGCGCGGCTCTGAGTCTTCGCGCGCTGTCGAACGGTCTGTGCCGGTCAAGGGAGTTCGGTGAGGGGGCCGGGCGTGTGGTTGGTGTGCAGTCGGTGAATGTTTAACGAGGGAGAACTTCGCGGCCAACGGAGCAAGTTGTGCATTTCCTTCCCTTCCGGCGTGCTCGTGTGCACACATAGCTTTACTCCCGTCTCGGAGGGAACCGGACTGGGGGAGCAGTGGACGCGTCGAACCGCGGTCACACCGCAGCAGGTGCAGGGCGTGGGGGATTCCGGGTGGAACGGGCACCGGACGGGCGTTACCGCTGGCAGCTGAAGGCTCCCAACGGCCGGGTCGTCGCGGTCACCGCGGCCGGATACGAGACGGCCGCGGACGCCGAGCGCGGCTTCGACGGGTTACGCGCCGGCGCCGACGCCCTGGTCGCCCGGATCACCCATGTCCGCGACGGCATCGGCTGGGTCTGGGTCGTCCCCGGTTCGCGCCTGCTCCCCGAGGTGCGCTCCAGCCGCGCCTACGAGCGGTACGCGACCTGCCAGAACGCCTTCCGCCGGTTCGTGGTGCTGCTCGCCAAGCAGCCCGCCCTCGAACTCCCGGAACGCGCGGCACCGTTGAGACGCTCCGATGCCCGCCGCTGAGCGGCGCGGTCCGCGCCTGCTGATCGTGCCCGCCGCCGACCGGTGCCTCGGCTGGTCGCTGCGCGCCGCCAACGGGAGACAGCTCGGCGTCGGCGTCCGCACCTATCGCAGCGAGAACGAACTCGCCGACGCGGTCAGAGAGTTGATCATCGAGCGGGCCGCCCTGCGGTGTACCGTCGGGCAGTCCGAGGCCCGGCTCTGGGTCTGGACCGCCCAGCTGCCGGTGCGCAGCACCCGGCCCGGCGTGGTCGAGGCCGGCCCGATCGCCCGCAGCGCCCGCGGCTACCTCCGGCGCGACCAGTGCCAGGCGGGCGTCGACGGCTTCCTGGCCGGGCTCCAGTGGATCGGCCAGGAGCTGCGCAGAACCGGCCGGGACGCCCGCCGGCCCTGGTAGTACCCTCGCCCGGTGCGCGGCGCCCTGACGGCCCCCGCGGATGGCGCCTCGTCAGACCCCCGTTCCGGCCGGCCGGGATGCCGTGCGTCCCGCCGTCCGCGCCCGGCGAGCCCGGCCCCGGCGCTGGCCCCGTCCGCGCCCGTTCCCCCCGGTCCGGTGAAGCGCAGGTTTCCGGCAACCCCCCGAGCCGCCACCTGGAGAAGAACGTCATCGGCCTCCGACCTGCGGCTTTCCACTCCGCTGCGGCCGGGCTGACCAGTCACTAAACCTGTCCGAACCGATGAGTCGACAATCGCCGGCCGCCGCTGACGGCCCTTCCGGGGGAACAGCCCGTCCCGACAGGATCAGCTCTGCCGGAGCGGCCACCGCGGATGTGGCCACCGGCCCCGGACCCCCAACCAGGGCCCGGGCAAGCGATGCACCTCTCTCCCACCGGAGGAACAGGAACATGCGCAAGACCGCTGCCAAGCTGCTCGCCGTCGCCGCCATCGCCACCTCGCTCGCCACCGTCGCCACCGTCGCCGCCGGCACCGCCAGCGCGGACCCGAGCGTGACGCCGGCCGCCCAGGACATCGTGAGCGCGGGCTCCGACACCACGCAGGCCGTGTCGACCCGGCTCTCGACCGACTACAACGCCTACCTGACGAGCATCGGCGACACCACCTCGCCGCGCTACTACAGCTGGGACGCCACGGGCTCGACGAACATCACGCTGAAGTCGGGCGCCTCCTCGATCGTCCGCCCGAACGGCTCCGGCGCCGGCATCACCGAGCTGAACACCTCCGGCTCCGCGCTGGACGTGGCCCGCTCCTCGCGTGCCCCGAAGTCCACCGACCCGGCGTCGGACATCTTCGTCGCGTTCGCCAAGGACGCGGTGACCTGGTCCGCCAACTCCGGCGGCCACGCCCCGGCGAGCCTGACCGCCGCCCAGCTCAAGGGCATCTACGACTGCTCCATCACCAACTGGACGCAGATCAACGCCTCGCTGACCAACGCCACGATCAAGCCCTGGCTGCCGCAGGCGAGCTCCGGCACCCGCGCCTTCTTCCTGACCGCGATCGGCAACCCGACCGTGGGCAGCTGCGTCCAGGACGGCCCGGAGGAGAACGAGGGCGTCGACACCCGCCTGGCCGGCGCCGACACCGTCTTCCCGTACTCGGTGGCCTCGTACCTGTCCCAGACCGTGGGCGGCCACTCCACCCCGACCTCCGCCCCGGGCAGCCTGACCCTGCGCAACGTCGGCACCCTGGTGCCGGTCAACACCACCACCAACACCATCAACGCCCCTTTCGCCGCCTCGGCGTTCGGCCGCGTGGTCTACAACGTCGTCCGTGACGCCGAGTGGACCGCCACCAACGCCCACGGCACCGCGCTGCGCGCGATCTTCGGCCCCTCGGGCTGGATCTGCTCCAACGGCACCAACGACATCAAGAGCTACGGCTTCCTGCCCCTCCCGGCGGCGGCCTGCGGCAGCACCACCCACAGCTGATCACACCCGCTGATCACACCCCGCACCATCCGGCGGCCACGGGCTTCGTGCCCGTGGCCGCCGGTCACACCCGGGCACCCCTTCGTGCCTGTCGGAGCCGGCCGGGCGCCCATCGACTTCGGCCTCCTCCGCCCGCCGGGCAGTGCGGAGGAGGAAGGCCGTCGGGGCGGTCGAACGACCGCCCGCACCACCCAGCACATCACCTCTCCCAAGGAGTTCGGCATGACCCGTACCAGCGCCCGCTTCGCCGCCACCGGTGCCGCAGTCGTCCTCGCCGTGACCGGTATGAGCGGTGCGGCTGCCGCCGACGCCGCCCCCGCGGCCCCGACCGGCAGCGCGGTGGTGCACGAGAGCACCGCCTTCCTGAAGGACTCCGCCCTGAACGGCCTGGTGGTCATACCGCTGCCCACCGCCACCCCGTCCTACGACTCCACGACGGGCTTCTCCACGTCGTTCCCGGTGACGGGCGGCGACGTCAACCTCCAGGGCTACTACGGCAACGTCCAACTGGGCGGCAGCCTGCTCTTCGTCAACCTGTTCACCGGCAAGACCGCGGTCTTCAAGCAGCTGGCGTTCAGCGCCGACAGCTGGGCGATCACCGGGGTCCCGGTCGGCGGCACCGCCCCGGTGGCGCTGCTCGACCCGGCCGGCACGACCGACATCACCCGCACCGGCGCCACCCAGACGGTGACCGCCGCGGACCTGAAGGTCGACGCCGAGGGCGCGCAGTACGTGGACACCAAGCTGAACACCACCTTCTTCAAGGCCGGCCAGTCGATCGGCGACTTCTCGCTGAGCTTCACCACCGGCAGCTGAGCTCCACCACCGGCAGCCGACGCCTGCGACCGGCTCGGTGGGACGGCGGGCCCGTGCGACGGCACGGGCCCGCCGTTCGCAGGTGGAGTTCCCAACTCCGCTACAGAGTCGTCGCGTTGTGTTCTCGTACATCGGTACGACCGGATCCGGCCATGTAGGGCTGGCCGAATGGATGCGAACCGGAACCGCCGGCCTGCTCGCCGCCTGATCCACTCTCGCGCCGCGTCACGGCGGTGCGCGTTCGCACGGAGGTGCCCGTCATGAGACTCCGACTACTACCCGGTACGAGACGCGGGGGGTGGCGCCGGAGGTTGCCGGCGGTCGCCCTCGTCTGGTCGGTGGTGGTGGCGCTCGGCGTGGCCCCCATCGGCCTCGGCACGTCGTCGCAGGCCGCGGCGGCGACCTCGTCCGCCGTGACCAAGCCCGGCCCCAAGGTGTGGGACCCGAACACCTGGGAGGAGGGCGCCGAGGGGAGCGTGACGGTCGCGCAGACCCAGAACCTGTCCAACCAGGTGCTGCAGGTCTCCTGGAGCGGATTCACCCCGACCGTCGACACCTCGGGCACCCCGCTGACCATCGTCACCAAGGGATCCAAGCAGGCGCTCTACGCCGTCCGGGTCTACCAGTGCCGCGGTCTCGACCCCAAGATCACCGACTGCTACGGCAGCAAGCTGTACAACGCCGACGGCGGCAAGGGGTTCAACCAGAAGGCCCCGGCGGAGGGCACCACGACGCCGGACTTCCCCTCGAACATGGCGATCGCGCCGACGGGCGCCGACGGCTCGGGCGAGACCTCCATCGAGATCTGGACCGCCACCCAGAGCCCCTCGCTCGGCTGTGACGCCGCGCACCCGTGCTCCCTGGTGGTCGAGCCCAACTACGGCGGCGACACCCAGGACCCGTACAAGGCACGGAACGGCGCGGTCGACTGCACCGACCACCTCAGCGACGTGGACGGCTTCTTCAACACCGCGAGCGACGGCGGCCTGGAGGCCTACGCCGGGGCGTGGGACGGCAACCAGTACGCCGGGTACCAGGTCGGCGAGCAGTGCGCCTGGGAGAAGCGGACCGTCGTCCCGCTGCACTTCTCGCCCACCGCCGCCGACTGCGACAACCGCGCCGCCGACTTCAAGGCGGCCGGCCTGGAGATGGCCAACCGGGCCGTCCAGCAGTGGCGGACCGGCCTCTGCCTGGCGTCCTCCCCGCTCGCCTTCCAGTACTCCTCCTCCGGCGGCGAGCCGCAGGCCAGGGCGGCGTTCCTGGGCGGGTCGGCCGGCGTGGACGTCGCGCTGACCGCGTACCCCGACACCGCGACCCCGGCCCGGCCGTACGTCTACGCGCCGCTGGCCACCACCGGGATCTCGGCGGTCTTCCTCGTCGACGACCCGGACACCGGCCGCCAGCTCCGCGACATGAAGCTGACCCCGCGCCTGATGGCCAAACTGCTCACCCAGTCCTACGCGCCGCTGGGAAGCCCGGTCGCGTCGGTGAGCGGCAACCCCAGCTGCGTCTTCCTGGACGAGGACTTCCTCCAGTACAACCGGTTCCCCGAGAGCAGCGGGCTGCACTGGCCCCGCTCCTGCACGCCCGCGGAGTTCGAGCCGACCATCGTCGGCGGCACCACGGACCTCGTCTACCAGCTGACCGCGTGGATCGCCGCCGACCCGGAGGCCGTCCGCTTCCTGGACGGCGAGGACGACCCGTGGGGGATGCGGGTGAACACCTTCTACCAGCGGGGCGCCTACTCCGGGTACCCGGCCGACACCCTCCAGCCGCAGGACTTCACCGGGCCGACGGACGTCAGCGAGGCCGCCAAGCGGATGCGGCAGTACGAGTGGAACCCCGTCCTCGGCGGTCTCACCCAGGTGCTGCGGACCATCCTGGAGAACCGGTCCACCTGCCAGCTCTGGATGGCGGACCCGGCCACCGGCAACCACCTCAAGTGCGACCCGATGGCCCGCGGCGAGCGGAAGCTGTTCGCGATCATGGACAGCGCCCAGGCCAAGGCCTTCTCGCTGCCCGAGGCCACCCTGCGCAACCCGGCCGGCGGCTTCGTCTCGCCGACCACCAACGGGTTCCAGTCCGCGGTCGGAGACATGCCGACCGACGCCGCCACCGGGACCCAGCTGCTGCCCTACGGCGTCGCGGGCACGGCCTTCGCCCGGGACACCCAGGCCTACCCGCTGACCACCGTCCAGTACGCGATGGTGCCCACCGGCGGGGCGGCGGACAAGGCGCCCGCGATCACCCGGTTCCTGACCACCGTCGCCAACGGCGGCCAGGTCTACGGGGTGGAGCCGGGCAAGCTCGCCCCGGGCTTCCTCAGCCTCACCGGTGCCCAGCGCCAGCAGACGCTCGACGCGGCGAAGCACGTGGAGACGCAGGACAACAAGTGGCCGGGCAACCAGGTCGCCCCGCCGCCGACCACCCCGTCCGGCGGTGACGGCGGGACGACCGGCGGGGCCGGCGGCGCCACCGGCGGCGAGTCTGGCGGCGCCGGCGTCACCAGCACCCCGGTCACCGGCACCGGCGACGGCACTGGCACCGGCGGCTCGTCCACCAGCGCCGGCTCCGGCATCGGCGGGCTCGGCGACGGCGCCGTCGGCGGTGCCGGCGGGATCGGCACCGGGGGCACCGCGAGCGCGGGCGGTACCGGTGGCGCGGCCACCGGCGGCGCGGGGGCTCCGGCCGCCGCGGCCGGTGGGGCCAAGGCCACCGCCACGCCGGGCGCTTCGGCGGGCCCGCTCGCGGCCGCTCCGGTCGCCGCCGGCTCCCCGGCGGCCGACCGCGCCGGCACCGCCCGGCTGCTGCTGCCGATCGCGGTGATCGCGGGCCTGGTGCTGCTGATCGGCGGCCCCGCCGCGCTCTTCCTCGGCGGCACGCCCACCGGCGAACGCGCCGTCTCCGCCGTGGGCCGGACCTGGGCGCGGGTGCGCCGCCGGCCCTGATCCAGCGGTCGTACCGGCTCGGCGGGGCCGCCGTCACGGCCCCGCCGGGTCCTCCGCCCCGGGCGCCACGGCCCGGGGCCTCCCCTGTACCGAGTACTTCCGTACCGAGCGCGCCGGAGAGCAGACCATGACAGCCGCCGCCGAGCCCGCGGCACCGTACGCCGGGGCTCCACGTCCACCAGAACCCGATGTCCCCCGCGTCATCACCGCCCCCGCCACGCCCGGAGACCGGGTGTTCCGGGGAGCGCTGAGGGTGGCGGGCCTCTCCGTCTTCGCGATCATGGGACTGATCGCGTTCTTCCTGATCCTGCGCGGCGCGAACGCGCTGGGCGAGGTGGGCTGGTCCTTCCTCACCGAGCAGAAGTGGCAGACCCAGGCCCACAACTTCGGGATCGCCGCCGTCCTGCCGAACGGCCTGCTGATCGCGGTGATCGCCCTGGTGATCGCCGTGCCGGTGGCGCTGACCACGGCGATCTTCATCTCCGAGTACGCGCCGACCAGGCTGCGGGCGACGCTGGTCTCGCTCATCGACCTGATGGCCGCGATCCCCAGCATCGTCTACGGCCTCTGGGGGCTGTTCTTCCTCCAGCCGCGCATCATCGGCTTCGTCCGCTGGCTGACCAACCACCTGGGCGACGCGATCCCCTTCCTCAAGGTGCGCACCGGCGACATCGGGACGTCCTACACCTCCTCCACCTTCATCGCCGGGGTGGTCGTCTCGCTGATGATCATCCCGATCGTCGCCTCGCTCAGCCGGGAGGTGTTCTCGCAGGCCCCGCAGGGCGAGCGGGAGGGCGCGTACGCGCTGGGCTCGACCCGGTGGGGGATGGTCCGCGCGGTGGTGCTGCCGTTCGGCCGCGGCGGTGTGATCGGCGCGGTGATGCTGGGCTTCGGCCGGGCGATGGGCGAGACGATCGCCGTCGCGCTCATCATCTCGCCGAACTTCAAGGCCATCAGCCACATCCTGGAGAACGGCGCCAACTCCATCTCGGCGCTGATCGCGCTGCGCTTCGGCGAGTCGGACGAGCTCTCGCTCTCCGCGCTGATGGCGGCCGGGCTGGTGCTCTTCGCGCTCACCCTGCTGGTCAACCTGGGCGCCGGGTTCGTGATCAACCGGTCCCGCTCCGGCGCTTCGACGGCGGACTGACCATGGCCCACCCCGCCACCCGCCGCCCGTTGCCGGGCCGCCCGTTGCCGAGCGGCCCCTTGTCGCGCCGCCCGTTGCCGAGCGGCCCCTTGTCGCGCCGCCCGTTGCCGCTCCGCCGTGAAGGGACCGCCCGATGACCACCCTCGACCTGCCCCCGGCCACCGTGGCCGCGCCGGCCGACCCACCCGCGGCCGCCGCCGCGCCGCGCCCCGAGAAGCGGGTCCGGCTCGGCGGCTTCACCCGCGAGGACGTGCTGACCCTGGTCGGTGCGCTGGTCGGCTCGCTCGCCCTGGACTGGATGCTCTACGAGCGGATCCTGCCGTTCAGCGGTGCGCAGGGCTTCCTGCTCTGCTGGTACGCCCTGTTCCTGGTGGGCTACTTCGCCATCGGCCGCCTCCAGTGGAACCCGCTGATGGTCCGGGACCGGCTGGTCTCGGTGGTCGCCTGGAGCTCCGGCCTGCTGGTCGTCGGCCTGATCGCCGACCAGATCGGCTACGTGCTGGTGCGCGGCTACGACGCGGCCCGGCACCTCAACTTCTTCACCGAGTCGATGGACCACACCGCCCCGCTCTCCCCGATCACCTCGGGCGGCGCGCTCAACGCGCTGGTCGGCTCGCTCGAACAGCTCGGCCTGGCCACGCTGTTCGCGGTCCCGCTGGGCATCGCGGCGGCGGTCTTCATGTCCGAGGTCGGCGGTCGGATGGCCCGGCCGGTGCGGACCCTGGTCGAGGCGATGACCGCGCTGCCGTCGATCGTCGCGGGCCTGTTCATCCTCGGCGTCGTGATCATCACCTTCGGCTTCGAGAAGAGCGGCTTCGCGGCCTCGCTGGCCCTCACCGTGATGATGATGCCGATCGTCACCAGGGCCGCCGAGGTGGTCATCCGGCTGGTGCCCGGCACGCTGCGGGAGGCCTCGTACGCACTCGGCGGCAGCCAGTGGCGCACGGTCTGGAACGTGGTGCTGCCGACCGCCCGCCCCGGACTGGTGACGGCCGTGGTGCTCGGCATGGCGCGCGGCGTCGGCGAGACCTCCCCGGTGCTGCTGACCTCGGGGTTCACCTCGCAGTTCAACGGCAATCCGTTCAGCGAGCACCAGGTCTCGCTGCCGCTGTACATCTGGAACTACGTCAAGCAGCCCTACCCCGACATGATCGCGCGCGCCTTCGCCGCCGCGCTGACCCTGATGATCGTGGTGCTCGTCCTGTTCGTCACCGCCCGCGTCGTCGGCGGCCGCAAGCCGGGTCAGCTGACGCGCCGCCAGAAGCGCCGGATCGACCGCGCCGCCGCCGTCGCCGAGGCCTCCGCCCGGGGCGGGCACCGGGGCTCCGCCCGGCCCTCGACCGCGGCCGCCGCCCGTACCGCCGCCCGGCCCGCCGGCGTGGCCACCGCCCTCGGGGAGCACTGATGTCCCGCCCAAACGCCTTCAGCACCAGAGGAGTTCCCATGTCGTGGGAGGCCGCAAGCCGCCCCGTGGCACGCACGTTCGCCGTGCTGCTGTCCCTGATCCTCGCCGCCGGCTCCCTCCTGCTGGGGCAGAGCACCCCCGCCTTCGCGGCCACCGCGCTCAACGCCGACGGCTCCAGCTGGGCCGGCCCGGCCATCGACCAGTGGCGCCAGGACGTCGCTCCGCAGGGCATCCAGATCAACTTCAACCCGATCGGTTCGGCGGCCGGCCGCAACCAGTGGAGCATCGGCCAGGACGACTTCACCGCCTCCGACGTGCCGTTCCGCTCGCAGACCGACACCGGCCTCGGCCAGGCCGGCCAGGCCGGCGGCTCCGGCAAGGCCGAGAACCCCCGGTACGGCTTCTCCTACGTGCCGATCACCGCCGGTGGGACGACCTTCATGTACAACCTGGTCGTCGCCGGCAAGCAGGTCCGCGACCTGCGGCTCTCCCCGCAGACCGTGGTCGACATCTTCACCAACAAGATCACCAACTGGAACGACCCGAAGATCACCGCGGACTACGGCAAGGCCCTGCCGAGCCTCCCGATCACCCCGGTGGTCCGCTCCGACGGCTCCGGCGCGACCGCCCAGTTCACCCGCTGGATGAGCCACACCCACGGCGCGCAGTGGGAGGAGTACTGCAAGAGCGTCAACGGCGTCAGCTGCGGTGACTACACCGAGTTCTTCCCGCCGTCGGGCCGGATGACCGCGCAGAACGGCTCCGACGTCGTGGCCGGCTACATCAAGGCCCCGTCCGGCCTCGGCACCATCGGCTACGACGAGTACGCCTTCGCCAAGCGCAGCAACTGGCCGGTCGTGAAGGTGCTCAACCCGGCCGGCTACTACACCCTGCCGACCGCCTCCAACGTCGCCGTCGCGCTCACCGCCGCCAAGATCCGCGGCGTGGACGACAGCACCGCCGCCGACGACCCGGACTACCTCCAGCAGAACCTCGACGGCGTCTACTCGATGAACGACCCGAGATCGTACCCGCTCTCCAGCTACAGCTACCTCATCGTGCCGCGGGCCGGGGCGGCGCTCCCGCCGCCGCCGCGCTTCACCAACGACAAGGGCAGCGCGCTCAGCCGCTTCCTCGCCTACGTACTCTGCGAGGGCCAGGGCGAGGCGGACGGCCTCGGCTACTCCCCGATCCCGCGCAACCTGGTCCGCGGCGGGCTGCTGCAGACCCAGCACATCCCCGGCAACGCCAGCCCGGTCGACGCCAACACCCTCTCCAACTGCGCCAACCCGACCTTCAACTCGGCCGGCCGGCTGACCGTGCTGGACAACGCCCCGCAGCCCAGCCCGTGCGACGCCAAGGGCGCCCCGCTGGACTGCACCGTGCAGGGCGGCCAGGCGGTCAAGTCCGGGTCCGGCTCGGGCTCCGGCACCGGCGGCTCCGCCACCGGGGGCGCCGGCTCCGCCACCGGCGGGACGGGCGGCAGCGCGAGCGGCGGGGCGGGGAAGACCCCCTCGGCGAGCGGCACCGGCAGCGGATCGTCCGGCACCGGGGGCACAAGTGGCGCGGCGGGGGCCGGCGGGACTACCGGCGGCGGCCCCGGCGGCGCGGCCGACCAGCCCGGCGCGGTCGACCCGGCCGCGGGCACCGGCACCGAGGGCGACCAGGCCGCGGCCGAGGACGTCGTCGACCCGCAGACCGGCCAGGTGGTCGCGCGCGGCCGCGCCGCCACCGCCGGCGAGGTCACGGCCAACGTGGTCGCCGTCGACGGGCGGCCGGACGACTGGATGCTGTCCACCCTGACCGCGCTCGAACTGCTCGCCGTCGTGCTCGTCCCGCCGCTGCTCGGCCGCCGTCTGATGCGGCGCCGCAACTCCGCCGGCGGCCGGTCGTGACCGCCCCGGCGCTGGAGAAGCCGGCGCCCCCCGCCCCCGGCACCCCGGCCGCGCCGGCCGCCGCGACGCCCGTCCCGGACCCGAGGGCGGCCGGGGCGGGCCCCGGCGCCGCCCGGCCGGCCCGGCGGCGGTTCCTCCAGGGGGCCTGGGCGGTCAGCCTGCTGGCGGCACTCACGATGGGATTCGTCGGGTACCTCTTCACGCTCTCGCACCTCCAGCAGCGGCACTACCAGTCGACCGCGTACAAGACCTTCCGGGACCAGCTGGCCAAGGCGGTCGCGCCGACCGGCGGCGCCGCCGACGGGGACCCGGTCGCGCTGCTCGACATCCCGGCGATCGGTCTGCACGGGGCCGTCGTGGTGGAGGGCACCACCGGCCGGGACCTGATGCGCGGGCCCGGCCACCGCCGGGACACCGCGCTGCCCGGGCAGAGCGGGGTCGCGGTGGTGTTCGGCCGCGGGGCGACCTTCGGCGCGCCGTTCGCCGAGCTGTCCAGGCTCAGGGTCGGCGACCGGATCGAGGCGACCACCGGGCAGGGCAGGTTCACCTACACCGTCAACGTCTACGGGGACGGCGACCACCCGATCAGCGACCCGGTCCGCAACCGGCTGGTGCTGGTCACCGGGGACTCCGACTGGATCCCCGGCTCGACGGTGATGATCGGCGCCCGGCTGGACGGCGACCCGGAGGTCAACCCCGGCGGGCGCCCCGCCACCGTGCCGTACGACAAGGCGCTGGCCGCCGACAAGGGCGCGCTGGCCACGCTGCAGCTGTGGTCGCTCGGGCTGCTGGGCGCGGTGGTCGCCGCGATCCTGCTGGCCCGGATCTGGCGCCGCTCGGCCGCCTGGCTCAGCATCGCGCCGGTGATCGCCGCGATCCTCTGGGCCGTCTACGAGAACGCCGCCGCCCTGCTGCCCAACCTCTACTGAAGCGCGCCCGGAGGACCGTACCGATGACGGATGCACCGATGACCGACGTACCCCCGCTCGACCCGTTCGCCCCGCTCGACCGGGGCGGCTCCGCGAGCGAGACCACGCTGACCCTGCCGCCCGTCCACCCGGCGGACGCCGCCGGCGCCCCGCTGGCCGGCCTGGAGACCAGGGACGTCTCCGCCTGGTTCGGCTCGCACAAGGTGCTGGAGCGGGTCTCGCTCGGCATGCCCGCCGGGGAGGTCACCGCGCTGATCGGCCCCTCCGGCTGCGGCAAGTCCACCTACCTGCGGATCCTCAACCGGATGCACGAGATGGTCCGCGGCGCGCAGCTCGCCGGGGAGGTGCTGCTGGACGGCGACGACGTGTACCGGCCCGGCCGGCGCCCCGCCGAGGTCCGGCGGCGGATCGGGATGGTGTTCCAGCGGCCCAACCCGTTCCCGGCGATGTCCATCCAGGACAACGTCTCCAGCGGGCTGAAGCTGGCCGGCATCAAGGTCTCCAAGGAGGAGCGCGAGCACCTGGTGGAGAGCAGCCTGCGGCGGGCCGGCCTCTGGGACGAGGTCGCCACCCGGCTCCACACCCCGGGCGGCGCGCTCTCCGGTGGGCAGCAGCAACGCCTGTGCATCGCCCGGTCGTTGGCCGTCTCGCCGGACATCCTGCTGATGGACGAGCCGTGCTCGGCGCTCGACCCCACCTCGACCCGCCGGGTGGAGGAGACCATCGCGGAGCTGCGGGGGCGGCTCACCATCGTGATCGTGACCCACAACATGCAGCAGGCGCAGCGCGTTTCGCAGTCCTGCGCGTTCTTCCTGGCCACCCACGATACCCCGGGGCGGATCGTCGAGGCCGGACCGACCGCGCAGCTGTTCACCGATCCGCGGGACCAGCGGACCGCGGACTACGTCAACGGCCGCTTCGGGTAGCCGGACCGCCCGGCCGGGTCCGGCCGGGTCGGAGCGGCGGGATGCCGGTCCGGCCCGGCCTCCTCGCGTTCCCGGCCTCCTCGCGGCCCCTTCGCGGCGCCTTCGTGTTTCGGCTCAGTGGCCGAGCAGCCGCTCCAGCACCGCCGCGACGCCGTCCAGCTCATTGCTCACCGTGTGCAGCGGCACCGCCGCCAGCACCTGCGGGTGCGCGTTGGCCACGGCGTACGCGGTACCGGCCCAGGCCAGCATCTCCAGGTCGTTCGGCATGTCGCCGAAGGCCACCACCTCGCTCCGGTCGATCCCGCGCCCGGCGCACCAGCGGGCCAGCGTGCTCGCCTTGGTGACGCCGGGCGCGCTGATCTCCAGCAGCGGGATCGGCGCGGACCGGGTGATCTCGGCGAGGTGCCCGGCCGCCTCGCGGGCCACCGAGAGCAGCTTGTCGGGGTCGAGGTCCGGGTGCTTCGCCAGCAGCTTGAACAGGCCCGTGACCGGCCCCCCGGCGCCGAGCAGCTCCTCGGCCGGGCCGATCGGGTGGTTCTCGTCCTGGCCCCACATCCGCACCTCGTAGCCGGGCTCGCGGGCGAACCCGGCCGGGTACTCGAAGGCGAAGGCGGTACCGGGCAGCTTCGCCCGCAGCGCCGCCACCACCGCCAGCGCGGCCTCCGCGCCGAGCGGGAAAGACTCCAGCAGCTCGCCGCGCCGCACGTCGACCACCGCGCCGCCGTTGGAGCAGATCGCCACGCCGTGGCCGCCGATGTGGCTGCTGACCTGCTGCATCCAGCGCGGCGGCCGACCGGTCACGAAGACCACCTGGACCCCGGCCGCCTCGGCGGCGGCCAGTGCGGCGGCGGTCCGCTCGGAGACGGTGCCGCCGGCGCACAGCAGCGTGCCGTCCAGGTCGGTGGCGATCAGGCGGGGGGCGGTGCGGGGAGTGGTCACCGCTCCATCTTCGCCTACCGCCGTCGGGAGGTCACCGCCGCGACGGCGACCTCCTGACGGCGCGGCCCGCTAGCCGACCCGCAGGGTCAGCGCGGCGGTGTGCAGCGTGCCGCCGGTCATGAACGGGAGGAAGAGCCGCCGGTCCCCGCCGGTCCCCGCTGGCCGGCGGTTCGGCGGGGAAGACAGGGCCGGGCCGCCGCCGGCCGCGTCCCCCGCTGCGCTGTTCGCCCGCCGCCGCGGGCGAGACAATACCCCCGGCCGGTATCCGATCGGCGTAAGCGCCCGCCGCCGCACCGCATTTCGGCCCCCGAGCCGTTCTTTCCGGCCGTTCCCCCACCGTGCCGGGTGTCCTGCTTCCTCTTCCCGGGCATGACTGATCCCGGCCACCCCGTCGGCAGGAAGAGCCATGCGAACTCGCCACGCCCGAGACGAGCGCCCACCGACCACTCCGCCGGACGCCCCGCGCGAGACGCGCGACCCGGTCCTGATCGGCGACTTCATCTTCGACACCCTCGCCGAGCTGGCCCGGCGCACCACCCCGGACGCGACCCCGCACGTCCCCTCCCAGCGCACCCGCCCGCACCCGTGACGGCCACCGGCCGGCCACCGCACCCGCGGTGGCCGGCTCCGGTTCACCCCAGCTGGGCGAGGCCCTCGGTGGCGATCTTCTCGAAGACGGCCAGGTCGTTCTCGAAGATCGAGCCCGGCACCGGCCAGTGGATCACCAGCTCGGTGATCCCCAGCTCCCGGTAGGTGCCCGCCCAGTCCACGAACGCGTCCAGCGAGGCGAGCGGCTTCTCCGCCGTCGAGCCCTGGAGCAGCACCTTCTCCAGCTCCGCCGCGTCCCGGCCGCGCGCCTCGCAGGCGGCGGTCAGCTTCGCGATCTGCGCGGCGATCACGACGGGCGCCTGCGCCACCGGCACGTCCGCCGGCCCCTTCGGGTCCCCGTACGTCACCCAGCCCTGCCCGTGCTCCGCCGCCAGCCGCAGTCCGCGCGGTCCGGTCGCGGCGACGTAGAACGGCACCCGCGGCCGCTGCACGCAGCCGGGGATGTTCCGCGCCTCGACGGCGGAGTAGTACGTGCCCTCGCGGGTCGTGGCGTCCTCGCGCAGCAGCTCGTCCAGTAGCGGCAGGAACTCCCCGAACCGGTCCGCCCGCTCCTTCGGCGACCACGCCTCCTGGCCCATCGCCGTCGCGTCGAACCCCGTCCCGCCGGCCCCGATCCCGAGCGTGAGGCGCCCGCCGGACACGTCGTCCAGCGACACGATCTCCTTCGCCAGCGTGACCGGGTGCCGGAAGTTGGGCGAGGTCACCAGCGTGCCCAGCCGCAGGCGTTCGGTCGCCGTCGCGGCCGCCGTCAGCGTCGGCACCGCCCCGAACCACGGCTCGTCCCGGAACGAGCGCCAGCTCAGGTGGTCGTAGGTGTAGGCGGCATGGAACCCGAGGTCCTCGGCCCGCCGCCAGATCTTCTGCCCCTCGCTCCACCGGTGGATGGGGAGGATCACCGTGCTCAGTCGCATGCTGCCGACCCTATGTGGCGAAGCCTGACCAAGCCGACGCATACCAGGAGTATGCTTGCCCCATGGCGGCCACCACGCGCATCACGGTCACCCTGCCCACTGAGCAGGTGGCCGAGTTGAAGAAGCTTACGGACAACGTCTCCGGCTACGTCGCCGAAGCGGTCGCCCGAGAGATCAGGCACCAGTTGCTCGGCGAGGAGCTCCGCCGGTACGAAGAGGCGCACGGTGCGTTCACGGAAGAGGAACTCGCTGCCGCGCACGCGAGGATCTTCGGTTCGTCCGAGCCCGGCAGTGCGGCGAACGCCGCGTGAGCGAGCGCATTGAGACCGTCGTGCTGGACTCCCCGGGAGTGTCTGCCTGGATTTCACAAGACCGCGACGTGCTTGCGATGATCAGGTCTTTTCACTCCATGACGGCAGGCCTGGTGGTCGGCGCCAACACCATCGCGGAGGTCTCGCACGCACGAGTGAATGCTGCTCGGCTGAACTGGGTCCTGTCACAGGTCAAGATCGAGGCCGTCACTGAACAGGCCGCCAGGGCCTCCGCAGCATTGCTGAAGCACACCGGCCTGCATGGCCACAAGCACGCGATCGACGCGACCGTCGCCGAGATGGCGCTGCGGCAGCCGGGGCCGGTGGCCATGCTTACCTCGGACGTCGACGACATGGCGAAGCTCTGCGGCGACCGCGTCCGGCTCATCGCGGTCTGAGGCCTGGCGTAGCGGGGCCTGGCTGTTCCACTGGCTTCCCGCAGGTCAGACCGTGATAGGCGCAGGAGGATTGACCGAGGTGGCGAGGGTGCCCAGCCGGATCCGCTCGGTCGCGGCCGCCGTCAGCGTCGGCACCGCCCCGAACCACGGCTCGTCCCGGAACGAGCGACAGCTCAGGTGGTCGTAGGTGTAGGCGGCATGGAACCCGAGGTCCTCGGCCCGCCGCCAGAGCTTCCGCCATCGCGGTGTGTGGCCCGCCGGCGAGGCGGCGGCACCTCCCTCGACCCGCTCCCCGGAGTAGTCCGTGGGAGGGGCTAGTCTTTCCGCCGCACGCCTCACAATCTGATCATGCGTCAAACGGGGGTTCTTTCGGCATGCCCATTTTCCGGAGAGTATGCGGCGTCGGCCTGGTCGCGGTCGCCGCGCTGGGACTCACGGCCTGCGGGCCCGACAACGCGTCGGACCAGGCGGGCGGCGGCCCGGTGGCCACCTCGCCCGCCGTCGCGCCCGCCACCTCGTCCGCCGCCGCGCCGACGGGTGCCGCGCCGACGGGCGGCAAGAGCGCCAAGCCGTCGGCCGGTGCGAGCGACGAGCCGGAGGGGTTCTGCGACGCCGCGCCGCTGCCCGCCGGGCAGAAGTGGGTCTACCCGGTCAAGGGGACCACCACGACCACGCTGGTCTACAAGGACACCAAGACCGCGTGCGGGGTCAACGACGTGGTCTTCGAGCCGGTCGGTGCCGAGAAGAGCGCGCCGTTCGCGCCCGCCGCCAAGGGCCACCTGAACTCGGTCCTGGCCCCGTCCAAGGACGTCAACGTCGCCGATCTGGTGAAGCACATCGGTGAGTGCCTCACCGATCCCACCAGCACCAAGGGCTTCTACCCGTGCTCCGCCGGGGACTACAAGGTCGCGATCGACTCCGCCGGCAAGGTCGTCGAGCTGACCGAGCGCGCCCACTCCTGATCCGTCCCGCCGATCGGCCCGCCCGGTGGTCTCCCACCGGGCGGGCCGACGCGGTCTCCGGGTGCCGATTGCGGTTCGGTCACGGGATGTCCGATTGATTGATCATTGGGTGGGAGTGCGGTGATTGATTTTGTTGGCACACCTCCCGGGCGACTCTCATAATTCCTGGTGAGACGCGTGACGGTCGGCCTGGAGAGCCACGGGGGGTGGCCCGCGAGGGGCCCGTGCGCGACATTCCACATTCCCCGGGGGAGCTCCTTGTCCGCGCCCGAAAACGTGCCGTCCGCCGCCGAACCGGCGAACGGTGCGTCGTCCGAAACCCCTGCCGATCCCGCGGCCGAAGCCGCTGCCGCACCCGCGGCCGTACCCGCCGCTGATCCCGTGGCCGCCGCGCCGGTGGCCGCCTCGGGGCGGAAGCTGCCGCGCGCCGTCGGCGTGGCCCTGGCCACCACCGGGCTGCTCGCCGTGACGGCGACCAGCGCCGCCGTCACCGTGGCCGTAGGGAAGCCCGACGGCCGGCCGGCCGTCGTGGCCGCCCCGGCCAAGGCCGCGCCGACCGCGACCGCCGGCGCGAGTGCGAGCACCACCGCGTCGGCCTCGCCCACGGCGGTGCCGACCACCGCCGCGCCGACCACCGTCGCACCCGTCCCCCGGCCGGTGAGCACCCTCAAGGGCACCGTCAGCGGGGGCCGGCACGAAGGCGACCTGCGGTACTTCCTGCTCCCGATCCCCGACGCCGGCGAGTCCTACGGGCCGCCGGACGGGATGAAGCTGACCGACGACGAGGTGGCCGACCTCTTCGACAACCAGGACGGCATCATGCGCGTCCTGGGCTCCTACGGGTACAAGGAGGCCGCCGCCCGGACGTACCGCACGGCGGACGGCAAGGCCGAGGTGACGGTCACCCTGATGCGCTTCGGTTCGACCGCGATGGCGAGCGAGTTCGTCCAGGGCTACACGATGAAACTGGACCCGATCGCGATCGACGGCGATCCCGCCGCCCACGGCTACGTCCGCAAGCCCAAGCAGCAGGCGTACACCGGCTCGATGACCGGCATCTCCAGCCAGGGCGACGTCCAGTACACGCTCGACGTCGAGGTGAAGGGGACCCCGGACAAGGCGCTGCTGAGCGAGCTGATGAAGCGCCAGCGCGAGCGGCTCTCCTCCGGCGGCTGAACCGCTCCGCCGCCCACGCCCGACGTCACCTTTCCCCCTCCTGGAGCCACTCCGTGACCACCCGTCCCGTGGAGCCGTCGCCCGCCGACGGACCCGCGCCCGCGCCGCCCGCCGAACCGGCCGCCCCCGCCGCACCGCCCGCCGAACCGGTCGCCCCGGCCGACGGACCCGCGCCCGACGCCCCCGCCGCGCCGCCCGCCGTGGTCTTCGCCGACGGGTTCGCGCCCCCCGCCGCCGCCCTGCCGCCGCACCGTCCGCGCCGGCCCCGGCCGGTGCTGCTGCTGACCTGCGGACTGCTGCTGGGCACCCTGCTCGGCGGCGCCGTCGGCTACGCCGTGCAGGCGAACCGTCCGCCGACCCCGTTGCCGCCGATCCAGGTCGCCCGGCCGTCCTACCCGGCCGAGGTGGTGGACCCGGCGGCCGTCGCCGCGGCGGCGCCCAGGCCGCCGGCCGTCGACGGCGACCTGCGGAAGCTGCTGGTGACGGCGCCGGCCGGCAGCACGGCCTGGGCCGACTTCCCCGACACGCCCAGCTGGATCACCATCGGCGAGCTCGCCGAGCACACCGGCCGGTCGGCGGAGGTCTTCCGCGCCCTGAACGTCGCGGAGTTCCGCCGCGCCGTCGAGGTGGACTGGAAGAAGGACGACTTGAAGGTCCGGGTCTCGCTGATCCAGTACGCCCCCGACCACGCCGCCTCGGCGAAGTACGCCGCCGCCGCCTACCGGCTCCAGCCGTTCGCGGACGACGCCAACGGCGGCTTCCACGTCGACAGCGAGCCCTCGCACTGGGCGGAGTCCACCGAGCAGTACTACCTGGGCACCGCGCTGGCGCAGCGCGGCACGCTGGTGATGAAGGTCGAGGCCTTCGGCACGCGGCCGGTGAACCCCGATGTCGTGAAGGACATCGCCAAGCAGCAGTGGGAGCGGCTGGTATGAGCGACAGCACCGTGACCGTGACCGAGGCCGCGAACCCCGCGCCGGTCCCCGTCGAGCCGTTCGGGCCGCCCGGGCCGGTCGAGCAGGCGCCCGTGCCCGGGCCGGCCGCCGCCGGCCCGGAGCGGCCCGGGCCCACCGGTCGCCGGCTCCTGCGGGCCACCGGCGCGACCGTGGCGGCCGCGCTGGTCGGCGTGGTCATCGGCGTCGGCGTCATCGAGACCCGGTACGACGACCCCGCGCCCGCCAGCGCCGCCGCCGCACCGACGGCGGCGGCGCCCGCCCCGACCGCCACGCCCACCCCCTTCGGCGCCAAGGCCAACGGCAACCACTTCGGTTCGCTGCGCGACCTGCTGCTGCCCGTCCCGGCCGGCTATGCGCTCGGCCCGGACGACGGCGGCTACGGCAACGACGTCGAGCTGTCGGCGGACCAGCTCTCCGCCGAGATGGACAGCGACCTCCAGCAGATCCCCAAGGAGAAGCGGGACAAGCTCCGCCAGTACTGGGAGGGCCTGCACGTCAAGGCCACCGGGGTGCGCACCTACAAGACCGGTACGGACGACCTGGTGATCGGTCTGAGGCTGCGGCAGTTCAACCAGCAGGAGGTGCAGAAGGCCAACGAGTACACGGCCGTCTTCACCGGCGACACCGGGCTCTTCCGGATCGGCCCCGGGATCCCCGGGCACCCCGAGGCGCACTGCTACCTGATGCCCGCTCCGCCGTCCGCGCCGATCGACTACCTGGAGTGCTCGGCCGCCGAGGGCGACCTCCTGGTGATCATGAGCGCCGAGGGTGCGGCACCGCTGCCCAAGGACAAGATCGTCACCCTCTTCAGCCAGCAGCTCGACCGCCTCGCCAGCCCGGGAGCGTCCGCATGACCGACCACGCCACCCCGCACGACAGCGCGGCCCCTGCCGGGGCCGACGCGCCCCCGGCGCCCCCCGCACCGTTCGCGCCCCCCGCCGCTCCGGCCGGCCCGCCCGCCGAGGCGGTCCCGGGGGCCGACCCCTGGGCCGTCGCCCCCGGGGCCGGGACCCTGCCGTCGCTCCCGCCGTCGCTCCCGCCGCCGAGCCCCGAGGAGCTCGCGGCCCGCCGCACCCGCCGGCGCAACGCGGCGCTGCGCTGGGGCGCGGCCGCCCTGGTCTGCGTGCTGGCCGGTACCGGCGCCGCGCTGGCCGTCACCGCGCCCGAGCGCACCGACATCCCGGGCCTGGCCACCCGGGGCGACGGCCGCTACACCTTCCCCGCGCTGGCCCTGCCGCCGCTGCCGTCCGGCCAGGCGGCGCCCGGTGAGAACAAGAGCCGGCACGCCGCCGACCTGCGGTACCTGCTCCTGCCGGCCCCGAAGGAAGCCGGCGGTTCGTCGGCCCCGGCGGTCTTCCCGACCCCGGCCCCGACCGCGACCCCCACCGCGGCATCGACCGCGGCACCGACCGCGAGCCCGGCCGCGTCGTCGCCCGCCGCGCCCGACGGTGCCACCGCGAGCGCCCCGGCGGCCACCGGCGGGTCGGCCGCCCCGACCCCGGCCGCCGGCACGGCTCCGGCGGACTGGGTCGCCTGTGACGCGATGGCCGCCGAGCAGAAGGAGCCGGCGAAGCTGCGGGCCCTGCTGCTGCGCGACGTCTGCCGCGCCGCCACCGTCCGGGAGTGGACCGCCTCCGACGGCACCCGCACCCAGATCCGGCTGCTCCGCTTCGGTTCCTCCGTCGAGGCCTGGGACGTCTTCGCCGACCTGCGCGGCGACGGCGAGCCGAAGGACCTGCCGGGTCTGCGGCCCGCCTCCGTCATCGGCTGGGACAGCGTCTCGGGCGTCGACCTCGCCACCCGCGAGAGCACGACGCTGGCGGGGGAGGGCCGGACCACCGGGTACCTGGCCTACCTGAGCGCCGGCGACATCATCGGCGTCATCACGATGACCAACGCCCGGGGCGTCCAGCCGCCCGCGTTCCGGCAGGTCGTCACGCTCCAGTCCGACCTGCTGGCCTGATCCGGCGCCACCCGGTGGGCGGCGTGCCTCGCGGCACGCCGCCCACCGGTCGCCCCGCGGCGGGGGGGGGGCCGCCCCGGCGCGGGGGGGGGCGCAGCCCCCCGAGCGCTGGCTGGCGGAGGTGCCCGGGGGGTTGCCGTCGAGGGCCCCGGCCCCCGCCCGG
>NZ_JBEXYD010000070.1:0-37420 GCF_040630735.1 Kitasatospora sp. NPDC005748
AGGCCCCACTTTCATGCCCTGCCGACCAGAAGATCACCCGACCGAGTCGGCAGACTCGAACTCACGATCACCAAGATCGATAGAGCAACGGCTAGTTAGGCACGCTCGCCGGACCCGCCGAGCGCAGGGCAGCGGTACCACCCTCGCGCCAGGACCGTCTCCAGCGTTCCACCGACCGCTCGCTGACCCGCAGGTCACGGGCGATCGACGCGGTCTTCTCGCCCGCCTCGAACCGCGCAGCGGCCTCCAGCCGCACCTGTTCACGAAACGCCCGCCGCTCAGCGGTCAGGCCCCCACCCTGCGCATACCGCACACCATTGGCATACCGCAGGGATCACTACCTGTCACCACCGACAACAGAACGAAAATCTCAGTAATCGAGGGCGGCCGTTGTCGGTCTCAAGGTCCTCGACCGGCACCAACCGCGAGGTCGGCGTGGCCCCATCAGCAATCAGGCGCATGCCGAGATGGTCCCACGCGGTGCGGCGCCACGACGGGCCAATCCAGAAGGCCAACAAGCCGGAGGTTGAGGAACAAGCTCAGAGATTCTGGATGTAGGCGCGGTGCACGGTGTGGGCGGCCTGCTGCGGAGTGGTGTGCAGGGCCGCCTCCTGGGTGGCGGGGTCGCCGAGGAAGTAGCCCTCGATCACGGCGACCCAGCCGTTGCTGCCATCGAGGCCGCGCTCGACCCAGCCGACCGGATGCCCCTCGCCGAGCACCACCAGGACGTCCGGCTGGACCGTCCATCCGGCCAGCGCCCAGTTGTAGCCGAACACGCCCGCATCGAGCGGGATGTGGACATCCATGCTGCGGGGCAGGCCGCGCAGCAGCGGGTCGCTTGGCACGGTCACCGTCCGGTCCGGCTCCGCGGGCTTGGGGGCGTCGGCGCTGCGCTGGGTCAGGTGCCGGTCGACCAGGTCGCGCAGCCCCACGCCGCCGGCCGGAACCGGCGTTTCTCCCCGGGGCAAAGCGGGCGCGGTTTCGGCGGGCCTGGCGGCGGGCGTTGTTTCGCCCCGGGGGACAACGGTCGCCGAGGGGGCGCTTTCGGCGGTGGGGGCGCCACCTTGTCCCATGGGCGTCTCTCCCCGGGGGGATTGGCCAGCGGGTATGCCGTCCGGATCCGGGGCGCCAGTCGCGGGGCGGGGAGCGGGCACGGCGGCCGCCGCTGTCCCGGCCGCCCCGTGGGCGGCGCCGAGGCCGGACCGGGTTTCGCCCCGGGGCGTTTCGGAACCCTCCGGGGCAGATTGTCCCGCCGCCCGGGCCTGGGTGGGGTGCTCGGTGAGCATCTGCTCGACCAGCTCGCGGTGGCGCAGCATCACCGAGTAGGCGGAGTGCCGGACATCGGCGGCGGCCTGGCGTGCAAGAGCCGCGTCGCCGTCGCGGGCCGCGCGGTCCAGCTGGAGCAGCAGCAGCCGGTCGTGCCGGACCAGCTCCTCGCCGAGGGTGAGCAGCTCGGCGGCCGACGGGTCGTCGGCCAGGCCGTTGGGGAGCGCCGTTTCGCCCCGGGGCGTTTCGGCGGCCGCCGCGAGGGCCTGCTCCTGCTTCTCCTTCTCCCGGGCACGGTCCGCTTTCGACGAGCACCTCTTCGAGCAGTACTTCGGCCGGCGGCCCTTGCCGGCCCACGCCAGCTCCGTGCCGCACACCGCGCAGGTCGGACCGCCGAACAGCATCGGCTCGGACACCGCGTTGACCCCCGGGGGAGAAACTCATGCCCGGATGCTAGCCCCGCGACCAGCGATGTTTCCCCCCGGGGTGAAGCGGGCGGGTATCGGCGCCGCCCCTTGCGCGGCGCCCGGGCCGTACCGTCCCCGTTGCGCACCCTCGTTGCCCCCACGCCGCGGCCGGTTGTCCCGCACCGCTGCGCAGCGCGGCGGGAGTGCTGCCCAGCGCTGCAGTTCCGTGCGGCAAGGTGACTGCCTGCACCCGTGACCGTCCGGTCCCGCGCGGGGTTGCACCGGTATGACGACATCGCTTCCCGCCCCGGTGCCGCTCCACACCTCGGCCCTCGAAGAGGCCGAGGCCCCCGAGGGCCGGAAGCAGGCGCGGCGCGCGGCCGGCCTGGCGGCGCTGCACCGGGCCGCCGAGGCGGGTGAGGCGGCGGCCCGGTGGGTGCGCGGGCTGGCCGGCCGTCAGTGCGAGGAGGAGCACGCCCGGCTGCTGGAGCGCGCGGCCGCGGCGATCACCCGGGCGAGCGGCCGCGAGATCATCCCCGGCAGCGAGGGCCTGCTGACCGAGGAACTGCGCTACACCCTGGCAGCGGACATGATCCTCGGTGCCTCGCACACCACCGGCACCCTGCCGGAGCTCCACCGGGGCGAGCGGCTCGCCCCGGTGACGGTGTGCGCGCTCGCCGCGGCGCTCCCGTCCTGCGTCCTCGGCGACCTGGCGCGCGAGCTCACCCTGCTCGCCGGCGAACTGGATGCCGCCACCGAGGCCGGCCGGAGCGCCACCGCCGCCGGCGACGCCCGCGTGCTGCCCCTGCGACAGCTGCGGGCTCTCGGCCACGAGCACGGCGATCCGCTCGACCGCCTCGCCTACCGCAGGGTGTTCGACAGCGCGGTCGAGTCCTTCGAGATCGCCCTGCACTACCAGGACGACCGCGGCGAGGAGGCCTGCGAGGAGGCCCTGCACAACGCGCTCGCCGCCGCCGGCCCCGGCATCGCGGCCGCCGCCCTCCTGCGGGTGGCCAGCGACCGCGCTCGGCCTGGACCTCGACCAGTGGGAGCACCTGCACCGCCTCGCCGCCGAACTGGACCTGGACGTGGTCGAGGACCTGGGCGGCGCGAACGGCGACGGCACCACCGACACCGACGACCGCCCGGCCGAGCCGGCTGCCGGGTGAGCGGGACCACGCGGCGCGGTCTCGCCCCCCGGCGCCCGCGTGGGGCGGATCCTGTCCGCCACCGTCCGACCGCCCCGCACCCCGCCCTCCTGGTCACCCGCCGCCGTCGACGCCGACCTGCGCACCGCCCTGGACGCCTTCGGGCAGCAGGCCGCCGGCTGGTACGAGGTCTTCGCGGACTTCGACGAGGACGTCCTGGCGGAGGCCGCCACCGAGGCCCGCGCCTTCCGACGCGACCCGGCCGCCGCCGTCGACCAGCTGGTGGCGGACCTGGTCCGGCAACTCGCCGACTGGGACCGTGCGCTCGACCGGCTCGGCGAGACGCTCACCGCCGCCGCCCAGGGCCGGCCACTGCCCGACTGGGCCGCCACCGCCGCCCGCACCGAAGAGCTCCGACGGCGCCGCGCCCGCCAGACGCTGCTGGAGGCCACCGCCCTCCACCACCACCGCGGCCCCGCTCCCGACCGCCACACCTGCCGCCCATGGTGAGCCCGCCACCGGCCCGCCGGCCGGGAGAACGAGGCGGGTGGTCTTCGCCGCGTCCCCGGACCCGGTTAGCGGGCCGGTGGCTCCACCTCCGAAACGTCCCCGTCGGTGAGGTATCCGGTGACGCCGAGCCTCTCCCACATGTCGACGATCCCCTGGCCGAGCTCCTGCAACCGGCTGTCCACCTCGGCGAAGTCGGACAGCGAGGGGATGACAGGCCCGCCCTCCAGCAGGCGGGCGATGGGGCTCCACACCGGCCCCAGGTAGAGCACGACCGCTGGGTGGTCGGGAGCAAAATCAAGGATCCGCCCTCGCTCGGCGGTGCGCTCCAGCGCGTCGGCGTAGCCCACCACCTTCAGGACGTTCCCGGTCTCGGCGACCAGCCGGTTGAACATGTCGAAGACGTCGATATCGCCGTCGAGGCGGGAGCCGACGAGGTCCGGCCAGCCGGGATGGACGACGGGGCCCAGCAGGTCGGCGAGGGCGTAGCGGTACCGGTCCCCCATCACCAGCTCAAGGTTCATGATGATCGAGGAGTCGGGGCTGCTGACTACGCCGCCCTTCTGCGGGGCCTTCATCAGCCGGTCGGAGAGCAGCTCACAGCGGTACTCGTCGGCAGTTTCGAAGGCCCATATCGCGCCGATCTCCGGCAGCGTCTGGTCGCGGGTGGGGTAGGGCGGTCGGGTACCGGCCGCGGCGCGCAGGCGCCCCAAGAAGACATGGCCGTAGTCGTGGAGGACAGTGTGGATCCACGCCAAGAGGTCGAAGTCGTCGGCGGTGGTCGCGTCAACGAACACCTCGACCACGGTGTAGTCGCGTTGTACAGGGGTCGTCTTGCCGCCGACCGTCCCGCCGCCGAGCCGCTCGGGGGTGAAGCCGACCTCGCGGTCCGCGATCGAGGCGTCGAAGTCACCGGAGAGCACGATCGTCAGCTCGAAGGGCGGTACCGACCACGCTTCGGCAGCGACCTGGGTCATCAGGGAATGGATGAGCGTCAGATGCTGGGCAAGGTCGCCTCGAGCGCCGTGCTCCTCAATCACTGCCAGCGGGTAGTAGTCGACGCCGGGCAGGTTACTAGCCGTAGCGGCGCTGACCCTGCCGACGAACCGATCAGCCCTCCTCTTCGAACTGCTTGAGCAGCGTCCGGCGCACGTCCAGCGCGGCCGACTTGGCAGCGATCTCCGACGCCCAGGCGGCGAGTTCCACCGCGAGGTCCGCCAGCGGCTTGCCCGTGCGCATGTTGCTCTCCTGGTACTGCGCGTGGACGCTGTGACCGCGGCCGCCACCGTTGTGAAGCTCCAGGTAGCCGTCGGAGATCCCTCTCATCGCACCGGCAAGATTGGACTCCGCCAGCGCGATCTCCTCCCGGAGCCGCTCGAGCAGGTTCAAGTCCTCATCCACCGCATCACCCATAGGTCCAGGCTCGCAGCAGACCCCGCGCCCCCGGGCCCGATTACCCAAAGAGGCAACCCGCAACCCGCCGGCCGCGTCCAGGGGCCTCACGGCCCACTGCCGGCCCGCTCGTGGCTCCTCGCCCAGTCGCTCTGGAGCGCGTCGAGGAAGGCGGGACCGGTGGTGGCGCTCTCGATCAGCCGCTGGGTCTGGATGGTGAGGGTGTCGTTCATGGTGGCGGTGCTGTTGGCGAAGAAGTTCACCAATCCGTCGCCCTTGTTGACGACTCCCCAGGCACTCGCGATGTCGTTCATCACGTTGCCCTCGGTGCCTTTGACGGAGTCGGCGTGGGCCAGGGGGAGGAAGCCGGTGTTGAACTGGATCTGGGCGGCTTCGGGGGTGTTCATGAAGTCGAGGAACGCGGCCGCGAGGTCGGGGTTCTTGGCTTTGGCGGGAATGGCGTAGGCGACCGAGGTGCCGATACCGGTGGCCCTGCCGCCGGCTCCGCCGGGGAAGGGGATGAAGCCGACCCTGCCGTGCATGGCGCGGTCGATGTTCTGGGCGTCCCAGGAGCCGTCGAAGAGGAAGAGGCCCTTGCCGCGGGTGAACTCGGCCACTGCGGCGGTGAGGCCTGAGGCGTTGGCCCTTTCGGGCAGGTAGCCCTTCTTCGCCCAGTCGGCGAGGGTGTTCGCGGCGTCGGTGCCGCCCGGCGTCCTGATGGTGGCTCCGGCCTTGCCGTTGACCCAGTCGCTGGTCCTGGCGGCCCCGTCGGTGGCGTCCACGATGGACTGGACGATGAAGGAGGAGTGGCCCTGGAGGTTGCCCAGCTGGACCGGGAGCTCGCCGGCGGCCTTGGCCTTGGCCAGCGCCGCGTCGAAGTCGGCGCGGGTGGCTGGCGGCGCGATGCCGAGCTTCGCCGCGAGGTCCTTGTTGTAGTAGACACCGACCACGGAGAACCCGGCCGGCGCTGCCCACAGATGGCCGGTACCCAGCTGCCTGCCGTCGTCGGCGGCCCGCCACTGGTCGAGTTCGGCCGACGGGTACTTGGCGTCCCAACCGTACAGGCGGGTGTAGTCGTCAAGACTTCTGACCGCGCCCGACGCCGGCGCGGTGCCCAGGTCGTTGAGCAGGACGAGGTCGGGCGGGTTCTTCGAGGCGAGCATGGTTTCGAGCTTGCCGTCGTACACGTCGCGGGGTTCGTAGTCGAAGTCGACGACGATGTTGGGGTGCCGGCTGTGGAACGTGACGCCCAGGAGATCGGTCAGCCCCGTGTTCTCGGAGCTGGCGATGGTAAGTGTGGCGGTTCCGGGGGGGACTCCGGTGGCGGCCGGTGGAGGGGGGGCGCTCCGGCGCGCGGGGGCGGCCTCACAGGCTGCCGGTCCGAGCGCGGCGGCGGTGACGGCGGTGATCACCACGGCGAGGCGGCCGACAGGTGGATGGGTGTGCACGGAGGCTCCTGTGGTCGTGCGACGGGGGTGGATGCTCAACTACGGGTGGAGGAGATGCCTCCCCGGGCGAGGAGGGCGGCTCCGATGCAGCCGGCCTGGTCGCCGAGGAGGGCCTTGAGCACGGCGGGCCGCCGCTGGAAGGTGAGCCGCTCCTCTAGGGCGTCGGTCAGCGGGCGGATGAGGAGGTCGCTGGCCTCGCCGAGGCCGCCGCCGACGACGATCGTGTCCGGGCCCAGCGTGGTGGTGAGCGCGGCCAGGACGCCGGCGAGGGCAGCGACGGCACGCTGCCAGACCGCCTGGGCGTCGGGGTCGCCGGCTCTTACCGCGGCGGCCACGTCGACGGCGCCCTCGACCGCACGCCCTGTGCGCTCCCCCAGGGCCTTGGCGAGGGCAGGCGCGGCGGCGACGGTTTCGAGGCAGCCGCGGTTGCCGCACGCGCAGCGGGCCGTCCCCCCGGGAACGGTGATGTGGCCGATCTCGCCGGCGTGGCCGCCGCTGCGCAGGAGGAGGCCGTCGGTGATGAACGCGCCCGCGATTCCGGTGCCGATCGCGACGAAGAGTGCGTGGCGAGCTCCCCGGGCGGCGCCCAGAGTGGCTTCGGCCAGGGCGCCGGCCCGGACGTCGTGGCCCACGGTGACGTTCAGACCGGTATGCCGACGCAGGACCGCGGCCAGCGGCACCTCGGAGAGGCCGAGGTTGGCACTGTAGTGGACGTGGCCGAGGTCGTCGTCGACGATTCCGGGTACGGCGACGCCGGCGTGGGTGACGGTGATGCCGTGTTCGGCGGCGAGCCCCGTCAGCCGGTCTACGGTGGAGGTCACCGCGGCCAGCACGGCGCCGGCTGCGCCCGTTCGCGGGGTGGCGCTGCGCAGGGTGCGCACCGGCCTGAGGTCGGGGCCGATGACGGCGCCCTTCATGCTGGTGCCGCCGATGTCGAGGGCGATGACGTGGTGGGCGTTCACTTCCGCCTTTCTCGGGTGAGCCGGTGAGCGGGTGAGCCGGTCAGCCGGTGGGCTTGGGCAGGGCGGGTGCTTCGAGGGGGTTCTTCTCGATGGCCGTGATGGCCCAGGTCTCGCCGGTCCTGGCCAGGCTGACGGTGCGGTGCTGGGCGTAGGGCTTGTTCAGCTCGAGCCTGTTGGCGCTCAGATAGGCGGGGTCGGCCTCGGTGAACTCGATGGTGCTGTCCATCTGGACCTTGGCGGTGGCCATGTCCAGGGGGAACGTGGACACGTACCAGGCGATACTGACCTGGTGTGTCACGAGGTGGTTGGCGGTGAACAGGGCGGCGAGTTTGGTGTCGTACTGCTTCGAGCGCAGCTGGTCCGCGAAGTCCCTCTGGTAGAAGGCGAACTCCTGTGCGGTGCTGTCCGTGACGGTGCGGTGGTCGCGGTTGTCGACCGTGCCGGAGTGCAGGACCACGGTCTTGCGGACGGCGGTCACCACCGGGTCGTCGTCCCTGAGTTGGGAGACCGTCTTTCCGTCGGTGTCGATGACGTGCCACAGGCTCTGGCCGGAGTGGTCGGGGGCCTGGGGGGTAGTGGCGCGCACGGCCGGGGCGGGGACCTGGCCCGCGGTGCAGCCGGTGGCGGCGAGGGCGGTGACGGCGAGGGCGGCGGCCGCCGTGAGCAGGGCGGGCCTGGTGGGCATGGCGGGTCTGGTGGGTCGGGTGGGCATGGCGGGTCTGGTGGGCATGGCGCTCCTTCCGGTGCGGGTGCGGGCCGGTGTGCGGCCCGCACCCGCGGCGGCCCGGGATCAGGTCGTCCCGGGGGTGGCGTTGGTCAGGAGGCGGGTTCGAAGGTCCACTGGCTGGTCCACCAGGTGCTCGGCGCGGCGCCGTGCTGGAGGGAGCCGGTGAGGTCCTCGGTGTGGGCGTAGGTGCCGGTGGACCGGTTCCTCAGCCGGGCATAGCCCGCGACGGACTCCTCGCTCCACTGGCTGGTGGTGTCGGTGGCCGGGAGGCTGCCGTAGTGGACGATGGCGTCGCCCGTGGTGGTGTCCATGTACTCCCCCGTCCACCGGTTGCGGTAGCGCAGGTACCCGTCGCTGGTGGTCTCCCTGGTCCACTGGCCGCTCCAGTAGGTGGTGGGGACATTGCCGTACTGGACGTTGCCGGTCTTGTTCTCGACGTTCAGGTACTGGCCGGTCTGGTGGTTCCTGATCCGCTGGTAGCCCTCGGAGTAGCCGGCGCTGTTCTTGAACACTCGGACGTAGTCGACGTTCCAGTTCTTCGGCCAGACGTCGTTGTGCTGGCCGGAGCCGGCGTCGGTGTAGATGCCGAGGATCATGCCCATCGGCGAGTTGGGGGCGTCGTTGACGGTCTTGTAGAGCTGGTTGTCGTAGTAGAAGTTGAGCTGGGTGGGCGTCCAGTCCATGCCGTAGACGTGGTACTCGGTGGTGGGGCTGCCGCTGGGGACGGTGGTGTCCGACAGGTACCAGGAGGAGAGGAAGTCGGGGTCGCTCCAGCCGTACGCGGCGATGCGCCAGTTGGCCGGCTTGGAGAAGAACGTCTCGATCATGTCGATCTCGGAGTTGGCGTTGGCGCTGGTGGTGTCGTCGGTACCGACCAGCCAGAAGGCCTGGTGGCCCCCGCCTCCGACGTTCGAGTTCTTGGCCCGGATCTCGAAGTAGCCGTACTTGGTGGAGTAGCCGTTGAAGTCCGGCTCGTGGTGGTCGTTGGGCATCGCGTCGTTGAAGCGGTGCCACCAGTCCTTCTCGTAGGACTGGATGCTGGATATCTTCACCGTGCCGTCGTACTGCGAGTTCCACGCCGGGGTGTCGGCGTCGAGCCGCTCGGTGAGGTTGCCGTTGGCGATGGTGTAGCGGGCCTGGGCGTTCTGCGGCGTCGAGGTCCAGTGCGGCAGGTAGGACGGCAGCCACTTGTTGGTGTTGAGCGTGCTGCCGTCGAACTCCTCGTCGAAGTCCAGGGTGTACCCCGACTTGGTGGTGGGGTTCGGCGGGAAGTCGGCGGCCTGTGCCGTGGTGGGCAGCACGAGGACCGTGGCGAGGACGACGCTGAGGGCCGCGGTGGCGAGCGCCGTCCGTCCGAACCGGGGCGCGGGGGTGGTGGGCGGCGTGGTGCCGCGGTGTCGGGCCATGGCGGTTCCCTTTCGGGGGGGTGGGGGTTGTGCCTGGCTTCCGGTTCTGGGTGGGCTGGGTGCAGGACCGGAGATCGCGGGGTGGCTGCGGCGCCGTGGGGGCGGGGGCGGGGCCACGGTGGGAGGGGGTGGGCGAGCGGCGGTGCGGGCGCCGGCCGGGCGGGCGCTCGTCGTCCCGTCGGCGGCGTCACCCGGGGTGGCGGGACCGGGCGGGTCGGCCGTGTGGTCAGTCCGTGAGGGTCTGGACGGTGCCGGTGTGGCGGGCGCGTTCGGCGGCCCAGGCGACCAGATGGCTCTCCAGGCTGGTGGCCGGGTCGGAGAGGATGTGCGAGCGGTCACCGGAGGCGAGGGCGTCGAGGAAGGCGTCGACCAGGCGTGAGTCGCCGCCGCCGTGGCCGCTGCCGGCGTCCGGACCGTCCACGCCCAGCACCAGGGTTTCCTCCTGGCCGGTGAGGAAGTCGGTGACGGTGGCGTTGACACCGTCACCGTCGAGGGAGCCGCGGGTGCCGAAGATGCGGGTCTTGCGGTGGGTGAACGGCGTGAAGGCGGTCATGGTGAACGAGGCAGTGGCGCCGCTCCCGTACTCCAGGTTGACGACCTGGTGGTCGACCACGTCGTTGTCGCAGGCGTACACGCAGCGTCCGTACGGGCTTTCGCGTAGGGCCTGTTCGACGCCCTCGGGCGTGCGTGCGTCGGTGACGGCCGACAGCGGCCAGCGCTCCCGGTCGGGGTCGCCGAGGCAACCGAGGTAGAGCCGCTTCGCCGAGTAGGGGCAGCTCGGCTCGACAGGGCATTCCAGGCAGTTGTCGGCCGCGGCCGCGGGCCGGTTCTCGGGGCGGAAGTGCATCAGCGAGCCGAAGGAGGAGACCTTCCGCACGGGTGTGCCGACGATGTAGGAGATCCAGTCCAGGTCGTGCGAGGACTTGGCCAGCAGCATCGGGCTGGCCTGGTCCTCCCTTCGCCAGTTGCCGCGCACGTAGCTGTGGGCCTGGTGCCACCAGCCCACCGGCTCCAGGTGCTCGACGCTGACGATGTCGCCGAGGCGGCCGGAGGCGACGATTTCCTTCACCGCGGTGGTGTACGGCGTGTAGCGCAGTACGTGGCAGACGGCGAGGATGACGCCGCTCCGGTCCACCGCGTCGACGATCCTGCGGACGTCCGTCTCGCTGGTGGCCATCGGCTTCTCCAGCAAGATGTGGTAGCCGAGTCCGGCGAACCGGACAGCCGGCTCCACGTGGTCGGCGTCCTGGGTCGTGATGATGACCGCGTCGGCCTCGGGCGCGGCTTCGGCCAGGGCCCGCCAGTCGGTGAAGATCACGGCATCGGGGTGCAGTTCCTTCGCGGCGGCGGCGCGCTTCGGGTCGGGCTCGGCGACGGCCGTGATCGAGGCCCGGCCGTCGGCGGCCGCGTGTCCGGCGTAGGTGGTGCCTCGGCTTCCCGCGCCTACCAGCAGCAGGCGCAATTGCTTCACCTGGGTGTCGGCGGGCGGGTGCTGGGCGACGAGAGCGTGGCTCATGACGGTGTGTCCTTCGACAGGAGGGCCCGGGCAGGCCGGGGTGGGAGGCGCGGGGTCAGCCCTTGACGGCGCCGGACAGCATCCCGGCGATGAAGTGCCGCTGGAAGAAGAGGTAGACGGTGACGACGGGGGCGATGACGATCAGCGTCGCGGCGGACAGCAGTGGCACGTCGATGGTGTAGGCACCGACGAAGAAGCCGAGTCCGGCCGGGGCGGTACGTCGGCCGGGATCCTGGATCAGGATCAGGGCCAGCAGGAACTGGTTCCACGCCCAGACGAAGTACAGCAGGCCGAGGGTGGTCAGGGCCGGCCGGGAGCACGGCAGAAGCACGCGCCACAGGATGGTCCAGCTCCCCGCGCCGTCGACGGCGGCGGCCTCGATCATCTCCTTGGGCAGGGCGAGGAACTGCCCGCGCATCCAGAACGCTCCGAACGGCATGAACAGGCCGACCAGGGCGAGGATCAGGGCGAGCGGGGTGTCGATCAGGCCGACCTCCCGCAGGTCGTAGTAGAGCGGCACGACCGCGGCCTCGTACGGCAGGGCCAGGCCCAGCATCAGGAAGCCGAAGAGGACCTTGCGACCGCGGAACGGCATGGTGGCGAAGGCGTATCCGGCCAGGCACGCGCAGACGAGGGCGAGCGGGACGACTCCCCCGGCGATCACGGCGCTGTTGCGCAGGAGTTGGCCGAAGCCGGCGTCCGACCAGGCCCGGGCGAAACTGTCCAGACTCGGGTGGTCGGGCCAGGACAGCCCGGCCACGATGGTTCCCGGGGGGTGGAGGGCGGCCAGCACGATCCCGGCGAACGGGATGACGACAGCGAGGCTGAAGGCTGCCATCACGGCCCGGCCGGCCAGGCCTTGGGTGAACGGGCGGGCGGGGGCGGTCATGACTCCTCCCGGGTGAGTCGGCTGATCGCGAGGACGGCGAGCGCGATGACAACGCTCAGGACCACGGCGAGCGCGCACGCGGCGCCGACCTCACCGTTGGTGAAGGCGAGCCGGTAGATCAGCACGCCGGGGACGGTGGTGGAGTCGCCCGGGCCGCCACCGGTGGTGACGTACACGACGTCGAAGCTGGCGAGTGCGGAGATCATCGTGAGGGTGGCGGCGACGCCGATCTCGGCCCGCAGCCCCGGCAGGGTGACGGCGAGGAATTCCCTGACCGGCCCCGCACCGTCGATCCGGGCGGCCTCGTACAGGCTGGTGTCGATCTTCTGGATGCCGGTCTGGAAGAGGATCAGGCACAGGCCCAGCATCACCCAGGTGCCCACGAGGCCGACGGCCACGTAGGCCCAGGTGAAGTCGCCGAGCCAGGCCCGCGTGACGGAGCCCAGCCCGACGGCACGCAGGATCTGGTTGATGAGGCCGTCCGCGGAGTACATCCACTTCCAGGTGACGCCGACCGCGACCAGCGGCACGATCTGGGGCAGGAACAGGATGGTTCGGCTCACCGGGTAGCGGCGCCCGCCGCGGCTGCCGACCACCGCCGCCAGCAGCAGTCCGATGGCTATCGGCAGCACCGAGTAGAAGACGACGAAGCCGAGCGCGTGGAGGATGGAGGAACGCAACGCCGGGTCGCCGATCACCTGGGCGTAGTTGTCCAGTCCCACCCATGTTCCGGGGGTGACGCCGTCCCAGGCGAAGAAGGACAGCCATATGGTGTGGAGCCACGGCAGGGCGACGAAGCAGGTGTAGAGCACGAGGGCTGGCGCCAGGTACAGGTAGGCGGCCTTGCGGCCGGCCGGCCGGCGGGGGCCGACGCGCAGAGTGCGCGGCGCCCCGGCCGTGCGGGACTTGCGGCGTTCGGGCCGGCCCGCCCCTTCCGGGGCGGCAGAGGCCTCGCGCAGCGCGCCGGGTTTCGCTCGCAGGGGGGTCGTGGTCACTGGTGGCCCTTGGTCCAGTCGCTCTGCAGGGCGTCGAGGTACTGGTCGGGGCCGGTCTTCCCGGCGATCAGCTGCTGGCTCTGGGAGGTGAGGGTGTCGTTCATGGTGGCGGTGCTGTTGGCGAAGAAGTTCACCAGCCCGTTGTCCTTGTTGACGGCGGCCCAGCCCTTGGCCACCTCGCTCATCACGTTGTCCGGGTCGGTCTTGACCTGGTCGGCGTGGGCGACCGGGAGGAAGCCGGTGTCGAACTGGATCTGGGCGGCTTCGGGGGTGTTCATGAAGTCGAGGAACGCGGCCGCGAGGTCGGGGTTCTTGGCTTTGGCGGGGATGGCGTAGGCGACCGAGGTGCCGATACCGGTGGCCTTGTCGCCGGTACCGGGGAAGGGGATGAAGCCGACCCTGCCGTGTGCCGACTTGTCGAGCTTCTGGGCGTCCCAGGAGCCGTCGAAGAGGAACAGGCCCTTGCCCGCGGTGAAGTCGGCGACCGAGCCGGGCAGGTCGGTGCCGTTGGCGCCGTCCGGCAGGTAGCCCTTCTTCGCCCAGTCGGCGAGGGTGTTCGCGGCGTCGGTGCCGCCCGGCGTCCTGATGGTGGCTCCGGCCTTGCCGTTGACCCAGTCGCTGGTCCTGGCGGCCCCGTCGGTGGCGTCCACGATGGACTGGACGATGAAGGAGGAGTGGCCCTGGAGGTTGCCCAGCTGGACCGGGAGCTCACCGGCGGCCTTGGCCTTGGCCAGCGCCGCGTCGAAGTCGGCGCGGGTGGCTGGCGGCGCGATGCCGAGCTTCGCCGCGAGGTCCTTGTTGTAGTAGACACCGACCACGGAGAACCCGGCCGGCGCTGCCCACAGATGGCCGGTACCCAGCTGCCTGCCGTCGTCGGCGGCCCGCCACTGGTCGAGTTCGGCCGACGGGTACTTGGCGTCCCAACCGTAGGCCTGGGCGTACGGGTCGAGGCTGCGGACCAGGCCGGCCCTGACGGTGGTGCCGAGCTTGTTGAGCAGGGCGAGGTCCGGGGCGCTGCCGGAGGAGAGCTTGAGGTTGAGGCTCTTGTCGTAGTCGTCGACGCCCGTGTACTGGAAGTCGACCGTGATGTTCGGGTGCTTGGTGTGGAAGGCCTCGGCGAGGGCCTTGGTGGTGCCGGAGTTCTCGGAGCTCACGATCGTCAGGGTGGCACTGCCGGTGGGCAGCTCCGTGGAGACGGGGCCGGAGGAGGCCGGGGCCCCGGCCGAGCCGCCCGGGGTGAGGCCGCCGCAGGCGGCGAGGCCGGTGGACACCGCTACCAGGAGAGCGCACATGGCGACCGGGCGGGAAGAGCGGCGGAGGGGTCTTACGGACATCTGGGGCTCCTCACGACAGGGACTGGGCCCTGCGGACGGGACGGAAACTACAGATCGATATGTCGAGGCATTTCGAAACTGAGCAGGATGCTAGGAGCGAAAGGGTGCGAAGGTCAATATACTTATGTCGTACTGTTACGTAACTAGATGGCGTAAGCTGCCGTACAAGGTCGCAGGAGGCGGCCGGCAAAGGGGAGGTCCTGTGAACAGCCCAGCTCTCACCGGTGGCGATCCGGCGCTGCTGCGCCGCCTGAACACCGAGGCCGTCCTGCGCGTTCTGCGCAGCGCCGAACCGATGACCCTCACCCAGATCGGCCGCGCCGCCGCCCTGTCCCGCCAGACGGTGGACGTCGTGATAGACGAGCTCGGCGGCAGCGGCTGGATCGAGGAGGTCGCACCGGAGCGGAGCATCGGCAGGCCCGCCCGCCGCTACCGCTTCCGCGCGGAGGCGGCCCACGTCCTGGGCGTCGACATCGGCGTCGGAGGGCTTCGGATGACCCTCACGGACCTCGACGGCACCGTCGTCGCCTCCCGGCACACCGAGATCGCCCCCAGCCACGGCGGAGCGACCCGGTTGGAGGCCGTCCGAACAGGCACACAGCGCTTCCTCGCCGCTCACCCGGACGCCCGACTGCGGGCGCTCTGCCTCGGCGTGCCGGGGATCATCGACGCCCAGGGCAGGGTGCGCCTTTCCACACCGCTCCCCGAATGGAACGGCCTCGACCTCGCCGGCGTCGCGGGCGCCTGGTTCGACTGCCCGGCCTACGCCGAGAACGACGCCAACCTGGCCGCCCTGGCCGAGCACTGGCTCGGCGCGGCGCAGCACGCGGACGACTTCATCCAGTTGATCGCCGGTCATCGCACGGGCGTGGGCATGATGCTCGGCGGCCGGCTCCACCGCGGGCGCGGGGGCGCCGCCGGTGAGATCGGCGCACTCGCCGTCCTCGGCTGGGAGGGCGCCGCCATGAGCGATGTCCGGGAGGCCGAGGACCCCGCCCGCATCTTCGCCGACGCCCAGGCCGGCGACGCCGTCGCCGCCGAGCACGTGGACCGCTTCGCCCGCACCCTCGCACAGGGCATCGCGGCCATGGTCCTCACGGTCAATCCCGACCTGGTGGTCATCGGCGGCGGCCTCTCGCAGGCGGGCGAGGCGGCCGTCGGCCCCATCCGCGGCCATCTTGAGAGCCTCTGCCTGGACCCGCCGCGGGTCGACTCGTCGGCGCTGGGCGTCGAGGCGGTCGCACTCGGCGCCGCCCGCCTGGCACTCGACCATCTGAACGCCCAGCTCTTCGGTCTGCACGGCAGTCCGGCGAACCCGCCCCCGTCCGCTTCCGCTTCCGCCGTGGGCGGCACCGCTCGTCCGCTCAATCGGGACGCCTTCCAGCCCCCTGCCGGGCAGGCCGGGGGGCGCTGAACGAAAGGTGGCCGGACTGTCGGCCCCGGGTCGCGCACCGACGCTCACAGGGCGCCGCGCCACGTAGGGCGGTGGCCTGCGAGCGTCGGTGGGAGTCCGTCTCACCATGGCCGATCACCCTCGGACCACCGCCGGGGCGCGGACCCACTCCACCGTTCCCGGACCCCTGGCCCGGGGTCCGCGCCCCGGCCGCCCCGTCGTCGCCGCGCGCGGGCTCGGCATCTCCACGACCCGGCAGCCCGCCTTCTGCAGTCGCTTCACCGTCGCGGCCGCCGCCGCGTCGTCCAGTGAGAACACCCAGAGCCCCGGAACGAACACCGTCTGGCAGTGGCCGAACTCCGCCAGGGTGATGAGCTGCGCCAGTCGGGGCAGCTCGCCGACCGACGGGCAACCGTTGTCGAGGAAGACGTGCGGGCCACAGAACCCGAGCCCTTCGGCGTACGAGCTCACGGCGGCCCGGTGGTCGGCCATTTCCCACTGGTCGAACGGGTAGCACCGCAGGTACACCGCGCCCACCGCTTTCGGCGGCCTCGGAAGTGAAGTCGTCATGGCCTGCTCCTTGTCGCCGGAAATCACACGGCCCCATGCTCGGGCCTCGCCGCCGGGCGGACTTCGCCGGGAAGGCGCCGCCGTGCGGACCACCGGCTTCGGCAGCCGGATCCCGTCCGTCCACCACCTGCCGATTCCCTCACGTTCCGTTGCGGTCGAGCTGTCTCCTCAGGCTAGGTACGGTCATCCCCACAGGTCAACCATTATCGGAATACTATTACGTAATTAACTTACGCAAATGGATCGATCACTCTGTGTTGCTGATCCTTGGTGGGGACCTTCTTCGCGGTGTAGCGGGCCGGCAGCCGGCACCAGGCGCGGTAGGCGGTGAGCTTGTCGACCAGGGTGCCGTTGCCCTCGCTGTCGCTGTCGCGGTCGACCTCGACCAGGAGCATGGGGCCGTCCGCGCCCGGGTCGCGCAGGACCAGGCCGGCGAAGAGGGAGCGGCGGCCGGGCCGCTTGTACTCGGCCTCGGTGGCGTAGGCGCCGAGGTGTCCGATCCCGGCCTTGGCGAGCAGGCCGGCGGTGGCCGCGACGTTTAGGGCGTGCTCGGAGTACGCGGCGGCCCGCCCGTCCCGGTCCGGGCGCAGCGCGGCGAGCTTCGTCCCCGTCGGGACGGGTGCTTCGGCGTCGCGGCGCCCGGCCGCGGTCAGGCACCACAGCTTGCGCCCGCCGGGAGGCGGAACTCTTCCCGCACCCGGCCGGCCCGCTTGAGGTCGCCGAGCGCGTCGCGCACCGACTTGTCGGACCCGCCCCGCCGTGCGGGCTCAGGCGCTCTGCGGCGCGCCGGTGCTGGTGTGGGAGGCGTCCAGGGCCGGGCCGGTGCTGGAGACCTTCGGGCTGTGGTTGCCGGTGAGGCCCTCTTCACGTGGATCCGGACGGCACGGTCCGGCGGCCGTGGTCAGAGGTTGTGGACGTGGGCCTGAAGGATGCTCCGGCGGCCAGCGCCGGGGTGTCGTGGAGAGCGGCCCGCTGGGTTTCGGGGTCGCCGAGGAAGTGGTCCTCATAGACCGCGACCCAGCCGTCGCCGCCGTCCAGACCGCGCTCGACCCACCCGACCGGGTAGCCCTCGCCGAGGACCACCAGGACGTCCGGCTGCACCGTCCAGCCGGAGAGCACCCAGGCGTAGCCGAAGACCGCGGGGTCGAGGGGGATGTGGACGTCCATGGGGGGGTAGGCCGCGCCGCAGCGGTTCGCGGGGCACCGTCACCGTCCCGGTGGCGGGCTCGGCCGTGCGCGGGCCGATCCAGCCGTCCGTCCGGGGAGCCGGGCGGTCCGTGTCCGGTGTCCGCGCGGCGGCGGCCGGCGGCACCAGGCGGGCGCTCCGGAGGGTGTCGAGGGCCGCACGCTGGTCGTGGCGGGTGCGGGGCCGGCCGAGGTCGCCGATCAGCGGCTCCGTCCGGCCGTCGGCGAGGTGCGACGCCGCGATCCAGCCGCCCGGGCCCCACGGCCCGTCGCCGAGCAGCGCCGCCCAGCCGACCCGGACACCGTGGTGGTGGAGCCGGTGAACGCCGCCGGCCTCCGGCGCCGACCAGGCCCAGGTGGCCCGGGCCGTAGGAGAGGGCGAGGTCGTCCGTGCGGTCCGGCGGGCCGAAGCGGCGCACCGGATCCGAGGTGACGCGCAGCACCGCGTCGGGCTGCAGGCCGGTGTCGTCCGGGTGGGGGACCGTGGAGGCCGGGGCCGGGGCCGGACCGGGGCCGGACCGGGGCCGGGCGGGGCCGGACCGGGGCCGGGCGGGGCGGACGCGGCGGGCATAGGCCTGTTGGTGGTGGCCGGGTTTTCTCCCCGGGGCGTTGCGGGCGCGGTCGCGGTCGGCTCGGTGGGGGGCGCTGTTTCGCCCCGGGGGGCAACGGCGTGTGGCGGGGCCGGCTCGGCGGGGCGGGCGGCGCGCTGTCCGGTGGTCGTTTCGCCTCGGGGTGATTCGCCGTCGGGCCGGGCGGCCGGGGCCGGGAGAGTGGCTTCGGGCCGGGCGGCGGGCACGGCGGCCGGCACCGCCGCGGCGGCCACCGGGGCGGGGCCGGGAGCGGTGCCGCTCTCTCCCCGGGGCGTTTCGGCGGGCCCGCGGTCGGGTCGTCCCGCCGCCCGGTCCTGGCTCGGGTGCGCGGCGAGCAGCTGCTCGACCAACTCGCGGTGGCGCAGCATGACGGCGTAGGCGGAGTGCAGGGCGTCGTCGGCGGAGTGCAGGGCGTCGTCGGCGGCTTGGCGCGCAAGGGCGGGGTCGTCGTCGCGGGCCGCGCGGGCCAGCTGGAGCAGCAGCAGTCGGTCGTGCCGGATCAGCTGCTCGCCGAGGGTGAGGAGCTCGGCCGCCAGCGGGGCGTCGGCCAGTCCTTCGGGGAGCCCGGTTTCACCCCGGGGTGAAACGGCGGCCACCACGAGAGCCTTGGTCTGCTTCCCCTTCTCCCTCGCGCGGTCCGCTTTCGAGGAGCAGGCCTTCGAGCAGTACTTCGGCCGGCGGCCCTTGCCTCCCCACGACAGCTCCGCGTCGCACACCGAGCACGTCGGCCCGCCGAACAGCACCGGCTCGACCGGCGCGGACGCGGCATTAACCCCCGGGGGAGAAACTCATGATCGGAATGCTAGCCAGGCGACCTGCCGGGTTTCTCCCCGGGGGGAACCGCTCCCCCGCGGTGGCCGCCCGGACAGGGCCGGCCCAACCGCGCGGCGCCGGGGCCGTGACGGGGCCCTGCTGGATGGCGGGGCGATGGATCAGTGGTTCTGGCCACCGCGCGGCAGCGGGATCCACTCCACCGATGCCCGGCCGGGGTCGTCCTGCTCGGCGGCGGCGACCGTGTGGTGGAGCCAGTCGGGCAGGTGGGCGGTGAAGACCAGGTGCCGCCGGCGGAAGAGCCCGCTCTCGCCCGGGCGCCGGGTCTCCTGCTCCTGGACGAAGCGCAGCACCGGCGGCTCGGGCAGGGCGGAGTCGCCGGCCTGCTGCTGGTCCTCTACGCCCAGCAGATCGCCACCATCAGCCGCCTCACGGTCGCCAACATCCACCTCGACAACGACAAGGCCCGGCCCGGCGTGGCGAATCGGCTGATCCGGGCGGGGGTGAGGGGCCAAAATGGTCCGCGTGCAGACGCAGTGGGTGCAGCAGTTCCGGAACTGCCCGGATAGCGAGGACATCGAGGCCCTGGTCCTGGCCGAAGAGGCCGAGCGGGCCCAGCAGGTGCTGGCCCGCGAGCGCGAGGGCGCCGGCGGCCTGGTCGACGGGTACGTCCTGCAACGCTTCGACGCCCAGAGCCGCACCGCCCTCTACACATGGGTGCGGGCCGGGAGTGCGGAGCAGGTCGCGGCGTACCTGCTGGACCTGCTGGCCGAGGTCTGCCCCGTCGAACGGCCGCGGTAGGCCGGCGGGCCCGCACCGTTGCGGCCGGCCCTGCCGGGCGCCCACGAGAAACCAGGACCGTGCCGGCCTGGCTGGACCCGCGGAGCACCACCGGCGCCTCGCTCGTCAGCACCGTCAGCCGGACGGCCAGCCGGATCCTCGCACCGAAGCTCCTGGCCCTGTGGGAGCTGCTGCGCGGCTGGGAGTAGCCGCAAACGGGTGGGGCGGTCTGCGCCCACCCGGGAGGGCGGGCGGCCGGGCCGTGTATGGGCCCGGCCGCCCCGAGGCTGCGCCGCGCGGGCCCGGACGCAAGGGGGTGTGCGTGCCGGCGGTGCGAGCGCGGCGCAGTCGCGCGCCCTGGTCGGAGCGCTCTGACGAATTTCGGTGCGGCCCGGCACCGCTGTCAGCAGAGCTTGCCCGCCAGTCGGCTACCTGCAGGCTTCGGCCACTGGTGAGTGCTCGTTGTCTCCGCGTGTTCCATATCCG
This sequence comes from Kitasatospora sp. NPDC005748, assembly GCF_040630735.1. Lineage (NCBI taxonomy): Bacteria > Bacillati > Actinomycetota > Actinomycetes > Kitasatosporales > Streptomycetaceae > Kitasatospora > Kitasatospora sp. NPDC005748. The sequence continues at coordinate 19,773 of NZ_JBEXYD010000070.1, forward strand.
CCGAGGATGACCCTTCGGAATTGACCGTTCCACCCAGTTATGGGGCATTTTTGACTTGAGATCTGGCGCCGCCCCGCACGGTATTCGCGCCTGGAATTGGAGGCGATGTGCAGGATATGGCCGGAGCAACCCAAGGGACGTCCCTGGCGCATGAAATGCGTCATGGCCGAGAAGGCGCTGGTCACCGCTGACTGCGGCCGAGGAGAATCGGAGCCTCAGAAAGGGGGTTTCTCAATGAAGCCGAGCTCTGTCATCGGCCTGCTGGGCGCCTTGGCACTCGCCGCGGGAACGCTCATGGCCGGCTCGCAGGCGCAGGCCGTCACGGGAGACATCCTCTGCACGGTACCAAGCAGTGACTCCTCGACGTACTCGCCGCCGCTCGGTCTCACACCGGCCAGCACCATCGTGACCATAACCCGGGACCTGAACACCTGCACCTCCCTGAGTGTGCCCGCCATCACTTCGGCACCCATGACGGTGCATCAGGTCTTCATCCCGTCTTACTCCTGCCTCACCCTGCTCAGCACCGCCGCCACCACCATCAGCTTCACCTGGGACAACGGCGCGACGTCCGTCGTCACCGGCACCCGGACCGTGACTCTCGCCGCCGCCGCGATCACAACCACGGTGACGGGAACGGTTACCTCCGGCCTGTTCGCCGGCGACTCAGTCGTCTACCAGCTCGTCGGCCCCTCCGCCGACGTCATCGCCTGCACGCTCGGACTGGGGACCGTCTCCCGGATCGACAGCGTAGCCACCCTCACCATCAACTGAGTCTCCACGTCCGCAGGTTGACGACCGACGGATCAGGTGTGGATGCACAGCTGCCAGAAGTCGGGCTCCCTCCTCGCCGCTGGCGGCGGCCTGGCCCGTAGCCAAACGTCCCGGCCGGCCGGGCGGCCGCGCTCGGGCCCGCGCCCGAGGAGCACGGCCAGGTCGCCGATGCTATGGACCGGCACCGGCCGTTGGCCGTCCTGGACGACCAGGTAGCTGCAGGAGCCGCAGCCGTGGCGGTCGGTGGGGCGTGAGACGGAGACAGCGAGGCGGTGAGGTAATCGCGCACATCGCGGTGCCGTCCGGCCCGGTTCTCGGCCTGGGCGCTCGAGGCAGCGTCGTTCTCGATGCATACAGGTTCACAGACCGGGCACACACGGCTGGACGATGCGTCAGCCGGCCGCGTCCGCGACGAGCATCCGGAAGTCGTAGGCGCGCGGGAGCGGGAGGCCGCGCCCGGTGTCGCCGCTCGCGCGTCGGTGGGCGAACCAGAGTTCGTGCAGAGATCCCTCGCCCTCCCGGATGTCGGCGACCTCGATGCCCTCGCGCAGCAGACGTCCGCAGCGCTCCACGTCCCCGGCCCGGAGGGCGGCGCGGGCCTCCGTCCAGCGGACCCGGCCCGTCGCGCGCTGAGCCGCGTCCAGCGCTTCGATGTGCTCCAGCACCTCCTGCGGGTACCCGGCGCGGAGCAGGACGCCGGCGCTCTCCAGCACGAGCGGTAGCAGGGCGGGCGCCAGTTCGAGTGCTTCCCCGTAGGCGTGGACGGCCTCGTCGAGGTCGCCGGTGTGCGCGGCCAGGGTGGCCAGGCTGCGCCAGGCCCAGGCGGTGGGGTGCAGTTCGACGGAGTGCTGCCAGGCCTTGCGGGCGCGGTCCAGGTCACCGGCGTGGGCGTGCAGGGTGCCGAGGTGCAGCTGGGCGAGCCAGCCCTCGGCGGTGCCGAGCGGCTTCTCCCAGGCCGGATCCGTCTGGTGGGAGGTGGGGGCCTGGTCGGGATCGGCGGCGGTGATCCGCCCGTGGTCGAGGAGTTCGAGCCAGGGGGTCTGCTCGGGGCCGAGGGTGCTGTCGGGGAAGGGCGCGCCGGGGGTGCTCAGCGACGCCTCGCCGGCCTTGGTGCGACGGTGCTGTTCGAGCGCGCCCCAGCCGGATCCGGCCTGCAGCAGTTCGTCCGGTTCTTGGTCCACCCAGCTGGTGGCGGCCTCGAGTTCAGCGTCCAGGACGCTCTGCGGGACGAGCCGGTCCAGGCTCTGGCGGGCCGCGTCGCGGGCGGCCGTCCAGTCGTCGCCGTGGACGGCGGCGGGGTCGGCCTCCAGCAGGCCGTACGCCTCGACCCAGGACCAGCGGGCGCCGGCGGGCATCGGGAGGTGTTCGAGTTGCGTGCGGGCAAGTCCGGCCTGGATCTCCAGGTAGGCGTGGCCGGGCCCGGAGAGCCACTCCTGCCAGTGCCGGCCGCCCTCGCCCTGTCCCCAGAGGAAGAGCTTGCGCCCCCGCAGGCGCTCGGTGGAGGCCTGGACCAGGCCCCGGCCATCGGCGTCCAGGGCGGTGACCCAGCGGCGTCGGCCGGCCGGGATGTCGAAGAAGTAGTCGGCGGCGTCCCGGGAGAGGGTGGTGCGGCTGAGGTCGGTGCCGTCGGGGGCGGGCAGGGCGACGTGGCGGATCCGGCGGTCGTAGGAGAACTGCCAGGCCGCGTCCGCGGGGGCCAGCACCCGGACGTCGGGGGCTTCAGGGACGGCGATGTTGGACCACCAGTACATCGGGACGGTGGTGTTGCGGGGGTTGCTGATGCGGACGTGGACGAGCAGGACCTGAGAGTCGTCCGGCAGGTGGGCGTCGATCTGGTAGATGACGCCGCGGATCCGCTCGTACTCCCACATCCGCAGCACCGGGGTGCCGTCCGGACGGGTGACGCGGGCGGCGTGCAGCGGCTCGCAGGTGGCGGGGGTGTGGCCGATGGTGGCGATGTTCCACTCGACGCCGCCGGCCAGCCAGGCCCCGCGAAGGGCGAGGTTGGCGGGCTGGAAGACCGGGTTGCGGAAGAGCAGTTCGCGTCCGGTCGGCTTGTGGACCAGCGACCACAGGCGGCCGCCGGCGCCGAGCAGGAAGGTGGCCCGCAGCGTCGCGTTCTCCAGCACCGCCACCGGGTGTTCGGCCGGCGCGCGCTCGCGGGTGTAGCCGTCCTGCATCAGGTACGGCATGACGGAGGGGACCCGGCCGTAGCCGATGTTGTGGCGCATCTCCTCGTCGGCCTGGGAGGTGTCCTCGACCTGGTGCAGGTCGGCGCCGCCGAACAGCGGGGGAAGGGGGTTGACCGGGCCGACCGGTGCGGTCGGCAGGGTCAGGGTAGTCAGCCGCAGCTCACTCATCTGTTGCCATGCCTCTTCGGGGTTGTGTGGTGAGCTACTTGACGCTGCCGGAGGTGAGCCCGGCCTTCCAGTAGCGCTGCAGCAGGAGGAACATCACCACGATCGGGATCACGGAGAGCAGCGCGCCGGTGATGATCAGGTTGTAGGGGACGGTCTGGCCGCGCTGTTCCTTCCAGGCGACCAGGCCGACGGTGACCGGCTGCAGGCGGTCGTTGGCGAGCATCAGGGAGGGCAGCAGGTAGTTGGTCCAGATGGTCACGAACTGGAACAGGAAGATGGTGACCAGTGAGGGCTGGAGGACCCGCAGGGCGATCGAGCGGAAGATCCGGAACTCGCCCGCGCCGTCGATGCGACCGGCCTCCAGCAGTTCGTCCGGCACCGCGGCGGCCGCGTAGATGCGGGAGAGGTAGACGCCGAAGGGGCTGACGATGCTGGGGATGAACACCGCCCAGAAGGTATTCACCAGGTGGGTGGCGGAGAACATCAGGTAGAGCGGCAGGGCGAACAGCGGGGCGGGGACGAGGATCGCGCCGAGCACGGTGTTGAACACCGCCTCGCGGCCGCGGAAGGCGTACTTCGCCAGCACGTAGCCAGCCATCGCGGACAGCAGGGTCGCGACCACGGCGCCGCCGACCGCGTAGAGCAGGCTGTTGAGCAGCCAGCGTCCGTAGATGCCGTCCTGGACGCCGAGCAGGTCGGAGACGTTCCGGACGATCTCGATCCGGCCGGCGAACCAGAAGCCGTTGCTGGAGAAGAGGTCGCTGCTGTCCTTGGTCGCGGAGACGACCAGCCACCACACCGGCAGCAGGGAGTAGAGGGCGGCGAGCAGCAGGACGGCGAGCACCCCGATACGGCCGGCCGGACGGGTGGCGCGCGCCGGGCCGGCGGGTGCTTGCTTCACCGGGATCGTCGAAGCCTTGTTCACAGTGCCGCTCCGCGCTTGTTGACGAACCGCATGAATCCGAACGAGAGGACGAAGATCACCAGTGCCAGGATCACCGACCGGGTGGCCGCCGCGTGGTAGTTGTTCGCCGCGACCTCGTTCTGGGCGGCCATGATCGGCGTCCAGCTGCTGGAGAGGTTCGGGGCGACGGCCTTCATGACGACCGGCTCGTTGTAGAGCTGGGCGGTGCCGATGATCGAGAACACCGTGGTCATCAGCAGCGCCGGCCGCACCAGCGGGATCTTGACGTGCCAGGCCAGGCGCCAGCCGGTGCAGCCGTCCAGTGCGGCGGCCTCGGTCAGCTCGCCCGGGATGGCCTTGAGGGCGGAGTGGATGACGATCATGTTGTAGCCGGTCCAGCCCCAGGTGAGGATGTTGCCGACCGACCACGGCAGCCAACTGTCCGAGGTGAAGTCGACGTGCAGGCCGATGCCGGCCAGCGCGTCGGCGATCGGGCTGACGTCCGGCTGGTAGAGGAAGGACCACATCAGGCCGCCGATCACACCCGGGATCGCGTACGGCAGGAAGAACGCCAGCCGGAAGAACCGTTTGCCGGGCGTGCGGCGCGCATCCAGCAGCAGCGCCAGCAGCAGGGCCAGGCCCAGCATCAGCGGCACCTGGACGGCGCCGATCAGCAGCACCCGCACGACCGAGGAGGTGAACGCGTCGTCGGCCAGCGCGTCGGTGTAGTTGGAGAATCCGGTGAAGACCGTGGTCGGGGGCGTGAGCCCGAGGCCGGAGCGGTGCAGCTTGAACAGGCTCTGGTGCAGGGCGTAGCAGATCGGCGCGATGAAGGTGATCAGGAACAGCGTGCCGAACGGGAGCAGGAAGCCCAGCGGGGTCCAGCGGCGCCAGTCGACGGCGCGGCCCTGCGGGGGGTGCGGCGGCGGGGTGGCCCCGGCGGGCCCGGTGCGCTCCTCGCGGGAGCGCACCGGGGCCGCGGGGGTGGCGGGGGTGGTGGGTGCGGGGTGCATGCTCAGCCGATTTCCATGCCCTGGGTCTTCATCTCGGCCACGGTCTGGGCCTGGGCGTCGGCCAGCGCCGCCTCCAGGGTGGTGCTGCCGGCGCCGGCCTTGCCGAGGCCGTCACCGAGTGCGCCGGAGGTCTTGGTCATCACCGGGCCCCACTGGAAGCCGGGGTCGACCTGGGCGGCGCTCGCCTTGAACACGTCGAAGATCTTCTGCCCGCCGTAGAACGGGTCCGGCTCGGCCAGGGCCGGGTTGTCGAGGGCGGTGAGCGCGGCGGGGTAGATGCCGGTGGCCTTGATCAGGTTGGTGACGCTGGCCTGGTCGGTGCCGAACCAGTGCGAGAACTCGACGGCTTCCTTGACGTGGGCGCAGCCCTTGAGGACGGCGTTGGGGGTGCCGCCGGCGTTGCCGGAGGCGGGCTTGGCGGTGTCCCAGACCGGCATCGGGGCGACGGCCCAGGTGCCGGAGGTCTGCTTGACGCTGTCGGCGAGGATCGGGGTGTCCCACACCGCGTTCACGTCGGAGAGGATGGTGCCCTCGCCCATGCCCTTGTAGAGGGCGGTGTCGAAGCTCGGCACCACCTTGACCAGCTTCTTGTCGATCAGGCCCTGCCAGAAGGCGGCGACCTTCTTCGTCGCGGGGTCGTTCACGTCGACCGTCCACTTCTCGCCGCTGGTGCCGAACCATTTGGCGCCCGCCTGCTGGGCGAGGCCGGCGAAGTTGTAGGCGTCGTTGCCGAAATAGCCGATGTAGGCGTTCGGGTCGGCGGCGTGGATGACCGCGGCGTCGGCGGCGTACTCGTCCCAGGTCTTCGGCGCGTCGGCGATCCCGTACTTGGCGAACAGGTCCTTGCGGTAGATCAGGCCCATCGGGGCGATGTCCACGGGCAGGCCGTAGGTGTGCCCGGCGACCCCGGACTGCGCGAACGCCGAGGCCGCGTACTCCTTGGCGTAGGGCGCGGCGGCGGCGGTGGCGTCCTGCAGCGCCCCCGCGGCGGCGAAGGTGGGGAGGGTCTCGAAGCCGACCATGCCCACACAGGGGGCGTTGCCGGCCTTCACCGCGCTGAGCATCTTGGTGTAGCCGCCCTTGGAGCCGGGCGAGATCTTGCTGTAGGTGACCTGGATGTCGGGGTGGGTGGAGTTGAAGAGCTCCACCGACTTCTCGTAGCCCGGGGCCCAGCCCCAGAACTCGATCTTCACCGGACCGGACGCCTTGTCTGTGGACCCAGCTGATCCGCCGGAGCCGCAGGCGGCGGTGCCGGCCAGCGAGGCGATCGCCACGGCGAGGGTGACGGTTCTGAGCGCGCGGTTCTTCATGGGAGGTCCACTTCTGCTGCCTACCGCGGGGCGCGGCCCGGGCGCGGTGGTGTGGGGACCCGCCGAATGCTGCGGGTTTTTAGTTCCGCTAGTGTGTTAATTGCAAACGGACCCTGTCAAGGGGTTCGATGGACCGTTCCTCAAACGCAACGAACGACCACACACGCCGGCCAAAGGGAACAACTAGCCTAACCAACATGACAGTTGGCTAGTCATGTGGCATTCTCGACCGCCGGTCGAAATGCTTCGTGACCCGATCGACACTCGGGGAGGCGACGGGGGCCCCAAGTTAGTTGAGGCGGTGCATGAACTAACGTGACCTGGAACGACACCGGCCTGCAGGCAGGCCCCGGAACGAGGAGTCCACGTGCGGCAAGAGCAGCACGGCACCACCGGCCGCCGTGGTACCGGCACGGCCTCCACTGGTCCCACCGGGGCGGGCGCCGTCCTGGCAGGCTATCCGGAAGCCGCCGACAAGGCCTCGCTACGCCGTACCAACCTCAGCGTGATGCTGCGCCACCTGCGCGAGAACGGTGCGCAGTCCCGCACCCACCTCGCGGCCGCGACCGGCCTGCCCAAGGCCACCGTCTCAGTCCTGGTGGCCGACCTCATCGAGCGCGGCCTGGTCCGCGAAGGAGCACCCGACCGGGCCGGTGCGGTCGGCCGACCGCACCGCATGGTGGAGCTCGACGGCCGCTGGATCTGCGGCGTCGGCGCCGAGATCGGCCCCGACCACATCACCGTCCTCGCCCTCGACCTGCGCGGCACCGTCGTCCACGAGGACCGGCGCGCCCTGGACGTGCCCACCCTCACCCCGCAGGCCGCCCTGCGCGAGGTCGCCGACCAGGTCGCCGACTGCCTCAGCGCGGTGGCCGACCTCGGCATGCACGCCATCGGGGTCACCCTCGTCACCCAGGGCTCGGTGGACACAGCCTCCGGCACGGTCGCCGTGGCCACCAACTTCGGCTGGCGCGACGTACGGGCGGTCCACGAACTGCGCGCCCGGCTCGGGCGGCACGCACCGCCCGTCCTGGTCGAGAACGACGCCGAGTCCGGCGCCCTCGCCGAGTACCTGGCCGCCCCCAGCGCCGACGTCCGCGAACTCGTCTACGTCACCGGCGGAATCGGGGTGGGCGGGGCCAGCATCTCGGGCGGCAAACTGATCCGCGGCTCGGAGATCGGCCACATGCGGCTGGACCGCCTCGACCGGCCCTGCGCCTGCGGGCGGACCGGCTGCTGGGAGGTCGCCGTCGGACTGCAGGCCTTCCTCGACGCCGCCGCGGCCCCCTCCGACCGGGTGCACGACCTCTCCGTCGACCTCGCCGACCGGCTCGACGACCTGCTGGGCCGCGCCGACGCGGGCGAGCCCCGCACGCTCGCCGCCCTCGCCGCCCTCGCCGACGACCTGGCCCTGGGACTCGGCATCCTGGTCGACGTACTCAACCCGCCCAGAATCGTCCTCGGCGGCTACTTCGCCGTCTTCGGCCGCTACCTGGTCAACGCGGCACAACGCGCTCTCGACGACCGCAGGATCACGCCCGCCCCCGGACGGGTCCTCGTGACCGCCTCGACGCTGGGCCTGTCCAACGCCGCCCGGGGCGGCGCGCACCTCGCACTCGAAGGCATCTTCCAGGACCCCTCCGACGTACCCGTCCGCCCCGAACCCGCCGACGAGCACGCATGGTCGCACTGACTTCGCCCACGGGCGCCGTCCCGTGGGAAGCGGCGCCGGCGTCGTCCTGTCCTGCGCCGACCCTCGCTCCCCCGGCCGGGATCGGCTGTCATCGCCGCCGCTCCCGGCTCCGAATGCCAGGGACCGGTACTCCTCGGCGGTCAGCGGTCTCGGCGTCCTGACCGCCGCCGCCCTGGTCATTGCCTTCCCACCCGCCCCTTTACGGTCCGACGGGTGGCCTGTAACCCCGGATCGCAGGGACGTCCGCCCGAGCCGGCCGGGCAACCCTGTGTCGCCCCCCGCACAGTTGCTCCGGCACTCCCCTCCCGATCTCCTCGCCGGGTGGCTCCACCGCGGGCGTCTCCCGGGCCAACGCGGCTCCACCTCCTCGACAGGTCAGGTGCTCATGGATCCCGCCTTCGAGGCACCGGGGCCGTCCACTTGGCGCGTCACCGCGAAGCTTCCGTCGTCGCTGTCCAGGCGCATGCCGGCCGCCGTGCCGTGCTTCTCACCGCGCAGGCGTCATACGTGGAGCAGAGGGCGTCATCGCGACAGCAGTCTCGACGCACGGGCCGAGTTGGCGTTCGTGCTTCTGTACGCGTGGGTGGGAGCGGTTTCGTTCATACCCGACGTGCTTACAGCTGCCGCTGGTTCGGCCCGCTCGGCCGCATCGACGTGGCCGGGCCCGCGGTGCGCTCGGCCACGTGGCATTCCGCCTACCAATCACGTACGGGCAAACCGACCCGGTATCCCGCCGTTATCTGCCCGGTGGCCGTCCGATCCTCGTGCACGGGTCTGCTGGGGGACGCGGGGCAGAGAAGGCATCCGGCCCTCGTCATCGGTAGCGGAGACCTTCTGTGGACACTGTCTCCACCACCCCATCCGAGCGCCAACAGCCTTGCGCAGGTCGAGACTTGTCGTCGTTGAGGGCACGACGGAGGTCGATCTCCGGTTCGTCCGGCGGGGCCCGACCTGGTTGCCTTCACCACGTCGATGACTGCGGGGCTTCTGCCCAAACCCCGGCGCAGCATCTCTTGACTTCGACCCCGACTGCTGCCACGGTTTGCTTCAAGTTGCTCCAAAGAACCCCGCAAAAGGCAACTTTAAACAAGCCGCTACCATCCTGCGGGCACCCGCTGGTCGGCGCGCACGACAGCCGGACCACATCGGCACATCCATCCGGTCCCTCGGAGTGCCAACCGGCGCGGCCGCCTGTGGCGGCGGCGTACGACGGGATGCGCGTCGGTGGCACGAGAGCCATCACACACCGGCTCAGCGCCTCCACCTCGGGCGAGCCTGCTCCGGCCGATCCGTCCCCCTGACTTGCGGACGGCCGGTACCGCGGCTCACCAGGCCGCCGGTCGCGATCCCTTCCCCCATGAAGTGCCCTTCCCCGAAGGAGTTCCCGTGTCCTCCCCTCCCCGTAGAGCTCTGGCGGCCGTGTTCGCCGCCACCGTCCTGACGCTGTCCGGTGCCGCCACGTACCCGGCGTCGGCGACCCCGCCGGCCGCCACGTACACGGTGGGCGTCGGATCCCCCGTCCCGTACGCCTACCCGACGGACACCCAGGCGTCCCCGTACGTCGACAAGGACGGCACCTTCTGGTTCCAGCAGTCCGCCGCCCTGTACGGCGCCACCGAGAGGCGGCACTGGGACTTCTACACCGGCACGGACTTCGACACCGCCACCAAGTCGAGCGCGGTCAGCAACGCGGTGAACCCCGCCAACGCGAACGACAAGAACAACGACACCACCTGGCGGTGCAACAACAGCCCGACCGGCCAGGAGGCGACGTACGCGCCGAGCGGCTCCAACTACGCCCAGAAGAACTACTGCGACCTCGCCGGGGTCTGGGTCGACCCGGACACCGGCGACTGGTACGGCCTGGTGCACAACGAGTTCACCCCGCAGCCCTTCGGCGACGGCCTGCACTACGACGCGATCGACTACACGGTGTCCAAGGACCAAGGAAAGACCTGGGACATCAAGAGCCACGTGATCACGTCCCCGTACAGCACCACCCGGGGCGACACCTCCGCGTTCCCCAACCAGACGTACTCGTACGGCGACGGCGACCAGCGCCTGTTCGTGGACACCGCGTCGGGCTACTTCTACGTCTACTACGGCTCGCGGATCGTCGACAAGAGCGGCGGCTGGAAGGCCTTCTACGAGCACGTGGCACGCGCCCCGATCTCCTCGAAGATGGCGCCCGGCTCCTGGCAGAAGTGGTACAACGGCGCCTGGACCCAGCCCGGCGTGGGCGGCCAGGAGAGCAACATGGTCCCGGTCGGCTCCGGCAGCACCACCGGGTACACGCCCGTCGCCAAGGAGTACAACCCGGCGAACACCGGCACCGCCACCCAGCAGATCGCCGCCGGCAAGATGCCCGCGACCTCGCCGCTGTTCGTCATGGACATCACCTACAACGCCTACCTGAAGCTCTACATCGGCGAGCCCCAGGGTGTCGACCAGAGCGGTTCGGCGCCCCAGCAGTTCTACGCCACCGACGACCTCTCCACCCAGAAGTGGTTCCTGCTCGGCGACACGAGCAGCTACCACACCGCCTCGTGGTACCGCTGGTTCCTCGACGGCGCGAACAAGACCAACAGCACGATCGTCGGCAAGAGCTTCCGGTCCTACTGCTCGTTCGGCTGCTCCGGCGGCCACTCCGGCGAGTACGTCGACATCACCCTCGGCGCCTCCGCCACCGCCGCCGCACCGGTCGACGAGACCAAGGCCTACCGGATCAGTAGCGGAGGCGGCCGCGTCCTGGCCCAGGTCTCGGGCAGTTCCGCCACCACCTCGCTGACCACCGCCACCGGGTCCGCCCTGGAGTCGTGGAGCTTCGCCGGAAACGGTGACGGGTCCTACCGGATCGTCAACTCCTCCACCGGACAGCTGCTCGGCGTCGACTCCACCGCCACCGCGGGCCGCGCCTGGGGCGCCCGGCCGACCGTCACCGCCACCGGAGCGGGCGGCCCGTCCGTCGGCCAGCAGTGGTGGGTCATCCCCGGCACCTCCACCAGCAACACCCCCACCGGGACCTTCCGCCTCGTCAACCGCTACAGCGGCCTGGTGATCGGCCTCTCCGGGACCGCCGGCCGGCTCACCGAGACCACGCCCACCCGTAGCTGGACCAACACCACCGGCAACTCCGTCGGCGGCTCCCGCACGGCGAGCGAGCAGACCCTCACCCTCACCCAGACCGGCTCGGCCTCCGAGGCCGTCACGGTCACCGGCCCCGGCAACCAGACCGGGAACGTCAACACGGCCGTCTCGCTGCAGCTCACCGCCAACGACACCGCCGGCAAGGCCCTCACCTTCTCCGCCACGGGCCTGCCCTCCGGCCTGTCGATCAGCCCCTCGGGCCTGATCACCGGCACCCCGACCACCGCCGGATCCTCGACCGTCACCGTCACCGCCACCTCCGGCACCGCCACCGGCTCGACGTCCTTCACCTGGGCCGTCACCACGGCGCTCAACGGAACGCACACCTTGGTCACCGGAGGCAAGGCCCTCGACGACCCCGACCACTCGCTCAACCAGGGCACCCCGCTGGTCACCTGGAGCGCCAACGGGGGCAGCAACCAGGACTGGATCTTCACCCAGCAGGCGGACGGCAGCTACCAGATCGTCAACGGCCTCTCCGGCCTCTGCATGGACGTCAGCGGCGGCTCCACCTCCGCCGGCGCGCAGATCATCCAGTGGACCTGCAGCGGCGGCAACAACCAGCGCTGGGTGGCCACCCCCGCCACCGGCGGTTACAAGATCACCTCCAAGAGCAGCGGACTCTCCCTGACCACCGCCTCCACCTCCGACGGCGCCGCCATCACCCAGCAGACCGACACCGGCTCCGCCCAGCAGCGCTGGACCATCAACTGACCCTCCGCCCACAAGGACGGACCTGACCCACACCCCACCAGCGGGGCCCGGCGCACTCCTGCGCCGAGCCCCGCACCCCGTTCGGCCGGAGACAACCGGCAACACGCGAGGGGGTGACGAAGCGGTCCGGTGGAAGCCGTCCACCCGAACGCGAGGGGCGCGCTGACCGGCACTGCGGGCCAGGCGAAGAGGGAGCCGCGGCCAACCCGGCTATCGCAGATCGCATCACGGCGGTGATCATGGTGGCCCGCCTCCCGCGAGACGAGAGGCGGACCTTCGCCCGGGTCTGTCCGTCGAGCCTGGCCCAGGCCCCGGCGACGGACAACGAGGCGCCCCACGAGTCGGGGAAGAGTGTTTCGCCCCTCAAGAGGTCGCCGGGCCCTGGCTTCCAGACGTTCGACGGTGGGACGGGCAACGCCTCGACAACGAGTCGGCGGACAGCCCGGAACGGTCGCCCGGCCGCGCGCTCGACCACGTTGACCTCCGCCTGCCAATCCCATTCGGGCCGAGAATCCCGTCGTCCTTCCGTGCTTGCTTCGGCAACCTTCGATCTGCATTCGCAGGCCTGTTCCTTCGTTTGCGGGACCCTCGGTCCTCGACCTCACGGGAAGGTGTCGGCGACGGGTGAATACTGGTTCAACCGCCGCCGCAAGAAGGTGTGTTCGGCGGCGTCACAGGGTCCGGGACTGCGCGGCTGCGGCTTCGACCACCGGCCGCCTCCACCACCACCGCGGCCTTGACGGCGAGCACGAGCCGATTCGCCCCTTCGCCTCCACCCGACCGATTTGCGCGAAGAGCACACCACCCACTGTCGCCGGGCTCTTCGACGAAGCAACCCGGCCCTACGACATCGAAGGAGTACTGCCTTGACCGGCCCCGTGCGCAGACGCCTGTTTCACCTGATCTTCTCGTTGGCCCTTCTCGCAGGCATGGCGGCCTGCGGTACCGGCGCCGGCAACACTGCCACGACCACCCTCTCCTTCTGGGGCTGGGCACCGGGATACGAGGAAGCCGTCGCCCGTTTCAACGCCACCCACCACGGCGTGCGCGTCACCTTCGAGAAGATCGCCCCGGGCAGCCAGGGAGGCTACGACAGGATCCTGTCCGCCGCCAAGGCCGGAACGGCGCCCTGCCTCGCACAGATCGGCTACGAGTCCGTGGCGAGTTTCACCGTTGACGACGTCCTTCGGCCCATCGGACGGGACGTCCTCGGCCTGGGTGTCTACTACAGTGACGCGGCCTGGCAGCAGGCCACTGTCGGCGGCGAGATCTACGGAATCCCGGTCGACGTCGCCCCGATGGCTCTCTTCTACCGCACCGACGTATACGCCCGGTACGGGCTGAGCCCTCAGGCGACCTGGGACGACTTCGCCAGGGACGCGGCCAGCATCCAGAGGACGGCCCCCGGTGTCCGGCTGACGGCCTTCACCCCCGACGATCCGTGGTGGTTCACCGGCCTCGCCGCGCAGGCCGGAGGTAGTTGGTTCGACGTCAAGGCACAGTCCTGGCGGATCAACATGGCGGAGCCGGGTACCGCCACCGTCACGCAATACTGGGAGAACCTGATCGCCATGGGACAGGCCAAGATGGATCCCGGATTCAGTGACGAGTTCTTCCAGGACCTCCAGAACGGCACCGTCGCCGCGATTCCCGAACCTGCCTGGTTCGCGTCCATCCTCGAACAGAAGGCGCCGGGCGCCGCCGGGAAGTGGGCCGTCGCCCCCCTGCCACGCTGGAAGGCGGGCGGCGGGTCCGCAAGCTTCGTAGGCGGCTCGGCGACATCCGTCACCAAGAACTGCCGGACACCGGACCAGGCGATCGAGTTCGCCCACTGGCTCAGCAGCGACCACGACTCCCTGGAGATCCTGGTGGCCAAGGCCGGACTCGTCCCGGCGGCCGTCACGGCCGACAGTCTTCCCTCGCTGCGGCGGCCCTCGCCGTACTTCGGCAACCAGGTGATCGCCGATGTCTTCCGGACGCAGTCGATGCCCACCAACTGGATCTGGGGGCCTGTCATGAACGAGACCTCGAAGGCACTGAGTTCGGAGTTCCCCAAGGCCCTCACCGAACACTCGCCCTTGCAGTCCGCCCTCAAGCGGGTGGAGGACCAGACCGCCGCCGCCATGCGCGCGAAGGGCCTCGACAGCACTCACGGCTGACGTCCCGCTCCCTCCGCGCGGCCACCGCACCCGGGAGCACCCCGCGCCGGGCGTGGACGCCCGGCCGCCCCGGGCTCCGCCCCCGGTGGGAGCAATCGCCCACATCTACCGGGCGATCGCGTCCACCACGGGGCCCGCCGACCGCGCGTAGTGCCGCAGGGCCACCGCCCCGCAGCGGCCCACCGCGACGCCCCGGCGGTCGTACGCCCGGGGTCTCCCGGCGCCGGTGCACCGGGAGACCCCGGACCGGCCCGAGCCACAGTTGCGCGCAGCGGTGGCCCGGGCCGAACAGGGGTCAGCCGCGGCGTCGGCGGGAGCGGCCCCTGGCCACGAGCAGAGTCACCGTCGCTCCGGCGACAACGAGGCTCACGCCGATCACCGCGGGAACGGTGGCGGACGCACCGGTGGCGGCCAGGGAGCTGTCCTCTGCCCGGCCGCCGGGCGCGACCGGGGCGGGGGCGACGGTGGAACCGATCACCGTCCGGTCATCCGCCTGCTGGGTGCTCGGGGTCGGCACGGGCTTCGGCCGGCCGGTGCTCTGGGCAGGGGCCGGGGCGGGCCCGGTCGGGACCGGGGCGGGAGTCGGGGACGCCGGCTTGGGGTCGAAGTCGAATTGGACACGGACCTCGGCGCCGGCCGCGGTCGCCTGGGAGACGCCGACGGACAGGTTGGCGGACGTGTCGGAGATCGGAGTGCCGGCGACGAACGACCCGGCGACCGCCTTGTTCTCGTGTCCGGCGTTGCTGATCAGGACGGCCTGGTTGTAGCGGCCCCCAGGTACGCGGTAGACGTTCACGCCCTGGGCAATGTCGATGTCCGGGGTGGCGGTGTCGGGTGTGCGGTACTCGATGACGAGCCGGTCGCCACCGGAACCCAACGGCAGGTCGATCGCACGCACACCGGCGGTCCCGGCGGCGTGCAGCGGGGTGAGGCGCACGTCGGCAGTCGCGGCAGGCGTCGTGACCTGCTGGGCGGTCAACCACTTCTGGGACAGGAGTTCGGGCGCGGTCAGTCCCTTCTTCTCCCCGCCTCCGCCCATGGGGGTGCGATTGCTGTATCCGTCGTCGGCGCAGGCGGTGAAACTGCCGGCCGTGCACGTCTGCCGCTGCTGGTGGGCGAACCCGAGGTTGTGCCCGATCTCGTGGACGATGGCGGCCTTGTCGGCGACGGCTCCCTCGTGGAACCAGCTCACGATCCCGGGCATGCCGGCCAGACCCCACCAGCCGCCGCAGTGGTTCGAGTGCATGACGATCGAAACGTGGTCGTAGTCCACGTCCGGGATCGTCTTGCGGGCGAGTTCAGCCATCTTCCCCGTGTCGCACGCGGAGGAGTCGTCCATGTCGAGGGTGAAGGGCCCGAACACCCCGTCGCCCTTGGCGGGCACGACAGTCATCCGGCCGCCCGAGTTCTCCTTGTAGTACGAGGCCAGTGACTCGGTCGGGCCGAAGAAGTTGCGCACGGCCTGGTCATGCGCCCGCTGGGGGTCGGCCAGGGCGAGGTTGCGGAAGTTGACGAGGACGACGGCGTGCCGGTCGACCTTCGAGGCGGTCGGCTCGGCCGCCGTGGCAGGGGTGAGAACAGTGGTGGCGGACAGCGTCAGGGCTCCGGCCGCGGCAAGCAGCGGGGCCGCCGCGCGGGACGTCCTGCGCGGCGGAAGAGCAGGTCCGGCCGACGGGGACGCGACGGCATGCGTACGGGAGGGGAGGGGTGTCATGAGGAGTGCTCCTTGCTGGCTCGGACCGGCATCGCAAGCGACAACCGGCCCCTTTCCTGGTATGGGCCGATCCGACGTCGCCTCACTTCGTGACGGCCTGGGAGGCAGTCGCGGTCGATGGCTCCGGTGCCCCGCGGGCAGCCGCCCCTCGCCCGTCGGCCGGCGCGAGCCGCCCATACGGGCGCGATTGAAGTGATTTAACATGATTTCAGGCCATTTCTGTCATGGGCCGCGATGTCCGGCTAGGCTCCCGCCGTAGCCACAGGCGAGCGGTTCCACCTCCTGAAGTCCCCTCCCCCCCGATGGTCCCGGTGCGTGATCGATTCGTTATGAACGGTCCCGCCGCGCCGGGCCCGGCGGCGCGACGCCGACGCACCCAGACAGGGCACAGCCATGACGACCTCCACCCCCACCACGACCGACACCGGCGACAACCGGTCGGACAGCCGGCTCACCGCGCTCATACGGGACGATCCGTACTCCACCGGCACCGCCAGAGCAGCGGCCATAGAGACCCTCTACGACCGCCACCACGCGGGGACGCTCCGGTACGCGCGCACCTTCACCCGCGACGCCCACACCGCGCAGGACCTGGCGGCGGAGGCCTTCGTCAATACGGTGCGCGCCGTCGACGCCGGCAGGGGCCCGGACGAATCGTGGCGCCCGTACCTCCTGGGCGCGGTCCAGAACGCGGCGTTCGCCTGGGGACGCACGGAGCGGCGGATCCACCTGCAGGACGCCGAAGCACTGGAGCAGTGGCACCGGCCCTCGCCCGACTCCCCCGCCACGGACGCCGACGGCGACCCGGCGGGCATCGTCCTGCGGCAAGAGGAGCACAGCCTCGTGGCCCACAGCTTCCGCTCCCTCCCCGACCGATGGCAGTCCGTCCTCTGGCTGCGCCTGGTCGACGAGGTGCCGGCCGGCCAGGTCGCCACCCTCCTCGGGATCGCGCCCTCCGGCGTCTCCTCACTCCTGGACCGCGCCGTGGAGGGACTTCGCAAGGCCTACCTCCAGGCCCACGTGCGCCGGCGGGAAGACAGCGAATGCGTCCACTACGGAGGCCAACTGGGCGAGACCGCACGCAGATCCTCCCGGCCCCACGGGGCACTCCGGCGTCACTTGGCCGAATGCGCCCACTGCCGCAGCGCCCTCGCGCAACTCCGGGGCATCAACTCCCGCCTGGGCGCGATGCTGCCGATCGCACTCACCCCTCCCGGCGCCTCCCACCTGTTCACGGACACCACCCAGGCGCTGCTTCCCGCCAAAGCCCTCAAAGCCACTGCCCTCACCGGCAAATGGGCTGCGGCAACGGTCGGCGGTGTCGGCGTACTGACCACCGCCGCCCTGCTCGTCGCCATCCTGCCCGGCCACCGCGGGCCGGCGGGGGACCAGCAGCCCCAACTCGGACGGCCGTCCGCCCCGAGCCGGGACGGCACCCCCGCGCCGACGACGAGTACGGCTACGCCCGCTCCTACGCCTCCCGCTCCCTCGCCCTCGCCGTCCACTCCGAAGGCTTCGCGCAGCAGCGCGGCTCCGCCCCCTTCGACGGAGCAGCTGCTCGTCGATCCCGACTTCGAGGCAGCAGGTGCATCGCCCTGGCGCGCCACGGCCGGCGCTTCCGTCGTCTCCGCCCACCCGCATGCCGGTCAGCATGCCGTGCGCCTGACGTCGCAGGCGTCACGTGTGGAACAAACCATCGTCGTGGTGCCGCAGGGCACGTACCAGCTCTCCGGCCATGCGGCGGTGTCGGCCGACGGTGACGACATCGCCCTCGGCGCGCAGAGCGAAAGTGGTCTCGACGCGCGGGTCAAATTGAAGTCCGTCGACCTGTACGCCTGGGGAGCAGTCTCGTTCACCACC